>CAZKTX010000006.1:28516-44912 GCA_964555805.1 uncultured Rikenellaceae bacterium
CAGGGCTCAGGGCTCCAAATCCTGCCAACTGCCTGCTGCCAACTGCCAACTTTTTAATTGTTTCTGGTTTCTGGTTTCTGGTTTCTGGTTTCTGGTTACTGGCTCAGGGCTCAGGGCTCCAAATCCTGCCAACTGCCTGCTGCCAACTGCCAACTTTTTTTTTGTTGCTGGTTTCTGGTTCTGGTTCTGATTCAGTCTGCCTCATACCTCATACAATGCACCGTTATTTACTAATTTATTGTTAAAGTTATGAAACAAATGAAGGCAAGTCAAATAAAGATTTGGGTACCCGGCAGCCGTTGGAATCAAATCCGGATTCCGATCACGGTTATATCGTCCGTCTGATCTTCATCCCTGTTCTTCTCATCGCGCCATCGCTCGAATTCCTCGTACAGCAAATCACCCTGCTCCGTCATCGGGTAATCACTTATCTGTAATAAAAAATCACGCAGCCGTTTGCTGTTGTAGCGCTTGTGGCTGCCGCCCCCGGACTGGTCGGCAAATCCGTCGGAACAGATGTAAAGTGCGTCATTTGGATTAAGCTGAAGACTTCTGTCCGTAAAATTGTATTTGCCGTTACTAAAGGACTCTTCTGAGATACTTCCTGATAGATTATCTGAAATCTTTCCTCCGGTCACTTGAAAAATCATGTTGCCGGCACCTGAATAAATCATGTTCCTTGTATGCGTATCATAACTGCAGAGTACGATAGCCATATCGTCCGGCACTCCGGATACGGCAGTATCCTTCCGCAGGAATCTGTGAATGCCGGAAAAAAGATTGCAAAGAGCTTCGGCTGGATCGGTTATTTTCAGGATATTCACAGTCTGATCGAGAATTCCGTATCCGATTGTGCTTATAAGTGCAGCCGGAATGCCATGACCGGTACAGTCGGCAAGAGCAAAAATTACATTTCCCTCACTCCTGCTGAACAGATAAAAGTCTCCGCTCACAATATCCTTAGGCTCAAAAAGGACAAAACTTTCGGGGAAGCATTCACGGATATCCAGATCATCTGGAAGAAACGCTTCCTGAATGTGCCTTGCATAATTATAGCTGCCCTCCACTTCGCTTATTGTAAGCCGGATCTTTTCATCAAGTGAACTGAGTTTTTCCCTGATCGGAGGAGAGTTCTCAGCGAGCTTATGGATGCCGGCACTCAGTTCATTTGTACCCGACAAAAGCCTGTGGATTGCACTCTGGGGCTTTATGGCGTACGACAGCCTGCTTATCTGGGCCGGCGATACAGGGTATGCTTCATATCTTATGTCGCGGAGTATTGCAGGAGTCAGCCTCACAAGCTCCCGGTCCTTTTCCTTTTCGTTCTCACTCAGGTCATCATATGGAACCAGGCACGGGTGGCATTTTTTCCCGGAATCCTTTACATCTCCATAAATCCAACCGTCAAGCCTTTTTTCCCAGCTCCACCTCAGGTGTTCCACTTTTGCCATTATCTCCACTTCGGAGTCATTAAGATGAAGAGCCCGTGCTTTATAACCTTTCCTTACTGGTCTTATCCTGTAACCTATGGCAAGCAACCTTGTCGGGAAATGAGCGGCAAAGTCAATGTTTGACTGCAGCATTTCGCGTGGAAGATCATCGAATTCTGCAGCTTCCGGTCTTTCTGCCCGGGGATCAGCGGAGGATTGTTTCATCACCTGATGAATGTAGGTAGCGTGAACCACCCTGGCAATCTTTAGAATAAGGGGAAAATCTATCCCGGAAACTTCCTCCTTTCTTATGAGCTCGAATCCGGCTTTTTTAAGTGTCGCCGGGATGAAATAGTTAAGATCCCGAAACAAAAGGCGTCTGCCGGAGGTGCGAGGCTCTTCCGGGAATCTGTCAAGGTCGTTCGAAACTAAGGTTTCAATCTCATTGTCAGTAAGTATACAGGTTCTGCAATATTCACCATATGGCCTTAAAAACAGACCGATGGAGCTGAATTTCTCCGGTATCGCCGAAGCGTAGTCTATCCAGAACTGCTTTTCATTCTTCCCCGGATCTTCATTGTTCTTCCCAAGCGGACGTCCGGTGGGCGAAATTCCGCGGATCTTTCTGAGATTGTCATAAAGACTCTGTGCGACAGGTTCGGCAAGGTGCTCAAAGAGATCAATCATGGGGTTTCAGATCTGATTCCAGAAATTCGAATGGCAGGTCCACAATCCGGGCTATCTCCCTGCCGGCCTCGAGCATGTCTTCATCGCCCGCCATGTAATGCCATCTGGCTGAGGCTTCTATCTCCCGCGAACGCATTCTTGCAAGGATCTTGCAGATATCAAGAATGCATTTTGCTGATCCTGAATTGAAGTAATTGAAATTAAAACTGATGATTACAGGTTTTGAACTGTCATCTGAACTGATCAGGCTGTCACTGAAATCATTCATCCACTTAAAAATGGGAAAATAAAACTCGCGAACATCCTGGGGTCGCGACTCTCCGCCGATTTCCAGTAAATGCTCCTCATGATCAAGGATGACCTTTGGTGTAAAGACTGTCGGATTTATTATCAGCTTCTCCATGGGAGCCGTTTGAAACGAAATCGTAATAGTCCCTTACAAAAACCCGGAGGCATAATTTCCGGAAAGTTCGGCTAAAATAATTTTTCCGGATCAGATTTTATCAGTAACTTGAAATTCTTTAGCAAAGATAGCATTCCATCGAAATCTCATGCGACGGAAGCATAAAAATCGAACTGGCAGTTTTAATTAATTCACCGGGGAATGAGTGAGCCCATTCTAAAAGCTCTCATAAGGCTTTTCGCACTAATAAGTGATGTCCATGCCGAAAAGGAGATATCAATCAGGGGGCGGGATGTTGTGCGTTTGTTTTTGTCGAAGCATCTGAACAATGAACAGGTGCTTAAATACATGGAGATCTTTGATGAGTACCTCAGGCTTTATTATCCTGATGGTATTCTGAAGGACAGCATCAAAGACCGCAAACGGACATCGCTGACTTCAATCAGGATACTTGCAATCTGTGAGAAGATCAACGAAGAACTTCAGCAGAAGCAGAAAATATACGTTCTGGTTCAGCTCATGGATTTCATATCTTTCAGTTCTGAAGTTTCTGAAAAGGAACTTGATTTTCTCGAGACAGTTGCGTCGGCATTTAATATTCATCAGACTGAATACCAGGACATACTTGGATTCATTCTTGTTCCCGGAAAGGATATAACAAGGGAGGAACGGCTGCTTGTAATCGATGGCAATGATTACTCAGACCGTGAAGGGATCAAACACATCTCAAACGAAAATCTAAGGGGAAGATTTTCATTTCTGAATGTAGCCAGTACAAATACCCTGCTGATGAAGTACGACGGCAGGGAAGATCTTTTGCTTAACGGGCAGAATATTTACCCGGAACAGACTTATGTATTCGATCACGGATCATCTATCAGGGGCGCTTCCGTGAATGCAATCTACTATAACGATGTTGCGGACGTTTTTACAGGGGCTGAGTTCAATCAAAGGGTATATCTTGATGCAAGGGATATAAGTCTCAGGTACAGGGAAAGTGACAATGGAATACAAAACTTCACCTTCCATGAAGAATCGGGAAAACTGGTTGGGATCATGGGAGGAAGCGGGGTAGGCAAATCAACGCTGCTTAATGTCCTGAGCGGAATTTTCAGGCCCGACACCGGCAGTGTGCTTATAAACGGATATGATATCCATTCCTCTGAAGGCAGAGAACACCTGAAAGGGGTTATCGGATATGTGCCGCAGGACGACCTCCTGTATGAGGAGCTCACTGTGTTCCAGAACCTTTACTACAACGCCAGGATGTGTCTGAACAATTTCGGAGAGGCAAGGATCAGGGAAGAGGTTGAAAAAATCCTGAACGATCTCGATCTCTATGAAATAAAGGATCTTAAGGTTGGCAGCCCTGTCAATAAGGTTATAAGCGGGGGACAGCGCAAAAGGCTGAATATTGCCCTGGAACTCATCCGGGAACCGACTATCCTTTTTGTTGATGAGCCCACTTCAGGACTATCATCGGTCGATGCGGAGACTGTGATGAACATGCTCAAGGAACAGACTTACAAGGGAAAACTCGTAATAACGACAATTCATCAGCCGGGATCGGATATCTACAAGATGTTTGACCGGATAATGATACTTGACAGGGGTGGATACCTGATTTATTACGGTAATCCAAACGAGACTGTGATATGGTTCAAAACCCGCACCAACCTGGCAAATGCCACTGAAGATCAATGCATAACCTGCGGCAATGTGGATACCGACCAGCTTCTCAGGATCATAGAATCCAAGGTTGTCAATGAATATGGCAAGCCAACCCGGCTGAGAAGGGTGTCACCCGCTGAATGGGCTGACAGCTTCAGGCAGGAAAAAGACAGGATATTCCCTGAAAGAACCGTAGCCAAAGAACCGCTTCCTGAAAACAATTATTCAATACCTGGCCTTGCAAAACAGTCGGTAATCTTCTTTTTGCGTGATCTGCTATCAAAGATTGCCGACAGGCAGTACATGGTGATCAGCCTCCTCGGAGCTCCTGTCCTTGCCGTTCTGCTTGCATTTTTCACACGGAACGTTTCGGGAGAGTCTTACAGTCTTCGCGAGAATGAAAACCTGCCGGCATATATGTTCATGTGTGTCATAACTGCGTTTTTCATGGGACTTATAATAAGTGCGGAGGAAATCGTCAAGGATCGTAAAATTCTCAAGAGGGAATCTTTTCTGAACCTCAGCTGGTTCAGCTACATAAACTCAAAGATAATTCTGATGTTTCTGGTCTCTGCCGTTCAGACATTATCGTTTGTGATTGCCGGGAACCTTATACTCGGGATCAAGGGGATGACAATTACATACTGGATAATATTGTTCAGTTCCTCCTGTCTTGCCAATCTTATAGGGCTGAACATCTCATCGGCGTTCAACTCGGCAGCCACAATATATGTTCTCATTCCATTCATAATAATACCCCAGCTGCTTTTCAGCGGCGTGCTTGTAAGATTCGACAGTCTCCACAGGAAAGAAAAAACATTCATTGAATATGTGCCTGTTCTGGGCGATATGATGCCTGCCCGGTGGGCTTATGAAGCACTTGCTACAGAACAATTCAAAAACAACAGGTTTGATAGAAATTTCTTCAGGTACGATATGGAGACGAGTCAGAACACCTGGTATGCATCATTTCTTGTCAATGCCCTGAAGAATGACCTGAGGATATGCCGGAACTACAATGACAGCTCCGGGTTCGGAGAAATTGTTTCGGATAATTTCGGAAAGCTGACAAAGTATATAAGGCTTTTGTCAGAAGAAGCCGGATTTGATCCTCCGCCGGAGGAGCTGATTTCATCACTGAACACTCAAAGGTTCGACAGCGCCGTTGCCGGCAAAACCGAACATTACCTTGACAGTCTTGCACACCGGTTTAATTCAATCAGGAAAACAAACCTGATGAAAAAAGACTCTGTTACTCTGGCAATGGTGGCCCGGATGGGGGAAACCGCCTTCCTGGAGCTGAAGAATGATAATACAAACAAGAGGCTGAGGGAGATATTACTTGACGAATTCTCAATTCAAAGAATTATTGAAACCAGGGATAAAATAATTCAGAAATTCGAACCTGCGTACATGAAACCCGTTTCAGGAAACGGTCGTGCTCATTTCTATGCCCCCTACAAGAAAATCGGTGACAGGCAGATATTGACATTACCGTTCAACATTATGGTTCTCTGGCTTGTTTCAATGATTCTTTACCTTATCCTGTATGCTAAAGTCTTAACCAGGATTTTCAATTCCGATTTCAGTACCAGGATATTATCAAAAAGACAAACTGAAACTATATCTGCATAAAGGCCCATGCGATCAGGATAAGCAGTCCGACCATCACCCAGCTCAGGGCAAAACCGACAAGATCTTCCCTGTACCGTCTGAAAAAGTTACGACGTCGTTCTTTTTTCCCCCAACCTGGAAGATCGAGCAGAAGGAGATCATCACCCGATAGCTCCCCAAGTGGCTTAAGCCCGTCGGGGCCGGTGTAATCAGCATCAGATTTCCGCCTCATGTTGTCGAATAAGGCTTCGATCCTCTCCTTGTCCTCAGGCTGGGTCAGAATACTAACCAGCCAGAACACGAAGAATCCCGACAGCATTGCCAGTCCAAAGGGGGCCGGCATCCACTTGTAGACAAGGACCAGTTCACCTGTAGAAATGAAGTTGGCAGTGTAGTAAACAGAAAGTGATACTACTACAGCGGCTGCAGCTCCGTATCTGTTTGCTCTTTTCCAGATTATCCCGCCAAGGAAAATTATTCCCATAAAAGCTGCCAGTGTTTCGACAAACAGGAATCCGTGAAGTACATTCTTTACACCAAGTGCAAAAAGCAAGGCCATAACAGAGATTCCCAGGCCCGAATAACGTCCCATCCACAGCAGCTTCAGATCTGTGGCCTGCGGATTAATGTATTTCTTATATATGTTTTGCGTAAAGAGGGCTCCTGTATTTACCATGAAATTGGAACATGACGACATATTTGCTGCCAGAATTGCCGCCAGCATCAACCCGACGAGGCCGGGAACAAGCAGAACACTGCAGGCATATCCGAAAGCCATCTCGGAATCAGGAAGTTTCACCCCTTTCATTATCACAAGAGCAGCGACAACAAGCCCTGTAATGGCCCATCCGATTGTTATCAGCCTTTTCACCATCGATCCGAACGTCTGTCCGATCCTTCCTGCCCTCTCGGTATTACCGGTTGCACACATCGATACCATGTGCGGCTGAGCAGTTATCCCCACAATTCCGTTAACTGCAAGCATTGCAATTGTAAAAGCATCAATACCGCTGGCGCTGTTGAAAACGTCAAAGAAATGATCAGGAAGAACCTGCCTCATTGCATGAAACCCACCCACCTCCTTAAGGCCAAGCGGAATCAGCATAATCGACAGAATTATTATAAGGAACGACTGGATGAAATCTGTATATGCAGCAGCTACAAGGCCGCCGGCGAAACTGTAGATAATGAATGCCATAGTCATTACAAGAACAATCATGTTCGGAGAGAAAATATTGCCTGAAGCAACTGAAATGACCTTGGCTGCACCCTGCAGCATGACACCCATGCTGAATACAAAAAAGACAATTGCAAATATTGAATATACAAGTCCCATTGTTCTTCCATACCTGTCTTCGATTATCTCACCCACAGTAGTTCGCTCGCTCCTGCGGTAAAAGGGAGCTATCAGCCAGTAGAACGGAGTTATAAGCATGTTCTTCCACTGGTACCAGATTGTGGCAAATCCGTTACTGAATGTCGCCCCCGTCTGGGCGACAGGCATTTCGGCATGCGTTCCGACACCAAAAGCCTGCCCAAGCATTATGTACCACTTGAACTTCCTGTCGCCCCTGAAGTAGCTGTCGCTTGTTTTGATCTTCCTTGAAATCCAGATGCCAAATGCCGTTATAAGGACAAAGTAGCCTATAAGAACTATATAATCGATGCTTGCCATTTTATATACAGGTTAGTTTCCCGGCTGAGGGGCATTCTCCCTTCCGTTTACAATTACTTTTTTGAGTGACATAATAAAATCTTCCATGCTGAACAGGATGAGATCCGCCCTCATGCCGGGTTCAAGCGTACCGCGTCCGCTTATTCTGCAGGCTGATGAAACATTCCCTGAAGCCAGATTTACAGCCTGACCCAGGGTGCAGCCGGTGAATTTAATCACATTTCCAACTCCTGTTTTGAGTGGAAGTGATGCCCCTGCCAGGCAGTCAAGTGCCGGGTTTTTAATAAGTCCGTCGGCTGACAGGACAATATCACTACCGAGGAACACATAATTGCCTGGTTCCATTCCCATGAAATGGGTTACATCAGATGTAAGAATTAAATTGTCCGGACCCTTCACCTTGAAAAATACCCTGACTTCTTCAGGAAGAAGATGATGACCGTCGGCGATTATTGATGGTGTCAGCAGGTCGTTAGCCAGTTGCGGCCATATCGGGTTTCTGTGTCTGTCGATCAGGTTTGCACATCCGTTCCCCAGATGAGTTGACAACCTGGCTCCCCTGTCAACAGCCTCCATAATCTGAGCCGCACTGGCATTTGTATGTCCAATTGAGACAATTATATCCTGCCTTACACATCGGCCGATGAAATCCATAGCCCCTTCAATCTCGGGGCTGATTGTAACCTGACGGATATTTCCGGCGGCGGCATCCTGGTATTGCATAAATTCATCCCATGATGGTTTCCTGATGAATTCAGCGGGATGGCAGCCAAAGTAACCGGCTTCGGGCGAGATATATGGTCCTTCGAGGTGAAACCCGGCAACGGAAGTTCTTACCTCTTCATCGTCCTGTAACCCCCTTGAGAGATTCCTGAAAATCCTTATAAGATTTTCATGGCCGCCAGTAATTATTGTGGGGAAGAATGAAGTTACTCCGTCCTTTCTTATTGCATCGACAGCCAACCTCATCCTCATGCTGCTGAGTGCCGGATCGGAAAAATCAACTCCAACGTACCCGTTTATCTGATTGTCGATAAGCCCGGGTGAAATAAAGATATCGTTAAGCTCTTCCGACATCGGGATTTCATCTACCGAGCTGATTAGTCCGCCGCTGAATTTTATATTTACCGGTTTGCCTGAATCATAGTGCAGACCTCTTACTTCTCCTGTTCTGTTCATTAAAGCATTTTTTTGTGCGGGATTCATCAATTATGGCCCCGAGAGTCTTTCCCGGGTTAAATTCTGATTATACCGCCTGCTGATTCCCTGTCGAGAAAAAGATGCCAGTCGGAGTGTTGCTTAAGAATTGTTGCAGGCACCATGTTGTTCACGCTTTGGGAAAGTGCAAGCTTTACAGCATCAGCCTTTGCCTTGTGGGGAACAACAGAAATGATTGTCCTGCATTGCATTATCTGCCACACACTCATCGAGACAGCCATGTCGGGAACCTCTTCAGGCGAACCGAACCATCCTTCATTAACCTGCTGGAGTTTGCATTCCCTGTTAAGCTTTACCTTTATATAAGCATTCCTTGTATCGAAATCGGCAGGCGGGTCGTTGAATGCAATATGTCCGTTGACGCCTATGCCGATTATACCAAGATCAACAGGTTTATTCCGGATCGAACTTGTAAGTTCGCTTATCTCGTTATCAATGTTTCCTTCCACATTGATGCTGTGGAACCGTCTCACCGGAACGAGGCTGATGAATCTATCGTAAAGATAGCTCCTGAAGCTTGCCTTATGTGAGATCGGGATCCCGATATATTCATCGAGATGAAACACCTCCACCTTTTGCCAGTTGATATTGTGCATCACCAGCTCCCTGAACATTTCAAACTGAGAACTGCCTGTTGAAACGACTATTCTGGCCTCGCCCCTGGCGGCAATTATTTCATTCAGTTTAGCTGAAATCAATGCGGCGGATTCTGAGCCCAGTTCATTTGCATCGTTGGAAATATAAATCTTCATAACAATAATTTTCAAACTTCTTATATCACATCACAGGTGTTTCCGAAATGTGAAAAATCTCTAAAATCAAGACTGGATGAGCAATTGCATAAAAATAGAATTTAATATTCACAAACCAATTCTTTATCTTCACCAAAATTTAAATTCCTGATGCCACGATATACTATTGTTGCTGCCATTCTTCTGCTGATTTGTTCAGAAGGTTCTCTCCTAAGTCAGGTCAGGGCCGTCAACCGGGATAAATACAGGATCCACATAAATAAAACAGACAAGCCTTTCACAATCGACGGGGTTCTTGATGAGGAGCCTTGGTCGTTGGCTGAACGGACTGTGGATTTTCAGCGGGTAACTCCTACCGACACGGGATATCCTGTTGCAAAAACCCAGGTGATGCTGACTTATGACAAGTCAAACCTCTATCTGGGGATAATCTGTCACGATCCCACTCCCGGAAAGAGACCGGTTGAATCGCTTCGCAGGGATTTCGGTTTCTCAAACAACGACAACTTCATGTTTTTCCTGAACACATACAATGACCTCACAAACGGTTTCGCGTTTGGAATATCGGCAGCCGGTGCACAGACTGAGGGATTGCAGTATGAAGGCACCAAGGTGGATTACAGCTGGGACATCAAATGGAAGTCGGAAGTGAAGAGTTATGACGACAAGTGGGTTACCGAGGTAAGCATCCCGTTCAGGAGTTTAAGGTACTTCGAGGGGGATACGGAATGGGGGATAAATTTCGGACGGCTCGACCTCAAGAATAACGAGAAATCGGCCTGGGCCCCGATGCCCCGGCAGTTTCCTCACTGTTCGCTTCCCTTTGTAGGAACTCTTGTCTGGGATGAACCAAGGGACAAGGCCGGGCTGCGCTTTTCTCTTATTCCTTATGCAACAGCTAAGGTTACACGCGATTTTGAGGCCGGAGAAGCTACAAAATGGAAATGGAATGCAGGGGTTGATGCAAAGATGATCCTCTCTACATCACTCAACCTCGATCTGACATTGAATCCCGATTATTCTCAGGTGGAGGTGGATAGACAACAGACAAATCTTGACAGATATGAACTCTTCTTCCCTGAGAAGAGACAGTTCTATCTGGAAAACAGCGACCTTTTCGCAAGTCTGGGAACCGACAGGGTAAGGCCTTTCTTTTCCAGAAGGATAGGCCTTGATAATCCGGTCATGGCTGGAGCAAGGCTGAGCGGGAACCTTGGCGACAGGTGGAGGATAGGTATAATGGATATCCAGACAGGAAAAAATGATGAGGTCCATGCAGCCAACTACATGGTGGCTGCCCTCCAGAGACTGGTTTTCAGCAGGTCGAGCGTCACGGGATTCCTGATAAACAAGCAGGTTATGAATACTAATGATGACGAAAACTTTACAGGGAACAAGTATAACAGGGTGGCAGGACTTGAATATAACCTTGCCACACCCGACAACAGGTGGAATGGCAAGGTATATTACCACCAGAATCTTGTGGAAGATCTCACTCTGAAAGAAGCTGCGATGGCAACTAATTTAACTTATTCCACACCTTTCGTAACGGCTTCTGTCAATCAGGCCTTTACAGGTTCGGGGTATAATGCCGAGACAGGATATGTCAGGAGAATGGGCTATTACCAGCTGAACGGATCGTTCCAGTACAAATTCTTTCCCGAAAGCAAGAGTATTATCAGTCATGGGCCTGTGCTGAAACTCGACACCTACCTTGATCCCTATAACTCATTTTCTCTCACCGACAGGGAAACAAATCTAATGTACAGGATCGACTTTCTGAACAAGAGTTCCTTTTCAGTCGATGTAAAGGATAACTACATTAAACTGCTTCAACCATTCGATCCAACCAATACGGGAGGGCTTAAGTTGCCGGCCGGAGAGAATTTCAACTGGAATGAAGCCGGTGCAACTTACGTTTCAGACAACAGAAAGATGTTCAACTTCTCTCTTGCGGCCAGGTACGGAGGGTATTACAACGGCGACCGGCTCACCCTGAACGGCGAAGTGAATTACCGTGTCCAGCCGTATGGCAGCCTGGCGCTTGTCACTACCTACAATGATATTAATCTGCCTGACCCTTATAACAGTGCAAAACTACTACTCATTGGTCCCAGGTTTGATTTTACATTTACTGACAACCTGTTCTTTACAAGTTTTATACAATACAACAACCAGGTTGACAACCTGAATCTTAACCTTCGTTTCCAGTGGAGGTTTGCACCGGTATCAGATCTGTTCATTGTGTATACAGAAAACTCCTGGGCAGGCGACATACTAAACAACAGCTTTGGCAATCCTTACGACGGAGACCTGCGGTCGAAAAACCGGGGCCTTGTTGTGAAGTTGTCATACTGGTTCAACTAAGAACCGGATTGAATCACTTGATCAGAAAATCGAGGAGGGGTTTATCTCCGATATAGGCAACCAGATTGTCGTTACGCTTCAGAGGACCTACACCCGAAGGAGTGCCCGTGAAAATCAGGTCGCCCGTTTTCAGAGTAAAGTATTGGGAAATATATGAAATCAGCTCATCAACTCCGAAAATCATGTCGGATGTATTGCCTTGCTGTACAATCCTTTCATTTATCTCAAGACGGAAATCGAGATTCCTGATATCCCCCGCTGAACTTAAAGGAATGAAGTCACCGACAGGAGCGGCGCCGTCAAATCCCTTTGATATCTCCCATGGCAGCATTGACTTTGAAAGCCTTGTCTGGATATCACGTGCCGTTATGTCAATGCCGGCAGTAATCTCATCATAATATCTCGGAGCGAATTTAGGAGAGATCGATTTACCAAGCTTCGATATCTTCACTACAATTTCGAGTTCATACTGGATATCATTCGAAAAACCGGGAAGGAAGAAAGGTTTGTTTTTCTTAAGCAGCGCGGAGTCGGGTTTCATGAACACAACCGGTTCAGTCGGATACGGCCTGCCCATCTCGATGGCATGCCTGCGATAGTTCATCCCGATACAGATAATTTTCATTTTAAAGTTGTCCTTTGCCGAATGACCTGAGTTTGATTTCAGTGAGGATCTTCTTTGTGTAGAGGGGGAAATCGCCGTTCATCATCCAGGAATAGTATGACGGATCGTCCTTTAGGACTTTCTCCACCGGTTTCCCCTTGTGTTTTCCGAAATTAAAGACTTCCACCCCGTTCTCATCATAGATTATGCGTCCTGCAAAATCGACAAGGCTGTTGTACGCACTGAAGTCGGCGAGTTTTTCCACATCGTTCTCCAGGTCACTGTACCTGTCGAGCTGCGACTTAAGAACCTCATAGGTGGCCTGCGTATCGGCTTTCGAGCTGTGAGCGTTTTCAAGCTCCCTGTCGCAATAAAACTTGTAGGCTGCCGATAGCGTCCTTTGCTCCTTCCTGTGAAAAATAACCTGGACATCGACATATTTCCTCCTGAGGAAGCTGAAATCAATATTCACTCTCAGAAACTCTTCTGCAAGAACCGGAATATCAAACTTTATTGCATTGAATCCGGCAAGATCAGTTCCTTCGAGAAAGGCGGCAAGATTTTTTGCAATCTCCCTGAATTTTGGGGAATCAGCAACATCCTCATCCGTAATTCCATGGATTGCCGTTGAACCGGGAGGTATTGGCATCTCAGGGTTTATCCTTGATATCAGCCATTCCTCACTTCCGTTCGGGTTTATCTTAAGGACTGATATTTCGACAATACGATCGCTTGAAACATTAATGCCGGTTGTTTCAAGATCGATAAAGGCCAGTGGCCTGCGGAGATTAAGTTTCAATTGTCAGGCGTTTATCATCATTGGCATCAGAAGCATGAGAAGGTCTTCCGCTTCATTTTCAGATTCCCCGGGCAGGAACAGGCCGGCCCTTGTGGGGTCAGCAAGTTCAATCATTACATCCTGGGAAGCCATATTCGAGAGAATTTCGAGGAGGAACACCGATTTGAATCCGATTTCAAGGTCCTCGCCTTCATACTGACATTTAATCTTTTCGTAAGCTGAAATTGAGAAGTCGATATCCTGTGCTGAAACCGTCATCTGGCTGCCTTTCAGCTGGAGCTTCACAAGATTGCTTGCCTGGTTTGAAAAGACTGACACCCTTCTGAGTGTGTTGTAAAATTCGACACGGTCGACTGTGACTTTCCTTGGGTTATTCTTGGGAATCACCGAATTGTAATTGGGATAATTGCCTTCCACCAGTCTGCAGACAACCCTGTAGTCGTTCAGGTTGAAGAATGCATTTTTATCGTCGAATTCAACTGTGACTGCTCCAACTTCCTTCGGCAGGATATTTCTGAGGAGCGAAGCCGGCTTCTTTGGAAGGATGAAAGATGAATTATCGTCGGCATGAGTGTCGCTGCGCTGATATCTTACAAGCTTATGTGCGTCCGACGCAACAAATGTGATCTTTTCGGTTGAAGCTTCAACAAAGATACCTCCCATCACCGGTCTGAGTTCATCGTCGGCAGTTGCAAAGAGCGTCCTGTTGATTCCGGCCAGCATAACGTCAGCGTTGATTACGAATGAGAATTTTTTCTCCTTTCTGATTGCCGGGAGTGCAGGGAAATCGATTCCGTTCTGGCCTACAACATTGAATTTTCCGTTCTCGGAAGTGATTACCACGGCAAGTGTATCCATGTTAATGTCGAATGAAAGCGGCTGCACGGAGAATTCCTTGAGGGTGTCGAGCAATATTCTAGCCGGAAGGGCAATGATACCGTCGCCGGTGGCATTCTCGAGTTTCATCCTTGTAATCAGTGTCGATTCAAGATCTGATGCCGTAATTTCAAGATCATTGCCTGAAAGATTAAAAAGAAAATTATCAAGGATCGGCAAGGTGTTTTTTGAACTGATCACCCTGCTTATGGCCTGCAAATGACCTAGTAACTCTGTGCTGGATACAACAAATTTCATATTATAATGGGTTTAATTACTTCGCAATTTCGCAACTATCAATATTACAAAAAAAAACATTTATCCTCAAACAAATTATTGCCCGGACATGAAATATGAACGCTTTTTGATAATGGGATCGATATCTGCATATTTAACAATAAAAAACTCCTTTTCTCCCTGTTTCTGAGCCCACATCCTGTCGGTATCCTCCCTCACCGAGTCCTGTTCTGTAATCGTCCGTTTCCACAGATTTATAAGGCTCCTCTCCCCTTCAGAACTTAATACTGTGACCCTGTACAGAGGCTGCCCGCCGGATAAGCCTGCCTTCTCAGCCTCCGTCAGTTCCATAGCCCATGATTCAAATGGCACCTGGGCAAAATAGGAAATATACCTCATAATACGCGAGGTATCCCATCCTGTCAGTTCCCTGTCGTTTCCGAAAAGTGAAGGAATGCCGCCTGAGTATCTTATCATGAAGGAAGATGATGTATCTGAAAGATTCTCAAAGGTCACCGAATGGATCTCAGACGGTTGCAGGCCAAACACAGTATAAGGCTGCCAGAAGAGTTCGTTTACAGTGAAGGCCGATCCTATCTCTGCTTCGCTGCCAGGAACTGATACTATAAAGGGTTTGGATCCGGTTTTAAGCTTCATTATGTTGCCGTACTGGTTTGAAGCTGTTTTATAGACCAGGAAAGAACTTAGCAATTTATTCTTTTCGTAGACTTTCACTGCTACGGGCTCGATTCCCATGGCAGTGATTCCGGAATTGAACAATTCATCCGACACTGGCGATTTGATCTGCATTTCGGTAAGTATCCTCGTGATGAAAAGAATACTGCTTCGCCTTGCCGGCTGTTTCCCGTTTACGGTCCACTCGTCGCCATCTTCCCTGAGGGTTAAGGTGTTATTACCTGATGTAAACTCAATCCTTGTGATCCTGTCTGCCGGTGATGCTGCAAACGAGGTATTGCTTCCGCCAAAAGGTTTTCTGTCCCTCACAAGAAGGACAATCAGAAAAATAATGACGGCCGCAACAAGGAAATACAGAACTGACTTACGCTTCATCATAACGATTTTGTATACCTGATTCTTCTCCTCCACCCGAAAAGGAAACCGGCAAGCAGGACGATCAACACCGGTCCGGCTATGTTGATCATCTGCCATAAAAATCTCCTGTTTTTTACCTCGTTGGCATCGAGCAGTCTTAGCTTGAGCTCCCTTGATCTGAGCTCCATGATGCCGTAGTCGTCTACAAGGTAATTGAGACAATTGAGAATGAAGTCCCTGTTGCCAAACATTTCAAGAGTGTATTTGTCCTGTCCCAGTGGCAGAGGTGTTTCACCGGTACCGGTTTTTCTTACCTCGTTTCTTATTATATCCCCGTCAGCAACAACAATCATTTTCGTCGGAAGGCTTTCATCCCTGACACTGATACCTGCATCTTTAACAAGGTTATTTGTTGGTCGGTTCCTGAAAGCTGACCGGAATACACCTTCGAGCAGGACCGCCACCGGCAGGCCTGACCTGTTGAATGACTTTTCCTCCGGAACCAACTCGGCTTCCCTGAGGCTTATGATGAAGGGAGGTGATAAAGTCCGTGATAGTCCGGAGGTTGAAAGCAGGATACTTTTCCTGATATTCGCATCAAGTCCCACAGTATCTATGTAGTTGGAAAACTCACCCTTAACCCTGTTAATGTTCCTTGTTATCGGGTGGCCCGGGTATGGTGTGAGCATAGGAAAATAAAGCCAGGGAAGGGAAACAGGCTGCTGCCGGACCCCGCCGCTGGAGAGTATAAGCCTGATCCGTGCACACTCGATATCCTGCACAATCTGTGGATTTACCCTTATTCCATATCTGAATAACTGGTCCTCAAGATTCAATGGTCTGTAGATTGCGGCGGTCTCGCCCGACACAAGGCTGTCGGAATTTACATTCACTTCCTCGACAAGCCAGAGCACCTTGCCTCCGTTCATAATATACTGATCGAGAACGAACTTATCGTTTTCATTGAATTCCTTCTGCGGTCCGGCAATCACTACTGCCGAATATTTATC
>CAZKTX010000006.1:45012-48379 GCA_964555805.1 uncultured Rikenellaceae bacterium
TTTTTCAGGAAATTGACTGGCACTTCAATGCCGTTGTAGTTGACTATCATCCCCGGAAAAATTATTTTCTGGCTTGATCCTCCCTCGGGGTCGCTATCCTGAATATTCACCGGATTAAGTCCCTTTTCAAGCAGCGACTTGTAAAGCGCCTCCCGTTTCTCCAGGTCATTGCTTTCCGAAGGGTTGATGAAATCGTAATCAACTTTTCTCCCGGAGAATATTCTGAACTCATCCAGCATTTCACCCACCGACCTTTTAAGCCGTTTAAAGGGGATGGGCATTTCACCATCGAGATATACCTGGATAAAAATGTCATTTTTTATTTCTGAAAGGACCTTCCTTGCAGGTTCGGAAAGGGTGTAGCGCCTGTCCTCGGTCAGATCGGCCCGGAGTCTCAAAAATGAAACTGCAACGGCCGCAACTACAACCGCGGCTACTGTAATCCCGAAACGGAACCAGTTTCTTTTTTCCTGGTTTCTCGACAGAAGCACCATCCGTGTGGCCTCATTGAACAGAATAACAACAGCAATGAAATATGCAATATCCCTCAGGTCAATCACTCCCCTGCTCATGGATTTGTAATGCTCATTGATGCCGAGTCCGATGACCAGTTCATCTATTTTCTTCAAACCCGGCAGATACGCAAACGCATCGAATCCCATGAAAAGAAAGAGTGAGATCAGCACTGCAACGATGAACGCAACAACCTGATTATCGGTGAGTGACGATGCAAAAAGGCCCGCCGACGCATAAACTGCAGCAAGGAAGAACAATCCGATGAAAGCTCCGATTGTGCCTCCCTTGTCGAGGTTTCCCGGTGTTTCGCCGAGCAGGTTAACCGAGATATAATAAATCACTCCCGGCACCATGGCAAGCAAAACCAGTGCAACTGCAGCAAGGTACTTCCCATAGACTATTCCGCGCTCGGTTACCGGTTTTGAATACAGCAGTTCCATCGTTCCCAGCCTCTTCTCTTCTGCAATCATCTTCATCGTTACAGCAGGAACAAGAAATAAAAAGATCCAGGGCGATAACAGGAACAGTGTATCAAGACCGGCATAGCCGCTGTCGAGAATATTCCACTGCCCGGGCAGCACCCACATAAACAGCGAATTGATCAGCAGGAAGACAATTATAACTATGTAACCTGTAAGACTGCTGAAAAATCCTGCTGTCTCCTTTCTGAATATTGCAAACATCTTATTCTTTTTTAGAAATCATTTTTTAAGGACTTTGCGTTTTTAACATCAGTTATAATAACGTCCGAATAATAGAATTTTATTATTTCCCCTGCCTTAAATCCTCTGGCTGCCATAACCATTGCTCCCTCCTGGCACAGACCCACACCGTGACCGTATCCCCTTCCGCTGAGAACAATGGAGCTGCCCTCGCGCGACACGGAAAAAAATGATGATTTAAGGTTAAGGTCATTCCTTATCTTATTAAAAGGTATTGAGAAAGTACCAATCCGGTACTCGTTATGCCTTGTGTTCTGTACAAAATTGTATGAGCGTGCCGGATTTTGGGAAATAACGTATCCTGATCGTTTCAGATAAGATTCCCATTCAGCCAGTGGGATTGTTTTTTTCCAGTGAGCGTTGGGTGATTTTATGCAATATGGATCAGTAACCTTTTTAAGGTAGGTATGATCTGCGAGCCAGACAAAATCGGAGGTTGAGGTTTCTCCCCCGCAGTTGGAGTGAAACGCTGAAATCATAAGGGTACTGTCTCCTGCAAGTATAACCTGCCCTCGTGTTTCCGATGCAGCCCTCAGTATCAGCGAATCGGAAGTAACGCCGTTGAAAGCCTGGCAGTGAGTGTTATCGCACAGGTTGTAGCCGTCGATCAGATGCCGGCCTGAATGCCCGTAAAGGTAAGTCCTGGCAAGAAGAGCCTGTGATTTCAGGTATTCAATTCTCCGGCCAGGGCCGCCTTCTGTCCTGACTACTCCGGCAATATACTCCTCTGCATCACAGATATTTGTGAATACAAATACACCAAGGTCAGCTATGCATTTAAGGCTCCCGCTGTAATAACGCCGTTCACCAGGGCTGCCATTTATCCTGAGCGAAAAATTATCACTTCCGGTCAGTCCCCTGACAATCAGGGAATCCACGGTAAAGCTCACTGAGTTCCTGAGCTTTACTGCCACCCTGCCTCCGTACATTGCAAAA
The DNA here is from genome assembly GCA_964555805.1 of uncultured Rikenellaceae bacterium. Classification (GTDB taxonomy): domain Bacteria; phylum Bacteroidota; class Bacteroidia; order Bacteroidales; family VadinHA17; genus LD21. Next base: position 47,187 of record CAZKTX010000006.1, read on the forward strand.
ATTACCGGATCGCCTGATTCTATTGCAACAGGAGAGCCGTCGTATGTATCCAGCTCAAATTTACCGTTTATAACTGAAAGAGATGCCGAGGAGGGTTTCCTGTCGGCAAACACCCTCACCATGACCTGTGCCGGCGCCAAACCAGGCAAAAGGAAAACAAGCAAAAGTATATTCAGAATAATCCTTGACATTTAAAAATCAAAACTTTGATATTAAAGCAGCCAGCCAGTTCACTCATTTTCCGGCTGCCCTAAAGCCTCCACAATGTCGGACGCCACCCTTTCCGACGCTCCTTCAGGTCCGAGTATTTCCTTCACCAAAGCATAATCGCGCAGCACCTTTCCCCTTTTTAATCCTCCGGGTAACACAGCCTCCAGTTCTTTGACAAGGTTTTTTTCATTCAGGGAATACTGGACCAGTTCCTTAACGGCTTCATAACCGGCAATAAGGTTAACAAGTGAAATGAATTTTACTTTTATCACAAACCAGGCTATAATCATTGAGATAAAGTCGCCTTTGTAGCATACAACCTCCGGAACCCCAAGAAGGGCAGCCTCGAGGGTTGCAGTTCCCGATTTCACAAGCGCAGCTTCCGACACGTGAAGTATCTCGTAAGTCCTGTCCCTTATAAGAGTCACCGGGTAATCCCTGATTATACTCCTGTAGAGTTCTTCCGGAAGGTTTTTCACCCCTGCCAGAACGAACTGGTATCCGGGAAAATGAGATACAGCTTTAAGCATCTCCGGGAGTATCTGCGTTACTTCACTTTTTCTGCTGCCTGCAAGCATGGCGATAACCGGCCTGTTATCCAATTCCAGTGAAAGGCGTACATCATCCTCAGGCGGAAGAGCCCTTTGTCGCTTTCCGGTCTCATCGAGAAGCGGATTACCAAGATAAATAGCTTTAACGCCGTGCTTTGAGTAAAATTCAACTTCAAACGGGAAAATTATATACAACCTGTCGACACTCCTCTTGATTTTTCTGACTCTTCCCTCATTCCATGCCCATAGTTTAGGGGAGATATAATAGAAAACCCTTAATCCCGATTCCTTCGCAAATTCAGCTATTCTAAGATTAAAGCCCGGGTAATCGATCAGAATTACAACATCGGGACTGAATGAATTGATCTGCTGTTTGCAAAGGCTGAAAAACCTGCCAATTGAACCAATGTTTTTTGCCACTTCGACGAAGCC
>CAZKTX010000007.1:0-47849 GCA_964555805.1 uncultured Rikenellaceae bacterium
TTGAAGTAATTGCAGGTGATACTATAATCAGGTACGGACAATCGCTTGGAATATCTATGGATTCCGCAAAATACTTCACTTCCCTTACGATGGTTTTCATGATAATTGGTTATGTAATTGGCATTATATTGATCCCCAAATACCTTAAACAGGGGAATGCGCTCAAGATATGTGCAATTCTCGGAGTGATTTTCTCCCTGGGAGCAATACTTATCCCTGCTGAGAAAGTGTTTACGATGCCTTTCATCGATCTCCTGACTCTCAAACCCCTGGAACTCGTACTGCCCGTAACTGTTTTGTTCGTCGCACTGATGGGATTTGCCAATTCCCTGGTTTGGCCGGCAATGTGGCCCCTTGCCCTGAACAGCCTTGGAAAATTCACAAAAACAGGTTCTGCAATGCTTATTATGGCTATTGCCGGTGGAGCCATTATTCCTTTGCTTTACGGTAAAGTGGCCGACCTGTCATCCACCCAGGCTGCTTACTGGCTCTGCATCCCATGTTACCTTGTAATAATGTTTTATGCATTTATCGGCTATAAAATAGGACTGAAAAATGAAGCCTGACCTCAGGGAATTATTCGGCTCTTTTCTTGCCGAAGGTTCATTTGAGAAGGCAGAAGCTTTCGGCAGCGGACATATTCATGATACTTTCCTGATAACCACAAAGGAAGAGGATAAAGACGATTATATCCTGCAGCGGCTCAATTCTAATATTTTCAGAAGAATCCCGGAGCTTCAGGAAAATATCGAAAGGGTTACAAGCCACATCAGGGGCAAGTTGCTGAAAATTCCCGGTGCTGACCTGAAACGGGAATGCGTTAACATGATCCGTGCTAGAAACGGCAAAAGCTGGATTACCGACGATGAGGGCAGATACTGGAGACTACTTGTCTTCATTAAAGACCACCGGTCATATGATATCGTTGACTCCCCTGCCTTAGCCTTTGAAGGAGGAAGAGCAGTGGGACGGTTCCAGGCCATGCTTGCCGACATGCCCGAACCTCCTCTCCACGAGACAATACCCGATTTTCACAATGCCGAGAAACGCCTCGAATGGTTCGGGAATGCAGTTGCCCTCGACAAAGTGAAGAGGGCCGCTGGCCTGAAGAACGAAATTGAATTCGTACGGGAAAGAGCTGAAAAAATGACAATCATCCGCCGGCTCGGAAGGGAGGGCAGCATCCCCCTCAGGATAACACACAACGATACGAAATTTAACAATATTCTTCTCGATGAAAATGACAGGGCATTATGTATAATAGACCTTGACACAGTTATGCCGGGCTATGTTCACTATGACTTCGGGGATGCAATAAGGACAGCTGCCAATGTTGCCGCTGAAGACGAAATTGACCTGTCAAAGATCAGGATGGACATCAACCTTTTCAAAGCTTATGCCGAAGGCTATCTCTCCGAAACAAGAGATACCCTTAACCCTGTTGAAAAAGAATACCTTGCTTTTGCTCCGATACTTATAACCTTTGTTCAGGCTGTCAGATTCCTTACAGATTACCTCGATGGTGATAATTATTACAAGATCCATCACAAGCACCATAACTTGCAGAGAACAAGAGCACAGATGCGTCTGGTGGAAAGTATGGAAGAACAATATGGGAGAATGCAGGAAATAATCGCCAGACCGGCCTGAGATCCGACAGTCCTGCAGTCGAAAAACATTCTACATTAATTTGCTGTTTGTTAATAAGTTAACAGATCTTCAAATTATCCGTTCGAAATATAAATTTGGAAATAAGCTGATTATAGCTATTTTTGAGCCCTCAGAATTGCCGTTGAAAGTAGGTCTGGCCGTTTATTCACGCCGGCATCATGTAAATTTGATTATTTATGGATCTGTCAGGTAAAAACTACAAGGCATTCATCGAACGCCAGGAAGCTCTGAAAAAACAGTATGGCCCGAAAAATGCGGAAAAGCAGCATTCAAAAGGAAAACTTACTGCAAGGGAACGAATAAACCTCCTTTTTGACTCAGGCACATTTGAGGAAATTGACGCTTTCGTCACTCCGGCAAACCAGCCCGTTGAATTCGGAAAAGTCGAACGCACCTATGGCGACGGCGTAATTGTCGGGCATGGCAAGGTTAACGGCAGGCTTGTCTTTGGATTTGCACAGGACTTTACCGTAATGGGCGGCTCACTGGGTCATGTTCATGCAAAAAAGATTGCCAAGATCCAGGAAATGGCCCTCAAGATGGGCACACCTATAATTGGCCTGATGGATTCGGGCGGCGCCAGGATTCAGGAGGGAGTAGCCAGTCTGAGCGGGTACGCTGCAATATTCCACAATATAATAAATTCCTCAGGCATAATACCGCAGCTCTGCGTTATAATGGGTCCTGCTGCAGGTGGGGCGGTTTACTCTCCTGCACTGGCTGACTTCGTGTTTATGGTCAACAGGTCGAGCTACATGTTCGTTACCGGGCCAAATGTTGTAAAGGAAGTTCTTAATGAAGACATCACATCGGAGGACCTGGGGGGCGCCGAGGTACACGGACGGAAGAGCGGGGTTGCCCATATGATTTATGAGGACGAGGAAAATACTATAATGGCCTTAAAAAAGTTTCTGGCCTACCTTCCTTCAAATAATGTTGAAAATCCGCCCCTGATACCGGACGACGGCACAACTCCCGAAATAAATGAAAAGCTTCGCGATATTGTCCCAGACGATCCCAACAAAGCATATGATGTAAAAGATGTTATAAATCTGATTGCCGACAGAAACAGCTTTTTTGAAACTGCTGAACTTTATGCCCCTAATCTGGTGACAGGATTTGCACGACTTAAGGGAAAAACAATTGGGATTGTGGCAAACCAGCCCAAAGTGCTTGCAGGGGTTCTCGATATAGACTCATCGACAAAGGGAGCCAGATTCATAAGGTTCTGCGATGCCTTCAACATTCCGATACTTACGCTGGAGGATGTCCCGGGGTTCCTTCCGGGAAAGGACCAGGAGCATGCTGGTATTATCCGCCACGGGGCAAAACTGCTCTTTGCTTACAGCGAAGCCACTGTCCCAAGGATTACAGTCATCCTGAGAAAAGCGTACGGCGGAGCATTCATTGTAATGAACAGCAAGAGCCTTGGCGGTGATTTCAGCTTTGCCTGGCCCACAGCTGAAATCGCAGTTATGGGACCCGACGGAGCGGTTGCTATTCTGTACCGCAGGGAACTGGCAGAATCAGAAAATCCTGCCGAACTTAAGAAGGAACTTGTGAAAAAGTACCGCGATAAAATTGCCAACCCCTTTATAGCCGATGAACTGGGATACATCGATGAGGTTATAGATCCTGCCGTCACAAGGAAAAAGATTATCTCAGCCTTCAGCGCCCTCAGCAATAAATGGGTGAAGGTTCCGGCCCGAAAACACGGTAATATGCCTTTATAAAACCTGAAACATGAAGATCAAGCGATTATTCATAGCAAACCGCGGTGAAATAGCGGTAAGGATTATAAACACGGCTCGGAAGATGAACATCGAAACGGTTGTTGTCAGGAATGCAACCGAGCCCGACGCCCTTTATCTTTCGCTTGCTGACCTGATTTACGACAACACATCGGAAATTGATGAAATCCCGGTTTTTCTCAATATCGGCAGGCTGATTGAAATTGCGCTGGAAACAAAATCAGATGCAATCCATCCGGGTTACGGATTCCTTGCTGAAAATGCATACTTCGCCCAGAAGTGCCTCGACAACAAGATCATTTTCATCGGGCCCTCCCCTGACGCAATCTATAAGATGGGAAACAAAACTATCGCCCGTGAGTTGGCCATGAAGCAAGGCATACCTATGGCTATGGGGAGCAATGGGAATATCGGGAATGAGGAAGAAGCCGCGGTTGTTGCCCGGCAAATTGGTTACCCGGTCATCATAAAAGCCGCATCCGGGGGAGGCGGACGCGGAATGAGGATTGTCAGAAAGCCGGAAGAGTTGGAGAAAATGTTCCTGATTGCAATCAAGGAAGCAGAAAAAGCATTCAACGATCCTTCAGTATTTATTGAAAAGTACATAGAGAATCCAAAGCACATAGAGTTTCAGATACTTGGCGACACTAAGGGCAACATTGTACATCTGGGCGAAAGGGAGTGCTCAATTCAGCGGAAACACCAGAAACTGCTCGAGGAGGCTCCTTCATCCGCCCTTGATGAAGATCTCAGGAATGTAATGGGTAACATGGCTGTCAGAATTGCCCGTACTGTGGGTTACTACTCAGCCGGGACCGTTGAATTCCTTCTCGATTCCGAAAGGAATTTCTACTTCATGGAAATGAACACCCGTATCCAGGTTGAACATCCGGTTACGGAAATGATCACCGGAATTGATCTTATTGAACAGCAGATCAGAGTTGCCCGCGGTGAGACACTCGGATTTAAACAGGAGGATATAAGGATAAAAGGATGGGCTATTGAATGCAGGATCAACGCAGAAGATGTGCAGTCAGGCTTTGCCCCCGATCCCGGGAAAATTGAGAAACTTATTCTTCCCACTGAATCCTATGTAAGGACAGATACAGGAGTCCGGGCCGGGTCGGCAATAGTTTCGAGCTACGATTCTATGATTGCAAAACTTATAGTTACCGGAAATAACAGAAAGGACGCCATACGAAAATGCAAACTGGCGCTCGACAAAGTATGGATAAAAGGTGTAAAAACTACTCTCCCCTTCTTCAGAATGCTTGTCAGAAATCCAAAATTTATAAACGGAACCTTTACTACTGCCTTTATTGAAAAGGATCTTGACAAATACTATCTGAACAGCGAATACGAGGAGATGCTTGCAGCATGGCTGACAACAAAACTGTTCGTCGATGAAAACCTCACCGAAAAAAGTGTCAGCCCCGATTATGAGAATGGCAGGGAAATGAGCCCCTGGCTGCTGAATAAAAGAATAAATCAGTTTTAAAATTCTCAGAGTTCATGAACGAAGATAAACCTGAAATAAAAAAACTCTTTGCACTTTCATCCGAAAACAGAAGGTTTTCATTCAACCTGCCGTTGAAGCATACAATCAGGATCGGGAAAAGAAGCTATGATGTCAAACTCAAATCCGACGACAAGTACGGCACCTACATACTCTGGAAGAACAGGAAATACCCGGTGAATGTAGTCAGGTCGCGGCAGAACAGGTATGAGATACTGTTCAATGACATAAGCTATACTTTCACTATTGAAACTCCTTTCTCAATGAAGCGGATGAAGGTTCTCAAAACTTCAGAGGGAAAGGCCGGGCCGGAACTTATTAAAGCTCCGATGCCCGGAAAGATTATAGATGTGCTTGTCAGGGAAGGATCAGGTGTGCTTCGCGGCGAACCTCTGCTGATTCTCGAAGCCATGAAAATGCAGAATGAGATCCAGTCTCCCGTTAACGGCCGCGTAATCCGTGTTCCTGCAAAAAGCGGAACAAACGTTATGAAGGATGATTTGCTGATCGAAATAAAAGTGGAATAAACTATTTCTTATTTCACCGGTATTTCTTTCAGTGTGGCACACAGAAAATCAAAAAATTTCCCTACGGAATCAATCTGAACCTTTTCATCCGGACTGTGAGGGTACCTGATTGTCGGTCCGAATGAAATCATATCAAGCTTTGGATATACTCCGCCAAGAAGTCCGCATTCGAGCCCGGCATGAATTGCCTTTATTTCGGGTGTCCTGTTGTATAGTTTCCTGTAAACCCCGCTCATCGTTTTCAGAATCGGAGATTCCATATCGGGCTTCCACCCCGGGTAGCTTCCCGAAAGGGTCACCTTTGCATCGATGAGATGAAATACAGCTGCAATCTTCCATGCTGTCGATTCTTTTGACGAATCAACAGAGCTTCTTGTAAGATTATAGGCTTCGAATTTGCCCTTACTGCATTTTACTATTGCAACATTGTTTGAAGTTTCAACAAGGCCTTTCATTGCCTGACTCATCCTCTGAACTCCGTTCGGACAGGCGAACACCGCCCGGATAATCTTGAACTGGTCTTCCTTTGCCATAACATTTTCAGGAAGATCTGTCTTCCTGCATTTGAATGACAGAGTTGGTTCAGTGTCGGAAAACTCATTCCGGTACATCTTCTCATAGTTCTTAACAAACTTCTCGAATTCAGCGGCACTTTTCTTTGCCACAACAACAACTGAATGCGATTCACGCGGTATTGCATTCCGAAGATCTCCCCCGGCTGCTTCCGCCAGCCTTATTTTAAAATCGGATTCCGCCTGCATCAGGAACCTGAACATTATCTTGTTGGAATTGGCCCTTCCAAGTGGAATATCGACGCCCGAATGCCCGCCCTTTAAACCTTTTGCCAATATCTCATATGCGACCATCCCTGCAGGAGTTTTTACCTCACTGTACTTTTTAACTGCCGCAACATCGATCCCTCCGGCACAACCTACATAAAGCTCTCCTTCGTCCTCTGAATCAAGATTCATAAGAATATCACCGTGAAGCAATCCTTTTTTAAGTCCGAAAGCGCCTGTCATACCGGTCTCTTCGTCTATTGTAAAGAGCACTTCCAGCGGGCCATGAGGAATATCCTTTGAAGCCAGAACAGTCAGTGCGGCTGCAACACCTATGCCATTGTCGGCGCCAAGTGTTGTACCATTTGCCCTGACCCATTCGCCATCGATTATTGTTTCAATGGGATCTTTCTCAAAATCATGCTTTTTGTCGCTGTTCTTCTGAGGCACCATATCGAGATGAGCCTGCAGTATTACCCCTTTCCGCTTTTCCATACCTTTCGTGGCAGGCTTTCTTATAATGACGTTACCGGTCTTGTCGACTATGGTTTCAAGCTTGTGCTCCGATGCAAATTTGACCACGTATTCAGCTATAAGCTTCTCCTTCTTTGATGGACGAGGGATTCGGGTAATCTGATGGAAAATGCCCCACAGCGGCTTTGGCTCAAGTTGTCTTATGTCATTCATATTGTTATGTTTTAAATTTTAGAATGATTAATTCATAAAAGTAATAATATTTTTATAATTTTGGGCACCTGATCAATATATAAGAACATTATGAACAAGGATCGTAAATCATTCCAAGCCAGCCATTTCCAACAGTAAAGCCTGATCGTTAACTCAAACAAAATTCAAATGACGTTTTTGTATATTATTGTCGGATTGGTTCTTGTGTTTGACTTCATAAACGGATTTCATGATTCGGCAAATTCAATAGCAACTGTAGTATCCACCAAAGTTCTTTCTCCCCTCGCTGCTGTCTCCATGGCGGCTTTTTTTAATTTTATCGCCTTTACAATTTTCCCGCTCAAGGTTGCCGCAACAATAGGAAAAGGGGTTGTCGAATCGGATGTCCTTGATCTTTCTGTAATCGCAGCCGCACTCCTTGCCGCGATTACCTGGAACCTGCTTACATGGTGGTGGGGGTTGCCCTCCAGTTCCTCTCACACCCTGGTTGGCGGTTTGGTGGGTGCAGCCCTTGTCAGCGCCGGCCCAAGCTCAATAGTAACAAGCGGTGTTGTAAAGATTGTAGCCTTCATTGTGATTTCGCCCCTCCTTGGCATGATATTCGGATTCTTCATCTCCTCCCTTGTGCAGTATATGGCTCGCAATCACAGCCCTTTCGGGGTGGACAAGCATTTCAGGCGGCTCCAGCTGCTCTCCGCGGCGGCATTCAGCCTTGGACATGGAGGAAATGATGCACAGAAATCAATGGGAATAATATGGATAGCCCTGATAGTATACGGAGTGACTTCAAAAGACGCTTCCAGGCCTCCCCTATGGGTAATTCTTTCATGCCAGAGTGCAATTGCACTCGGAACTCTCTTCGGGGGCTGGAGAATTGTAAAAACAATGGGGCAAAAGATTACAAAACTTAAACCCTTCGAGGGATTCTGCGCCGAAACAGCAGGCGCGCTTACCTTATTCGGCGCTACCCATTTCGGGATACCGGTCAGCACAACCCATACAATTACAGGAGCAATTATCGGAGTGGGGTCACGCAAAGGCCTTTCGGCTGTAAAATGGGGTGTTACAACAAAAATATTCTATGCATGGATCTTTACGATACCCGTTTCCGGGGCAATCGGTGCACTTGTACTTCTCCTCTTAAAATTGATACTTCCTTAAAAATTAATGAAATCACACAAAATCGTAAAATATGAACATCGATAAGTTTCTTAAGTTTTTTGTTCCGAAAGACCATTCCTTTTATCCTCTTTTCGAGAGAGATGCTGCCAACCTTGTAGAGGCAGCTGAACTTCTCATAAAACTCCTTTCCACATCTGATCCATCGGACCACGAAAGGATTTATCAGAAAATAAAAGAGGTGGAACATATCGGGGACGAAATTACCGACTCTACCTACCACCAGCTCAACAAGTCTTTCATCACACCATTTGACAGGGAAGACATTCATGAACTGACTGCAAACATCGACAACGTTGTGGATTCAATTAATGGAATCGGAAGGAGGATCTGCCTCTATAGACCCAAAAAGCTCCTGCCTGTATACGGGGAGATGGCCAGCATGATCCTTGATGGTGCCAAAGAAATAAAAACCTGCATCCATTGCCTCAATGATGCCGCTGCAAACAAAGATGAGATAACCCGGGCATGCGATCGTATCAAGGACATTGAGCATAAAGCTGACGATTACTATTTTATTGCTGTTTCCGAGTTGTTTGAGCAGGAGAAGGATCCGGCAGAACTGCTTAAAAACAATAAGATTCTTGAGATACTTGAAAGATGTGTGGACGAGGAAGAAGATGTTTCGGATACAATTAAGTCCATCCTCATTAAGATGGCCTGAAAAATCCGCTCCGGCAGAAGAGTAATCACAAATGTGTTCAGCCGGATACAAAAAAAAGGATCGCCTCATAAGGTGATCCTTTTTTTTATTAGCCTGTAATTTTATTTTTTGATATTAGGCATTTCCAGGCCATATCCTTTTTTCTTATCCTCTGCCTTGAGAAGAAGGGCAAAAACGAGGGCGATAACACCGAAGCTCGTAAATATTATCATAGGCAGAGTGTAGTTATAGCTTGGTACCGGTGAACCGTCGATCAGGTATGTCCCGGTGATGCAATATTTATTAAGAACCCAGCCAATAAGAGCAGGAACACCCATAAGTCCTATATTCTGTACCCAGAAGATAAGTGCATAAGCTGTCCCAAGCTGCTTCTCTGGTATAATCTTCGGCACCGACGGCCACATTGCAGATGGCACCAGCGAAAAACCTATTCCAAGTATGATAATAAGGACAATAGCAATCGGAGTTGCCCTGAGAAAGGGAATTGAAAACATTGCATGAACAAAAATCAGGAGAAGAGCTCCGAGGATCATTATGGAGGCTCCCTTCCCCTTCCGGTCATAAAGATTTCCGAACAGGGGTGTCAGAATCATTGTACCAAAGGGAAGCATTCCGGGGATAATACCGGCAAGTTCGGGATCAACACCGAATTTATTCACCATAAGGTCGGATGCATACTTAAGGAAGGGGAAGACTGCAGAGTAGAACAATACGCACAAAAGTGCAATGTACCACCATCCCCTGTTGCGTATTATATTAAGGATATCCTTAATACTGAACGATTCTTCGCTTTCATTGGAGTCGCTCCGTTTCAACTCATCAGCTATCGATTTGTCGAGTTTTTTGTCCATGAACGTATAGACGATGAAAGAGATCATCCCAATACAGAGCATTATCAGACAAACAAGTATCGGCTTGGAAACACCGCCTAAAGCCCTTGCAATCGGAACTGAAGTAACAAGAGCCATCGTTGTCCCTATCCTTGCCGTGGCCATTTCAAGCCCCATTGCAAGTGCCAGCTCCTTTCCCTTGAACCATTTGACTATGATCTTCGAAACAGTTATACCGGCAGTTTCAACCCCGACTCCAAAAATTGCAAATCCAAGACCGGCAACTACTACCTGAGCTTTCATTCCAAGAAGTGTCTGTCCGTCGAGAGAATGGGTTGAAATAGCCCAGAATTTAATAGCGGTTCCCAATACCATTATTGTGGTCGACATAATTCCTGTAAACCTTACACCCATTTTGTCGAGAATGATCCCCCCGAGAATAAGCATCAGGAGGAACACATTGAACCACCCGTAGGCGCTTGTAAAAAATCCGTATTCCGCACTGTTCCATAAAAGCTCTTTCTCAAGCATGGGTTTAAGCGGCGCCATCACATCGGTAAGCCAGTAACCGCATAGCATTGTAAAAGCAACTACTGCAAGGGCCGTCCATCGTGCTGCCTTCGAGTCGCGCAAAGTATTTGTAATAGTTTCCATTTAAAGGTAGATTCGTTTTTTGGGTCAGTAAATGTAGAAAAATATTTTTGTGTTAATCCTGAATTTATCTGGTTAAAATGAACATAAAATCCCGTTTTACCGTTTATATTAGTGCAAATCCGCTTTTCGCCGGCAACTCAGGAGAAAAACATTGAATTAAAATGCAAGTAAAATCTTTATAGTATCAGAACGAACTTATGAGAAAATATTTTATAATGGCTTTATTGACAGTGTTTTCAATAAACGCCTTTGCTCAGAATGGAATAAAATGGTATACTATCCAGGAAGCCGAACAGCTCTCGAAACAATCATTCAGACCGATGTTCATTGATGCCTACACCGACTGGTGTGGCTGGTGCAAGAAAATGGACCAGGATACTTTCACTAATCCTGTCATTGCCGAAATCCTTAACACAAAATTCTATCCGGTCAAATTCAATGCTGAGGGTAATGAGGAGATCACATTCCTGGGACAGAAATTCACAAATGACGGTCAAGCCGGAAAAGCTCATCAGCTTGCAGTTGCCCTTCTGAATGGCCGGCTTTCATACCCCACAGTTGTGTTCCTTACGAAACAGGGTGACAAATTCCAGGTTTCACCAGTCCCTGGCTACCGCCAGCCAAAGGAAATGGAAATGCTTCTAAGCTTTTTTGCCGATAAGGCATTTGAGACCAGTAGCTTTCAGGATTTTTCAGCAGCCTTCAAAGGGAAAATAGAATAGCATTCAACCGGCCTTCTTAAAACAGCCCTGAACAGCTTGTAGCCTGAAAATAAAAACAAATCCTTACTTGCTGTGTTGTTAAAATGATGTTATAACAATGTTATAACATCATTTTAGCATGCTTTTACCTGTCAATTACATAGTTTGACGGCAAACGGACTATTTCCCCGAACTGATAGATGAGTTTTCTTGTTGAATTAAGCACATCGGTACCGACTGAGATTTTTACATTCACAACATCGGGCACCCTGTAATATAACTTATCCGTCTGGGCAGATGAAGATCCTGCTTTTCCAGACGTTACATTCAATCCTGCCGTTTTCCTTTCAGGCACGAATTCAATTTCAACAGGAATACCCGAACCGGATGCAGGGTCAGTAAAGCCTGTGGCTTCAGAGAACCTGCATAATGTTATCTTTCCTCCTGCCTTTTCTTTTCCCGGAATTACCTGGTACCTGAACTTACGCTTTGATGATAATGTTTTACCGGTAAATAGTTCAGTATACTCTTTTTCTATACGATTCATTTCATTAATAGCAGCAGCATCCTGAGGAAAGAGATTTGTCTCTCCGGTGAGAATAAGATGTTTTCCGTCCCTCAGTTCCATGAGCCTTATTGCAGCCTTTTCAGCGAGCTGATCGATTGTAAGCTTCTGTTTTTTTTCAACAAGGTATGGCACACGTATGAATGTTGTATCGAGGCTCACAACTCTGAAAAGTGTATCCTTCCTCTGGAGGAAATACTCATCGGAACCAAGATCATATACATTCAGCCCGTCGAGGTTGCTGTCATCACCAAATGTCAGGCGACCTGTGGAGTTGTAAAGCTCAGGATTAAGATCAAGCATCAGGCCTTGCTTTTTCATTGCGAGAACATTCGTCCGGAACTCTGATCCTGCATTAATCACGTAGAACTGATCAGGATCAAGTTCCTGGTGAGTGTTTATTGTAAGTCCTGTAATAGTCCAGTACTCATTTTCGCTTGTGATAACATCCCTCAATCCGAGAAAATCGTTTGCATACCGCGAATAAGGACCCGGTTTCTCTATTACATGCTCTGCCTCAATCTCGACATCAACAACCGAAAGGGGAAGTGCGTATACAAGACTTCCTTCAGTTATAGCCGGTCGTCCGGATAATGGCACAACGGAATTCCTTGAGCTGCTCATACTGCGGTTTGATGCGCATGAAGCAGCAAGTATCGCCAATAATGCCAGACAGGTAAATTTCATTTTATTTTGCATATTGTAGTTTTTATTTATTTATTATTCTCTTCTGATTTAATAAACGCATGCGATATATTGTCAATTATGTCGGAAGCAGTAAGCGATTCCTGGCCCTTGTCGGCAGCTGCCAGGTCGCCGGCAAGTCCATGCAGCCAGACTCCCAGAACTGCAGCATCAGCAGGCTGATATCCCCGCGACAAAAGCGCCAGGATCATTCCTGTCAGAACATCTCCGCTGCCGGCAGTGGCCATCCCTGGGTTTCCCGTGCTGTTAAAGAATACTTTCCCTTCAGGTGTCGCAATTGAACTATAAGCTCCCTTAAGGACAACGATGCATTTATGTTTTACAGCAAATTCAACCTGCTGGCTGAGCCTGCTGAAGCCATCGTCAGCCTTTCCGGCAAGCCTTTCAAACTCCCTAACGTGCGGAGTAATAATTGTACCCGCAGGAAGCCTGGGGATATTGTCCCTGAACTGTCCAAGAATATTTATGCCATCAGCATCAATTACAAGCGGCTTTCCACAACTGTCAACCAGCTCCAGAAAAGCCCGGGATGTGGCCGGATCAGAACCCAGACCGGGTCCCGTCCCTATCGCATCAAAAATACCATACTCTCCAACACCCGTGATGCATGTTGGATTGCTGTCGACCCTCACCATGGCTTCCGGCACGCTGATCTGCACGATTTCATACCCGCAGCCGGGAATGTGGCAGGTAAGCAGACCTATGCCTGTTCTTAATGCTGCACGTGCTCCAAGAACAGCAGCTCCCATTTTACCATGCGATCCTGCAACCAGGAGTCCATGTCCGTATATTCCCTTGTGATCAAACTTCGACCGTTTTCTGATGAGAGAAAACATGCTGCTTGCCTCAATATATTCATAAGTTGTCGGTGTGTTCATTACAGCATTGCTGCTCAGGCCAATTGGCAGAATATGCCACTCGCCTGCGAAAACGGCAGTATCAGGAAACAAGAAACTGAGCTTCGGGAACTGAAAACTCAGGGTGTAACCGGCCCTGATAATTGTGCCGGGCGTGTTCGCACTGTTATCATCACAAAATAATCCTGAAGGAATGTCAACTGAAATCACCGTGCATCCGGATTGGTTTACTCTTTCTATCACTTCAGCCCCAATTTCATCGGGAGGCCGGGTAAGTCCAGAACCGAAAATCGCATCGATAATAATATCTCCATTGCCTGTAACCGGAAAATTCTCAATACTATCGAGAGTAATGAAAGGAATGCTGGTTTCATTCTTCAGTCTTTCAAAATTGTGTTTCCAGTCAGGAGACGTCCTGTCCGATACCCTGACAAAATATACTTCCGCATCATAACGGTTTGACGACAGCATCCTGGCCAGGGCAAGTCCGTCGCCGCCATTGTTGCCGGGACCCGCAAGTACGATGAATCTGTGCGATCTGTCGAATTTTGATGATATCCACTTAAAGAGCTGACCTGAGGCCCGCTCCATAAGATCGGAAGAATGGATATTCTCCTCCCTGATTGTCAGCGAGTCAATTTCCCTTATCTGCGAGGCGCTGAATATTTTCATGCAGTCAGTGTTTCTCCTTTGATTCCAAAAATAATCATTCAAACCCAAAGTTACCTGCAGCTGAGGTAAAAATCACAAATTCAACCTTTCCTGTGACTGCCCGGAGCTTACTGAGCTAATCACATTATCACCGGTTTTTACCCAAATGATAAAAAGATTAATATATTTGCTACGTTTCAGATTCCCCGTGGGAACCCGGGAAATCATACAGAAAGAAATATCATCCTGACCTGTAACTATTTTAAACCTTTAACTGATCAGATATGCTAAAAAATCACCCCAAAGGTCTGCTTGTAGCTTTTTTCTCAAACATGGGAGAAAGGTTCGGCTTTTACACAATGATGGCGATCCTGGTGCTCTTCCTTCAGGCAAAATTCGGACTTTCCGCAGAGAAGGCCGGAGGTATTTACAGCTGGTTTTATTTCGGCATTTATGCGCTTGCCCTTCTTGGCGGTATCCTTGCTGATGCCACAAAGAAGTATAAGCTCGTAATACTTGCCGGTATAATAATTATGTTCGCAGGTTACGTGATCATGGCCGTCCCGGGCATGACACTCACAATAACAATAGTCGGACTGATGACAATCGCGCTTGGTAACGGGCTCTTCAAGGGGAACCTTCAGGCGGTTGTCGGACAGATGTATGATGATCCGAAGTATTCGAAGCTGAGGGATACCGCTTTCATGATATTTTACATGGGGATAAACGTCGGCGCCTTTTTTGCTCCCTATGCTGCAAACGGGATGAGAAACTGGTGGCTGAAAACAAATGGTTTTGCCCACGACGCCAGTATTCCGTCGCTTTGTCATCAGTATATAAACGGCACACTGACGGATACTTCAGTTTTCCAGCAGCTTGCAAACAATGTTAACCTGTCAGGTCCCGTCACCGATCTGCAAGCCTTTGCCCATAGTTACCTTGAAGTGTTCTCGAAAGGATATAATTATGCTTTCGGAATTGCCGCCGTGGCAATGGTAATCTCACTTCTGGTTTACATCATCTTCAACCGTCTGCTTCCAAACAAGGAGGTTAAGGCCACTACACCTGCATCCGAAAAGATCGATTTCAAACCGATGCCCGTAGCTTTAGCCCTGGTTGCAATGGGAGTTACAGCTTTCCTGCTTCAGCTTTCAGCGCAGATTGATGTGGCAACCGGCTTCGCCTTTGGCCTGTTTGCCGGATTCATCACATGGATAATCCTGACATCCAGCAAGGATGAAAGAGCCCGCGTAACATCTCTCATTCTGGTTTTCATTGTTGTTGTGTTCTTCTGGATGTCATTCCACCAGAATGGTCTTACTCTTACTTTATTTGCAAGGGATTACACAGTAAAGCAGGTGGGTCCGTTTACAAATCTGTTCTTCACCCTGCCTTCAATGCTGGCAGTAATTGGTTCAATTGCCGGAATCGTTATCCTGCTCTATAGGAACATGACAGGAAGATCAAAACTCCTGGGAGGATTACTCTTCATAGTGTCGCTTTGGTTTGCAGCTTTTTTCCTGACCGGTTTCGATCCCACGACGATTCTCACCAGATACCTCAATGCATTCGGACCACAGAATTCAATTGCACCGGAGGTATTTCAGTCTTTCAACCCTCTTTTCATCGTTGCCCTTACATTTCCCGTGATGGGAGTCTTCGCCTGGATGAATAAAAAAGGAATCGAACCATCAACTCCGAAAAAGATTGGCATCGGGATGGTGATTGCCGCACTCGGATTCGTTCTGATTCTGATAGCTTCAATAGGAGCTCCGTCTCCGGCTTCACTGTCGGGGATGCCTGCTGCCGACAGCGCAAGGGTATCGCCCTACTGGCTGATGAGCAGTTACCTTGTACTGACTGTCGCCGAACTTTTCCTGAGCCCGATGGGATTGTCGTTCGTGTCAAAAGTGGCCCCGTCACGCTTCCAGGGACTGATGCAGGGAGGATGGCTTCTGGCAACAGCTGTTGGAAACAAACTGCTTTTTGTCGGCACACTTATGTGGGATAAAGTCTCGCTCAGCACATTATGGCTTGTGTTCATCGTTTGCTGCCTGCTGTCAGCTGCATTCATATTCTCAATACTGAAACGGCTCGAAAGGGCTTCAGCAACTTAGCAGACCATAATAGAGGTATTTACTATTTTTAAGCGTCAAGTATTCCTGATGCAATAACTGTAAACAAAAAGGCTCTGTTAGCTGATAAAGTAACAAAATCAGGGTAAATCCCTGATTTTTGTTATTTTTGCAACTTGTTTTTATTTAATCCCACCTCTAGCGGGAATTAATTATAGGGGAAAGGTTGGTAAGGGGGTGGAAATAAACAGATTTAATATTTTCGAACAAGATCGCGATAGACATTTAAATTTTTTGTATGAAGGTCCTGAAATTCGGAGGATCCTCAGTAGCAAATTCTGAAAGGATCAGGGAAGTCAAGAAAATCATCGGGTCGGAACCGCTGCCCGTAGTGATTGTGGTTTCAGCATTGCAGGGGGTTACAGACACACTTAAAAGTCTTAGCGAATCAGCTGCAGGTCACGATCCGGGCTACCGGACCCGTCTTGATGAACTTATCCTGCGACACCGGACTGTTTGTTCAGAACTGCTTTCGGGAGATCTGCTTGATGCTACTCTCTCCGATCTTGATGATATTTTCGGTGAATTGAGCGAAACACTCAGCGGCTTATTTCTTCTGCGGGAACTAAGCAGGTTTTCTCTCGACAAAGCTCTCAGCGCAGGTGAAAGAGCTTCTTCAGCAATTATCGCAGCATTCCTTGAAAACTCAATTCTCCTTGATTCAAGAGCGATCATCCGGACAGACAACAATTTCGGGAATGCAAACGTCGATTTTGCAGTTACAAACCCGCTTATCAGAAAAAAAATTCTGAGAAAGAACAAACTGATTATTGTACCGGGTTTTATTGCAGGCACCGAAGCAAACGAAACGACAACCCTGGGAAGAGGCGGCTCGGATTATACTGCAGCAATAATCGCAGCTGCAATTAATGCCGACATGCTTGAGATATGGACCGACACAGACGGTTTCATGACAGCCGATCCCAGAAAAGTTGAAAAAGCTTATGCAATTGAATCGCTTACATATTCCGAAGCTATCGAATTGTCGCACTTCGGGGCTAAAGTAATCTACACTCCCACTCTGCGGCCGGTTTACAAAAAAACTATCCCGGTCATGATCCTTAACTCATATAATCCCGGGGCAAAGGGAACCATGATAAGCAACAAGCCTTCAAACGGCAGCCGGAGTCCGATTAAAGGCATATCGTCAATCGACCATATAGATCTAATCACACTTCAGGGGCCTTCAATGGTCGGGATATCAGGTACATCAATGAGGCTTTTCGGATCTCTTGCGAAAAGAAACGTAAGCATAGTATTGATAACACAGGCTTCATCCGAATACTCTATTACATTCGCTGTCAATCCTCCTGATTCAAAAAAGGCTATTGAAGCCATAAACCAGGAATTTGAAAGAGAGATCAATTTCAGGAAAGAGCTCAAAATACTGATCGAAAAGGATCTTTCAATCATTGCAATCGTTGGCGAACGTATGAAAAACACACCCGGCATCTCGGCAATCCTCTTCAGATCGCTGGGCCGGAACGGAATAAATGTAATAGCCACTGCACAGGGTTCCTCCGAACTTAATATTTCGGTTGTTATCAAAAACGACAACCTGCGAAAGGCACTTAACGTTATTCACGATGGTTTTTTCCTGTCAAAAAACAAGGAATTGCATCTGTTCATTGCAGGCACGGGACTTGTCGGTTCGAGCCTTGTGAAGCAGCTGTTGAAACAGCAGCAAACTCTTCTCAGGGAACATAATCTTAACATAAACCTTCTCGGATTGATTAATTCAAGGAAGATGCTTATCCCCGGAAAGCCGATTTCACTTGAAAAATGCAGGGAAAATCTCGACATTGAAGGAGAAAAGAGCGACATTCATGCTTTCATGGCGCAGATGACAAAACTCAATCTCAGAAACTCAGTCTTTGTCGATTGCACTGCCAATGCGGTTGTAGCACAAACCTATGGCAGCGCCCTTGAGAAATATGTATCAGTTGTTACAGCAAGTAAGATTGCCTGTGCTTCCGACTACTCCTATTATCATATGCTGAAAACAATGGCAAATGAAAGAGGTGTGCGATTTATGTACGAAACTACTGTGGGCGCAGGACTTCCCATAATAAAAACGATAAACGACCTTGTTGTAAGCGGCGACAAGATTCTTAAGATTGAAGCCGTACTTTCGGGTACTCTAAATTTCATATTCAATACGATCGGCCCCGATATGCCGCTGAGCCTAACAATAAGAAAGGCCAAGGACTTAGGCTATTCTGAACCCGATCCAAGGATCGACCTGAGCGGAGTTGATGTTGTAAGGAAGATACTCATCCTGTCGCGCGAAGCCGGCTATTCTCTGGAGATGAAAGACGTTGCAGTAAAGAATTTTCTTCCCGAAGAGTGCTTCGCGGGCAATCTTTCAGACTTCTATGAGAAAGTCAGTAAATTTGACGATGAATTCGAAAAACAAAGACAGGACCTTGTAAGGCAGAACAGGAAATGGAGGTTCTTTGCTACAATGGATGGCGGGAAGGCCGAAGTGGGACTTATCTCAGTCGACTCCACCCACCCGACCTTCAATCTTGAAGGAAGCAACAACATCGTGCTTCTTACTACAGAAAGATACAAGGAACTCCCCATGGTAATCAAGGGATATGGTGCGGGTGCAGATGTCACTGCTGCTGGTGTCTTTGCCGATATAATGAGAGTTGTTAATGTGTGAAACCTTAATTGAAAGCAGATATATTATATAGTTCCACAAATCTGAAGGCACCGTTGTCGTCTTTCAGGGAAGCGCTTCTGAAAGGACTTGCGCCCGACGGTGGTCTGTACATGCCGGTGAACCTACCGGTTTTCAGTCAGGATGAACTTGAAAAACTCCCCGCCCTCTCCTATCCCGAACTGGCAACAAGTATTATCGGAAGAATTACAGGCGATGAGATCGGAACCGGGGAACTCAGGGAAATCTGCAATTCAATATATACATTTGGAATACCGCTCGAACATGTAGAAAACCGTCAGTATATAATGCGCCTCGACCAGGGCCCGACCGCATCATTCAAGGATTTTGCAGCCCTTCTTATGGGAAGGCTGATGCAGTATTTCCTGGGTAAGGAAAAAAGGAAAATCACAATTCTTACAGCAACTTCAGGCGATACGGGAAGTGCAGTTGCCAATGCCTTCAGGGGACTCGAAAACATAAACGTAGTGATACTTTATCCCGCCAAAGAAGTGACGGGGTTGCAGCGAAAACAGATGACAACCCTTGGCGGAAATATAAGGGTTATTGAAATTGACGGGAAATTTGATGATTGCCAGAGACTTGTCAAAACAGCCTTCATGGATCAAACTCTTTCAAAATGTAATCTCTCTTCTGCAAACTCGATCAACATCGGACGGCTCATCCCCCAGTCGGTCTACTATTTTTATGCCTGGTCACGACTAGCAAACAGCCTGGAAGACAGTTGCATCTTCAGTGTTCCCTCAGGCAACTTCGGAAATCTTGCAGGTGGAATACTGGCGAAAAAAATGGGATTGCCGGTAAGGGGATTTGTAATTGCTACAAATGAGAACAATGAAGTTCCCCTTTTCCTGCAAAACGAAATCTACCAACCGATCTCACCCTCAAGAAACTGCATCTCGAGCGCAATGAATGTCGGGCATCCGAGTAACCTGGCAAGGATAATTGCTATGTACGGGGGAAGAATGGACGAAAAAGGTGTAATTCACACAATGCCTGACATAAAGGCTCTCCACCGGGATTTTTTTGCAACCTTCATAACAGATGCTGAGACCAGGAAAACAATAATTGAATTTTACACGAAATACGGAGTAGTTCTTGAACCTCACGGAGCCGTAGCATGGGCCGGGCTTCAGGAGTTTCTGATAAAACACCCCGAAAATTGCAATGAACTTTGCTTCGCCGTAGAAACTGCTCATCCTGCAAAATTCCGTGATGAAATCAAAGTTATATTGAATATTGAGCCCGAACTTCCTGAATCACTCAGGATGGTTGAATCACAAAGCGAAGAATTTTTATCTTTAGAAAATAATTATGATCTGCTTCACCAGTTCATAATAAAGAACTATTAAATCAAAAATTTTGCATTAGATGTACATACTTTGCAGTGATCTGGAAGGAGTTCTTGTTCCTGAAGTCTGGATAAATGTCGCCAGATGGACCGGAATAGAGGAACTCAAGCTTACAACCCGCGATATAAGCGATTACAATGCATTGATGAAGAGGCGGCTTGAGATACTGAAGCAGCACGGAATAACTATAAACGACATCCAGAAAGTGATCTCCCTCCTTGAACTCATGCCCGGGGCGCTTGATTTCGTAAACTGGCTTCACGGCAGGGTCCAGATGGTAGTTGTTTCCGACACATTCAGGGAGTTTGCTGATCCTCTGCTTGAAAAAATGGGATGGCCTGTCCTCTTCTGCCACCATCTGACTATCGACAGGGAAGGCAACATAACCGATTTCAACCTTCGCCAGAACGAGGCGAAAAGAAGGGTGGTTGAAGCGCTGCAGAACCTGAATTTCAAAGTGATTGCCCTTGGTGATTCTTATAATGATATTTCAATGCTCCGGAAAGCGGAACACGGAATACTCTACAGACCTCCCCAGAATGTAATTGATGACAATAAGGACATCAGGGTTGTAAGCTCCTATTCACAGCTTAAAAATATGATCTCTGAAATACTCGAAGCTGAAAAGCCTTAGTTTTATTCAATAATCAATTTACTTAAGGATATCTGACGAATACCTGTCGGCAATGTCGGCCTGATCTTTTGCAAGACCTGAAATTATAACAAGCCTCTTATCTTTCCAGGCAAGAAAAATCGTTCCATTATACCCGTCATTAATCATGAATTTACTGTCGCCGGTATCTGCGGTGGCAATTCCTGTTGACACTATGTAATTGTGGGCGAGCTTCTCAACCTCCTCAGGAGAATCGCCATCTGTTATATATATTGCAAATTCATCCGGCCCCGTCTTATAAGCAGCCCTGAAAGCCTTTCCCAGGAAACCGTGGCCAAGTACGTTTTCGTGTATGTATGCCTCCTCATTGGGCTTCTTTCCCGCGGACGGAAAAAATGAAAGCTCCCGCGGAAGCGAATTGTCTCCGGGAAGAAGTGAGGCAACACGCCTTGCAAGCGTCTCAACTGATTTAAGAACCTTTTCCTTCTTTGAAAAGGTTCTGAGCTTTACATAATAGCTGCCCTTATGAAAATTGACGGATCCCCCGGTCAGATACCCCTGAGCTCCGATGTCAGTGAAATTAAACGATGGCGACCGTTCTGACGAATAGATGCCGAAAGCCATTGAATTGTCATTGTGCCTGTAAATCTCAAGCTTTATTACATCTCTGCCTTTCTTGTATTCAGCCACGTGAAGATCTTCAAATCCATATGCAAGATAATTGTCAGCTGCACCGTCAATGAAGTCCCAAAGGTTTTCAGGCCGGTACACGGGATAGTCTTTCCTGACGCGGTACCCCTTCAGATCAGGAAATATAACATCCTGGGCAATCGTAATAACCGAAAAGAATCCGGCCGAAAATAAAAGCACTATTTTTCTGAACATAACTGCAATTTTCTTTGATATTGTAGCGGTAAGGCAAGTATCTCCGTCAGGCCCGTAGCGCTGGTTAATTTGTCTGTCCCGGCGTTTCAATTAACTTATTTCATGTTCCTGATTCTGACTTCAGTACCTGTACCTTTCATCAGATCGACAAGCTTTTGAGTATCAGTGTCGCCAAAATGATAAGGATAAAGTATACCTGGCTTGAATGACCTGGCTGCATCGGCAACCATCTCAGGTGTCATTGTGTAAGGAAGGTTCATTGGCAGAAAAGCCACATCAATTCCTTTGAGTGCTTTCATCTCAGGAGTGTTCTCAGTATCCCCGGCGACGTAAAATCGTTTGTCCCCTATTGTAAGAACATAGCCGTTGCCAACTCCCCTGGGATGAAAAGGATTCCCCTTTGACCGTTCATTCAGGATGTTATAGGCATAGACAGCTTCAATCTTTATATTGCCGGCAGATTTCACATCGCCCGGCTTCATTACCTGGGCCCAGGGCACAACAGCTGCTGCAGCTCCATTGCTGAACATCAGAGTGGATGGCTTCTTAAGACGATTAATAAGAGCAGTGTCGAGATGATCATAATGCTCATGTGTGACAAGTATCAGGTCTGCTTTCGGAAGATTATCATAGCTGCCTGAACTTTTAACAGGATCAATATGGATCACATAATCAGCTGAACGGAACATGAGCGATCCGTGACCGATGAAGAATATTTCAACATCGCCGGCTGAAGTGACAATCCTGTCGGCTTCAGGCGGATTCTGGGAGTAACTCGGAACAGTCATAGCTGCAATTATTAAAGTTGATAAAAGTCGCATCGCTTTCTTATTTTTTCAGGTTAAACCAAACAGAATAATTCGGAATACCAAGATACGAATAATTGAACAAATCATCCGCATGGCTGAAATCCATCATTCACAGTGCCGTTAAACTTATTTACCTGAAAATTGTTAATATGTTGCAAGTGGCTGTTAGTCAAAAATGAATTTATTGATTAATAAGGTAGTGAAATTTTGAATATCTTTCAGCCAGAATTTGGGTTAAGGTGTTAATTGTTTAACATTGTTTCAATTAGGGAAAAATATTCTGACCGGTCTGATGGTTGGCTTCCAGTTATTGTCATCCCCTGCAGGGGCACAGACAGGAACCAATTTCAAATACCGGTTCAGCGGTAATGTGCCGGACAAGCTTGTTGTTGCCGGGGAGGCTTCAATTGTAATTAATTACAACCTGCCTGAGCTTGCTATTGACAACATTACAAACAACAACGGCACCTTCTTCCGACTTTCCGCCCCCGGACACACAACCACACAGGAACCAGGCAAACCTGAACTTCCTGTGTTCAGCCGCCTGATTTCAATTCCAGGCGAAGCTGAATTCAATATTAAGATAACTGATGTAGAGTCGACCAGGATAACACCTTCAGGAAACAAAATAAAGGGTAAGCTTTACCCGGCACAACATGGTGAAATCAAGCAGGATTCACCACAGAAACCCGGATTTGTTATCGACAGGAAACTGTACTCGGGTAAAGGTCTTCTGAAAGGAGACACAGTCAGGATTGAAAAGGTGGGCAGACTTCGCGATAATGATCTTTCAACACTTGTAATTTCACCTGTACAGTATGATCCATCCTCCAATTCGCTTGAAGTAATAACGGCAATGAAAATTGAAATCACCTGGACAGGAGGCATTCCGGCTTACTCGAAATCATCGGGGGCAGGTGAATCGGCTCTCTTTGCGAATACTCTTGACAAAGGGGTGCTGAATTATTATCCGGGCGAGATAATTACGGGTTATTCCGATCAGCCTGTTGAAATGATAGTCGTCACTGATACATCCTTCACTAAAGTTCTGGAGCCTTTCTTAAAATGGAAAAGACAGAAGGGATACAGGGTAAACGTTCTTTATTATGGAGTTGGACTGGCAGGCGGTCATTTTTCAGAATTAAAGGAATCCATTTCAAGTATCTACACCTCATCCAAAGCTGACGGGCACGCTCCCGAATACCTTCTTATCATAGGTGATGTTACCAAAGTCCCGTACTATGGAACCGGAAATGTAACAGATATGTACTATGGCGAATTTGACGGCAACGGCGACTTCCTTCCCGATATGTATGTAGGCAGGATTCCCGCAAAAGACACAGCTTCTGTCCGGTCGGTTGTCGGTAAAATCATTGAATATGAGAAATTTATGTTCGCCGACACAAATAGGTTCTATTCCAATGCAATGGCTCTTGCCGGCAAGGATGCAAGCTATTCAAACTATATGAACGGACAGGTGAAGTATGCCGTCACTAATTACCTGACTCCTGCGAACAGGATTAACGAATACCATTTTTACTATCCCGACGGATTCACAAGAAAGGATTCGGTAATGAAGCTTATTTCGCTTGGAACGTCCTTTATAAATTACACCGGACACGGAACATCGGCCGGCTGGCTTCACATTGATATAAAATCGCCAGATATTAAAAACCTCACAAACCTTAGCAGGTATCCCTTCATAATCAGTAATGCCTGCCGTACCGCCCAGTTCAACGACACTGCTTCGTTCGGAAACAAAATGCTGGTTTCACGCGGCAAGGGAGCCATAGGATTTATTGGTTGTACAAATGACTCATACTGGGATGAGGATTTTATATGGGCAGTGGGACCCGGCACGCCAAACGACAACCCGAAATACTCTGAGACCGGACTTGGAGCCCTCGACAGGTTATTTCACACCCATGGAGAACTTCCTTCCGACTGGTACATCAATATGGGTCAGATTAACTACGCAGGCAACCTTGCTGTCAGCGCAACATCCTCGCTGAAAAAGAAATATTACTGGGAAACATATGCTGTCATCGGCGACCCCAGTCTTATCCCCATAATAGGGACTCCGCTGAAATTAGATATTTCCCTTCCCGACACTCTGCCGCGCGGCATCAGTTCCTGGTCATTGACGGCTGAACCGTTTTCCTATGTTGCAATTTCGGATTTCGAAAATCTCTGGGATGCATCATACGCAAGTCCGTCGGGAGCTGTGGACCTTAGTTTTCCGTCTGTATCGGCCGATTCGTGTTTGGTTGTAATTACAGGTCAGAACAGGATTCCCGTTATAAAGACAATCTACTTCGCCAGCAGCAGCAAGGGTTATATAAATCTTTCTTCATCAGCAATTAATGATGTATCAGGGAATAATAACGGGAACGCCGATTTTGGTGAGACTTTCTACCTGCGGCTTAAGATAGGCAACCTTGGAATGGAAGGCATTTCTAACCTGACGGCTTCCATTTCATCGGATTCGGAATGGATAACAATCAGCAACGGTACTGCTCTGATTCCTTCAATACCCGGACGATCTGAAGTTACTATCGATAATACGCTTCAACTGACTCTCGATGAGAACATCCCTGACCAGGGAATTGTTACTATTGATCTGGCCCTGAAAGACAACATTACCGAAAAGAAATACAGGATAGACATTAAGGTTCATGCACCAAGGCTTGAAATCATAAATTGCATAATTGACGATTCCCTGCTCGGAAACAACAATGCTGCTGCCGAGCCCGGTGAGAGCTTCACGCTGGTCTTCCAGGTCAGAAACCTCGGGACCAGCAGTACCTCCGGACAATTTTTAATCAGTCCGGTGGGTGGAAGACTCGAAATAATCGATTCCGACCTGAAATCCGGGACACTTCAATTCGGCATCATATCGGAGATCCCTGTGTTGGCAAAGCTTTCGGAGTCTGCTCAGTACGGTGATTACATTAAATTGCGGTCGATACTCGACTGTTCCCCATATATCGTAAACAAGGATTTTGTAATCAGGGTAGGAAGAGTAAGAGAGAGCTTTGAATCATCATCATTCAGGGTATTTCCATGGATCAATCTCAGCGAAAGACCATGGATAACAAATCAGACCAATGCCTACGACGGCATAATCTCGGCCAGATCGGGAATCATAAGCCACAATGCATCCTCCTCACTGCTTATGAGAACATACTTCGGGGAAGCCGATACTGTGAAGTTTTACACAAGAGTCTCCTCGGAACTTAATTATGATTATTTCTATTTCTCAGTCAACGGGAATGAAATAATCAGGAGATCGGGAGAAACCAGCTGGGAAAGGATTGCAGTACCTGTCGAAGCTGGAATTAATGTACTTGAATGGACCTTTAAAAAAGATAATTCGGTTTCTCAGGGTGGAGATGGTGCATGGATTGATCTTATTGACTTCTCACGAGCCTCCCTGGTAGATTATATCAGCAGGGATCTTGAAGTGGCCCGTATTGTGAGTCCTCTTCAGAAAGATGTATACGGCCAGGAAATTGTTTCGGTGAAAGTTCTTAACCCTGGCCGGGACACTCTAAACGGTTTCTTCCTTGCCTACACAGTGAACGACAGGCAGCCTGTGATTCAGCAATTCAAACAAAAAATATTACCTTTTCAGGATTCTGTCACTGTCGAATTTGAACGAAGGGCCGACCTGGATATGAGCGGCACCTATGAGATTAAAGTATACGGATTCGGAAATGAAGATGACTATCTTCTCAATGACACTCTGAAGATTAGCGTTGTGAACACCGAAGTCAGTGAGTCTGCGACCCTGTTCCCGAACCCCTTCACCGACCGTATTAATGTATTCATTAACTCAAAAACCAACAGGGCAGTCAGGGTCACTGTAACAAACATTGCCGGCAGGCAGGTTATCTCATTAAGGGAACCTTTAACAGCCGGAGAAAACCAGATCAGCATAAACACCAGTCAACTTAGTCCGGGAGTATATATCGTTAATATTACAGGACCCAACGCTCCCAGAGCCTACTCCCTGATCAAGATCAAACGCTAAAGTTTATGGCCGGACAACAGGCGACCGGTGAGCCATAAAAAAAGGGGAGATCCATGTGGATTTCCCCGTTTTTAAAAACAGAAAACTGTATCTGGCAAATTACAGCTCCTTGATTTTGATATTCCTGAACCAGACATCATTGCCGTGGTCCTGGAGTCCGATATAACCCTCTTTCGCTGGTTCCACAAATCTTGGCCAATCCTTGAATTTTGAGTTAGCCACCATGTTTTTCCATGCATCGGTCCAGAGATGGAATTCAACCACATTGGCATCATTCTGCTTGAATACAACAGTTCCCTGATAACACAGGATACCTGCCTTGTTCCATTCGCCTGCCGGCTTAGTGTTCTGCGGCACAGCAGGAATCAGGTCATAAAGCGAACCTGCCTTGCGGTTTCCGTTTACACCGAGCTGAGCATCAGGATGACGTTCATTGTCGAGTATCTGCATTTCCGGTGAAGACATATAAATAGCTTCTCCGGGAACTTCCTGTGCAAGGAAAAAGATTCCGCTGTTGCCTCCGGGAGCCAGCTTCCATTCAAGTGAAAGCTCAAAGTTGGTGAATTTTTTGTCGTAAATGATGTCACCACCGGCACCGCCGGCTTCACCGGCACCTGAACCAATGCAATGAAGCGTTCCGTCAACTATTTCCCAGCCGCTTGGGGGGAATGTAGACTTGTTATAACCACGCCATCCTGCAGTTGATGTCCCGTCAAACAATACAGTCCAGCCTTCTTCAGCAGCTGGTTGTGCCTGTTCCTTGGCTGCTGCAGCTTCTGTACCTGCCTTCTTCCCTTTCGAACCGCAGGAGGCTGCAATCCCCAGAACCAGAACACATGATAAGATTAGTGTCAAATGTTTCATACTTCTCTTGTTTATTAATAAGCGGAGACGGCATAACCGTCTCCGCGGAATTTAATTTTGTAAAAAACTATACAGGCATATCAGGCAATGACCACGGTGCACGGTAGTTGTGCTTGATCATTTCGTTGGCAAACTCCTGTGCATTCATTGTAAGATTAGGTCTGTCAAACTTCGGATCACCGTCAACGATTGTGAAGTTGTCAGATATTGTAAGTCTTACCTTGTCGTCAGCGGTGATATTCTTAAACTGCATTTTTTCACCGTCCCATTCAAGTTCCTTGTTGAGTCCCTGCAACCTGACTGCGAGAACACCCATTACAACCATTTCGTTGAACGGTCCTGCTTCAGAGAAATCAGATTTGGTCTTCACTCTTGTTTCCGGAGATTCCTTGCATGCGCGAACCCAGTCCATTTCATGGGTAACTCCGTCGGCAAGTCTGCGTTCTGTTTTGGGAACAACAGGTACACGGCCTGAAAGAAGCCATGGATCCCTTCCGTAGCAACCGCAGATGAGCTTGTCTTTTGTGCCGTGGAAGATAACCCCTCCTCCGGCATTGTTCATATTCTTACCGGCCGGCCATCCTGTTGGTTTAGCAGGCTGCAATCCTCCGTCATACCATATTACTTCAACTTCGGGATATGTCATTTTTGCCTTTTTGGCTGTTGGTCTGGCAGGATAAACCAGATTAACCATCTGTGCATTGGGAGCACAATCTGTAAGCAGAAGTGTTGAACTACCCTGTGCCTTAATCGGATACTGAAGCTTCAGACCCTTAAACACGGGATGGAGAATATGACAAGCCATATCACCCAGGGCACCGGTTCCAAAGTCCCACCAGCCACGCCAGTTCCATGGTGTATAAAGGCTGTTGTAGGGACGCATCTTAGCCGGACCGATGAACAGATCCCAGTTGAGTGTTTCAGGAACCCACTCACCCTTGGGAACATTAAGTCCCTGAGGCCAGATAGGCCTGTCAGTGAATGCTTCAACTTTCCTGACTTCTCCAATCTCGCCGTTCTGAAGCCATTCAACTGTAAGGTTAACACCTTCGCCTGATGATCCCTGGTTGCCCATCTGTGTCGCCACTTTATGCTTGGCAGCAAGCTTGGTGAGGAGCCTTGACTCATAAACAGTGTGAGTAAGAGGTTTCTGAACATAAACATGTTTTCCAAGCGTCATACCGGTGGCTGCAATGATTGCATGAGTATGGTCAGCCGTGGCAACTATGACTGCATCAATCGATTTGCCCATTTCATCATACATCTTACGCCAGTCCCAGTAAGGTTTTGCATTTGGATTTGCTGCGAATACTTCCTTTGAGTATCCCCAGTCAACATCGCACAAAGCAACAATGTTCTCTGTCGGAGAAACAGCCTTCAGGTTCGAGTTACCCATGCCCCCGATCCCCACGACTGCAATATTCAGCTTGTCACTTGGAGCCTTGTGCCCCAATCCGCTGACAACAGAACTGGGCAGAATTGTAAGTCCTGCAGCAACAGCTCCGGTTGTCCCGAGAAAATTGCGTCTCGTAATCTGTTTGGAATTTTCTTTCATCATCAGGTATTTTAAGTTTGTTATTAAGATTGGATTTATTTGTAAAATTAGCAAATTCTGAGTGAATAAATGCATTAGTTGGCCAGGTTGCCGCCAAAGACTTTTGAAGGAGGTAAAAAGTCGTCTTACAGCTCTCTGATCCAGATATTTCTGTAAGCAACCGGGTTTCCGTGATCCTGAAGCACGAGTGGCATGGCTCCATGCTTTCTGATTGAATATTCGGGCATGCCAATATAAAGAGTAGGGCCTCTCAGACTAACGTTGTTCTGTATAAGAACACCATTATGGAGCACCGTGACCCTTGGAGGTGTGAACCACGATAATGTGTCCTCTCCGAATCGGGGAGCTGTGTAAATAATATCATAACTCTGCCATTCCCCCGGTTTGCGGCAGGCGTTCACAAGCGGTGCATGCTGCTTGTACAGACTCCCGGCCTGACCCTGAACATAGGTGGGGTTATTGTAGCTGTCGAGTACCTGTACTTCGTAAAGACTCTGAAGATAGACCCCGCTGTTTCCTCTTCCCTGTCCGTCACCCTTTACTTCAGAAGGCGACTTCCATTCGATGTGAAGCTGGAAATCATTGAATTTCCTCTTGGTCTGAACAACACCTGATCCTTTAACGCAGACAAGGGCACCGTTCTCCACAATCCATTTTGTCGGATTGCCCCTTGAGTCTTCCCATTCCCTGTTTACATCTGAGCCGTCAAAAAGAACAATAGCGTCAGATGGCGCCATGCCGACCTGTGCGGCAGGCTGAATAACCGGCACCGCAGGCTCAAAGAACTCCGTCATCTGGGGAGTCATCCTTGCCGGATACTCTTGTTTCTGCTGCGATTGAGATGCATTGCCCTGCTGACCCTGTGCCGCGTAAAAAGCAAAAGGCAACAGCATTAAAACTGAGAAAAATGATTTCTTCATACGATTCGATTTAGGTTTTATTGATCATCACGATACCGGATTCCCGCTGATGTGCATCAAATTGCCGGGATGCCTTATATCCTTTCAAATTTAGTTACATTTTAGATATGGAGAACCAAAGCATCCTGTTTTAACCTTTTTTAATAATCAGGGCCTTTATGCAATTCAATTATGTTCTGATCAGAGTCCCATAACTTACACAATTCATTGGTTCTGCCGGGCTCCTACTGCCCGCTGATTTCATTCTTTTTCCCTATTGTTGCGTTTGAGATGATAGGCCTGGCCCAGAAACTCAGAAAGAGAATATAGCCCAGGGTAATGTAAAGCACCGTCATCCCGGCCTGAAGTCCGATCACATCCTTCAGCTTTCCTATCAGAAGCGATACTATTGCTCCTCCTGCAATCCCGGAGCACAGAATGCCTGAAAACGACCCGTGAAATTTGGATACACTGTTAAGGGCCAGTGAAAAGATAATCGCGTACATCACGGACAGGCAGAATCCCAGAGCCGGAAATCCGAAAATTGCGAACCTAACACCCCCGAAAAGTGTAAGAGTCAGAATTATCAGAGCCGCAGCTGTGAATAATCTCAGTACAATCTTGCTGTCCATAACCTTCAGCAAAAACAGCCCAAGGAAACATCCTATTGTCATAAGCCCCCAGAACAGACCTACAGCCCTTGCCCCTTCAATCTCGGGTGTCAGCCCGTGATAGGTTCTCAGGAACTCTGATATCCAGTTGGCGATTCCCTGCTCAGTACCGACATAACAAAAAATCCCCAGGAAGAAAAGGATCACCTTCTTCTGCCTGAAAAGTGCAAGATGTGTATCCCAGGCGCCCACAACCTCTTCTTCCTTAAGTTCCACTTTTGGAAACCTTGTTGCCAGTATAATTCCTGCCATAAGCAGGCTTATAACAGTAAATATGAGATATATAGAAACCCATGGCAGAGACTCCGGAGTAAGCGGAGCTATTAGATTCAACAGAAATCCCTTGCCTGAACCCGGATTTCCAAGCCCGATTACAAGATATGAATAGACGAAGGGGCTGAGAAATGAGGCAGCGCCAAATACAAGCTGGGCAATTACCGAGTTGAATGCAAAATGCTGCTCGCCGCCCGCCGTTCTCAGAAGAGGATAAATTGCAACCTGCATTATTGCCATTCCGCAGCCTATAAGGAAGAGCGAAACCAAAAAGACAGGATATGCAGGAAAGACTGTAAAAAGGACAGCTCCGCTGAATGAGAGAAGCCAGGCGAAGGTCAGACTCTTCTTCTCCCCATGTTTCTGAATTATCATCCCCGCCGGTATTGACATCAGGCCATAAGCAATAAAGAAAGAAAAGGGAAGCATTCCCGTCATCGTTCCCGTAAGTGAGAAACTGTCACTTACATTCGGGTTTATTGAGCCCAGAATGTTTGTAAGAAAGGAGATTGCAAAAAATATAAGGAAAATGAGAAAGATAAGGTAGTAATTCCGCTTCATCTGTTGGGTTTATTGATGGCTAAATGTAGAAATAAATATTAACAACAACAGCCCGACACTCCGGAGTTTTCCATTATTTTTGGGATTAATGTAATTGAGGCAATTGGAATAAATCTGAAATGGAAAACAATTATTACTCACTCGAAGTAAACAAAAGTAACAGGCTGACACGATTATTCCAGCTTATCTTCGGAATTGTGTGTGGGTTGCTTGCTGTAACCTGGATTATATTAAATCCCGACTCCTTTAAATGGAACACAACTTTGCTGCCTGTTCTGTTCCTCTCCGCCTTTTCGCTGTACATGATCAACTCTGGTCTGGGTAAAGGGGAAAAACACATTGAAATAGGCAGGGATATGCTTAAAATCAAAAAGAATTCGCTTTTCAGGGCAAAGAATTTCAATGCACCGGAAATAGAGAGAATTGAAGTATTCCCGTTGAGCATTGTTCTCCATCAAAGAGAAGGAACAAAATTCCTGTTAAGATTCGGAACTACATTTACCGACTTAATTGATCCTGTAAAAAGCAGCATTGAAGAATTCTGCTCACTGAACAATATCCCGCTGGAGTTCAGGAATGAGGAGATTTAAACTCTGCCATGGTTAACTACACGGAGTTTTAAGAGGCCTGTATTTTCAGCGGTTGAATACCTTGTCAGCCATATCCATTATCCAGTTCCAGTCTTTAACGAGCAGGTTATGAACACCATCCCGTACATGATACCCTGTATTGCCACTGCTTACCGGTTTATTCAGAGGAGGCATCTGCAGGTTCAGCTCCGTGTTGCTGTCAAAGAGCCTGAATGCCGGCAAGGAATTATACAATGACAGGTATGACCCGCGCGGATCGGCCCAAAGGTCCTCGCTCGCCGATGTCACGTAAACAGCCCTCGGAGCAATCAGTGCCAGGAGCATGTGCATGTCGACAGGCATTGCATCCTCGTTGTTTCCCCATTGCACATAATTCCTGCAGAACCAGTGGGGAAAAGCCCTGTTGATTGTTTCTATTGTCTCGCCGTATTTCCGTCTTGCCAGGGCAGCGCCTCCGCAACCCGATTCATTGCTTACAGCCATAGCAAATCTCTGATCCTCAGCAGCTGCCCAAAGCGCTGTCTTCCCGCCTCTTGAATGACCCAGAACTGCAACCTTGCCGGCATCTATATCGCTGTCGGTTACAAGATAATCCATACATCGGCTTGCTCCCCAGGCCCAGGCTGCAATTGTTCCCCAGGAATCTCCCTTCCGTTCGCCGCGGTCGAGCAGTCCGTGAATCCCGTCCTTGAAATCATCAAAATTATCCGGATCCACATCGGAATTCTGGAAGACTGCAGCTGCATAACCTCTTGAAACAATTTCTTCAGCCGGCCAGAATTCATTCTTTATCTTTCGTGAAGGATCAGCCTGATCAGTTCCTCTGTTGTTGATTGTTAGAAATGCCGGAACCTTTTTCCCTGCATTGTTCGGGACAAATAAGTTCAACCGGATTGTAAGCGACTTTCCTTCCGATGATATCACAATGTCCACCTCCTTAAGCGTGGCTGCCCCGCCCATTGCAATTCTGTTTTCACTTACTATTCTGAAGCTCTTTTTGTAAGGAGTTTCAGGTACCCTTCCATATACATTCTCACGAAAAAGCTCAAGTAACTCCGGCCTTCTTATTTTTGTCCAGGCATCGGAGTTATCAATCTTCTTCCCTTCAAGGGTAACAAGCAACTCCGGCAACGTAAAAGAGGGAACCTTTGCTTCATAATAATTGTACTGTGGCTGGCTTTTTGAAAGCCTTTCCACAACATCCCCCGGTGCCTGCCATCCCTGTCCGTCCTGCGACCGGACAATTGCAGGAAGAACTAACAGAAAGACTGATAACACTAAAATAACAGCAGCCTTTGATCTCTTTTTTTCCATATTGCAGTTTTTTATTGGTTGGGAGTATGTGCCATAAAAATAAGCCTTTTTCTTACCGGTTCGCCGGATTTGAAGTAAATTTATCGGGCAGATCCGGAAATGAAACCATTGTTTCTCAAATATGACAATTACATCGAATGCAGGCTATGCCCTCATTTGTGCAAGATAGCGCCTGGTAAGCGGGGTATCTGCGGTGTTAGGCAAAACTCCGGCGATAGTATTGAACTTTTAACATATGGCGTGTTATCTGGCTGCTCCAATGATCCTGTAGAAAAGAAACCGCTGTACCACTTTTTCCCCGGATACAATATTCTTTCAGTTGGCTCCTACGGATGCAATATGAAATGTGATTTCTGCCAGAACTGGAACATATCACAGAAAAGAGCCGGCAGTCTGAAACCAAACACTGATCCTGGCCTTCTCGCGGTTGAAGCGGCTTCAGCGCTCAACAACATAGGGCTGGCTTTCACATATAACGAACCGGTAATCTGGTTCGAGTTTGTAAGAGATACTGCATTAAGGATCAAAGAGAAAGGCCTTTTCACAGTTATGGTAAGCAACGGCTACATCAACCGTGACCCGCTGATTGAAATACTTGAAGTTATTGATGCTTTCAATATAGACCTGAAGGCTTTCAACGAGGATTTTTACTCAAGGCTTACCGGTGCGGGACTGGAACCCGTGAAAAAATCCCTCAAAGCAATTTCCTTAGCCGGAAGACATCTTGAAATAACGACTCTTATAATTCCCGGGAAGAACGATTCGGTAAAAGAAATGCAATTTCAGGCTGAATGGATCGCCGGGGAACTCGGTGACGAAACTCCTCTCCACTTGAGCAGATATTTCCCGATGTTCAAAAGAGATGATCCTTCAACACCTCAGAAAACACTTACAATGTTAAGTGAAGCAGCCTCAAAAAGCCTTAAATATGTTTATATTGGAAACACCCATAGCGGAACCGGACAGGACACCCTTTGCAGTAAATGCGGCACAGTTGTAACAAAGAGATCAGGATACAGTATTATGACTGAGAGCCTCAGTGAAACGGGGAACTGCAAAAAATGCGGAAATCCTGTCTACAGATTTTTCACTCTGCCTTCCCGTGCAATGCAGTGAGCCGGCCGCAAAGTTTATCCATTTCTACGAAAAGATCCTTTTCAATCAGCCTGTAATGCAGCCTTACCGATTTCGGATCATCACTTTTAGCAGGATTATTGGTTCTTTTGATAAGATCGTTTCTGAGAGTAACGGCATCTGATATTACGCCCGACACCTCCTCCACTTTTTCATCCGGATGAAGGGTACCGAATGTGAAACAATCTGAGATCACCTCGAAAATAAGGCTGTCAATATCCTTTTTAAGTTTCCTTACGCTTGGCATAATTACTGATTTTTAATGCGTCAAAGTTAACAAAATTATTCATTGTGTCTTAGTTTCCCCTGCAAACCTCCTTAAGCTCTCATCAGCCTTTTCCAAGTAAAGCTTTCTGAGGTAATCGGGCAGCAGCGCCGGTACTTTGTATGTAACATCCCCTATGCAACAGAATTGTAACACCACAGGAGATGTTCCGGTCATGAACACAGCATCACATTCAGCCAGGGACTTCACTGGCATGCAGGCATATTCGACTTTTATTTTGTACTCTTTGCAAATATCAAGAATGTATTTACGGGTTATACCTCCGAGAATTTTATTGTCCGGCGCAGTGATAAGCACATTATCTCTGAGAAAAAAGATGTTTGAACGGCTGCCTTCGGTAATATTACCTTCATTATTGACAAGAAGGGCCTCGTAGCCTCCTTCCAGTATCAGCTTTTGAAAGATGGAAGAACGAAGCCTGTGATCTATAACCTTCGACTCGGGGTCCTTCCTCTCAGCATTGAAAAGCAAGCCTTTCACGCCGTTGCTGTATTGCTCCCCAGATGGATAAACAGATTCTATAAAGTACATAAGGTAGTTTATAGAATCTCCATTGAAATTGAACACAAGCTTCAGGTTTATATCCTTCCTTCTTTCCGTTCTCACAAGACGAATAATGTCCTTCCTTAATCTCCCCATATCCGCCAGACCCTTCCTGCGCTGATGTTTAAGGCTCATTTCAAGCCGGTCGATATGATCACTAAAAAAGACCGGAATGCCTCTTCTCAGACGGATAACTTCATAAATTGAATCACCTTCATAGACAAGCGAATTGTCAAACTGGTCCGACGGATAAAGATCCCCGTTCAGAATGAAATTCTTCCCATAACTTTCGTTCATGGCATGGGTTATTTTTCAACTCAAAAATACAAACATTAAGCTAACGGCCGCCATTTCTGATTATATTAGCGGTCTGAGACCTTTCAATTCATGTATGCGATTGTTGATATTGAGACCACGGGAGGAAGTTCCAGAATTGAAAAAATCACCGAAATAGCCATCATTCAGCACGATGGAGAAAAGATAACAGGTGAGTACTCAACCCTCATTAATCCGGAACGGAATATTCCCTATTTTATAACCAGCCTCACAGGTATTACAAATGAAATGGTGGAGGAAGCTCCCAGATTTTTTGAGGTTGCCAGAACCATTGTTGAAATGACTGAAGGAAGGACTATTGTGGCACATAATGCCAGATTTGACTATTCATTCATCCGCGAAGAATTCAAATCGCTGGGATACAATTTCAGAAGAAACCTTCTCGATACTGTTACTCTCAGCCGTAAACTTATTCCCGGTCACAAATCATACAGCCTTGGAAATATTTGCAGGGATCTCGGGATAGCAATTAACGGAAGACACAGGGCAGCCGGCGATGCGCTTGCAACTGCAGAGCTTTTCAGGCTTCTGATTGAAAAGGACCTTCAGATTCGTGCACCGGGCCAGGGTATAATTAAAAATACAAAACTTTCAAAATTGAATCCCTGCCTTGATGTATCAAAGGTTGACATGGTCCCTGAAGAACCGGGTGTGTATTATTTCTATGATGATAAAGGTAACTTAATCTATATCGGGAAAAGCCGGAATCTTCGCCAGAGAGTCAGCACCCATCTTTCAAACAACACAACCGGCAGATCGATGGAGATGAGGGATATGATCGCAGATCTCGACTGGGAAGTGACCGGAAGCGAACTTATTGCCCTGCTGCTCGAGTCGGCTGAGATTAAGAAGAATAAGCCGCTTTATAACAGGGCTCAGCGCCGGACCGGCTTTCAATGGGGAATATTCAGTTCAACAAACAGTGAAGGCTACCAGATATTTAGTTTCGGCAGGCTCGATAGTGATGATCCCCCACTTGCAGTTTTTGCAGGGAAAGAAAAAGCACGATCGACGCTGTCGTTCCTTGTCGAAAAATATGAACTTTGTCAGAAGCTGACCGGGCTTTATGAAACAACCGGACCCTGCTTCCATCATCATGTTGGTCTTTGCAGAGGGGCTTGCTGCGGGAAAGAGGCTCCCGGATCATACAACGAAAGAGCCCGCAAGGCAGAAGCTGAGTTCGTTTTCACACGCCGGAATTTCTTTATTATAGACAAGGGAAGATACAAGGGGGAAAAAAGTGCAGTCAAGGTTGTCAATGGCAAATACTCCGGATTCGGATATTTCAGCATCGACGATATGGGCTTCGGGCTGACTGCAGTCCATGATTGCATCAAGAGTTCAGGCGATAACCGCGACATACAGGTAATTCTCAAACAATACCTGAGGGGCTTTAAAATTGAAAAGATAATTGAATTCTGAAAGGCAAACCATATATTTGTTTAATCACAGATTACTGAAATGGCTATTTTCACCCGAACCACTAAAAATCTCATCCTGAAGATTGATGAGTTCTTCGATAATATTGATCTGGGCCTGCTCGTGTTCAGGGAAGGGATAAAGGCTTATCTGGCCGGTGATGAGGAATCTTTCAACAGACATATACAGAAAGTGGAACTCCTTGAGAGTAATGCCGACAGACTTCAGCGATCGATAGAAAATGAGATGATAACACATTCGATTCTTCCCCAGCACAGAGGGGAAGTCAGCTCCCTTATTGATGTCCTCGATGAAATAATTGACACAATAAAATCATCTCTCACAGAATTCAGTATCGAATCACCCGAAATCCCCCCTTCGCTGCATCACAACTTCATAAGCATTATGGAAGCCTCTGTCAGTGCCGGAGAAGAGCTTATTCCTGCCGCCCGGGCATTCTTTAAATCTCCCCATACAGTGAGGGAAAAACTTCTTAAGGTCTATTACTTTGAAAGTGAGACCGACAAGGTTATAAGAAATACAGTTAAGATCATCTTTCACGATATGAATGATCTTGACCTTGCCCGGAAGGCTCACCTCAGATATGTTATTCACCATATTGGGAACATTTCCGATAATGCCCAGAAGGCTGCCGACATGCTCTCGATAATGGCAATCAAGATCGTAATGTAATGATTATCCTGTTCCTTACAAGCGGTCTTTTCCTCGGGTGGTCACTGGGAGCCAATGATGCCGCTAATGTCTTCGGTTCGGCAGTGGGATCAAAAATGCTGAGTTTCCGCAAAGCGGCAATAATAGCTTCTGTATTTGTAATTATCGGAGCAATAGTTCAGGGGGCCGGCGCTTCTGACACTCTTGGACGTCTTGGTTCGGTAAATGCAATCGGCGGATCATTCACTGTTGCACTTGCCGCTGCAATTGTCGTCTACATGATGACAAAATTCTCACTGCCTGTTTCGACAACCCAGTCGATAGTCGGCGCAATAATCGGATGGAACCTGTTTACTGGAAATCCGACCGATGCCGGAACTCTGACACGCATTCTTACAACCTGGGTTTCGGGTCCGGTACTGGGAGCAGTTTTTGCAGTCATCCTTTACATCCTGTTAAAAGCCTTGAAGAGAAAATCGGCAATCCACCTCGTAAGGTTTGAATCCTATATAAGAACTGGCCTCATCGTTGTTGGTGCTTTCGGAGCTTACAGTCTTGGAGCGAATAATATTGCCAACGTAATGGGGGTATTCATCCCGGCTTTCGACCTTCACCCGCTCGACCTTAAACTGTTCACCTTGTCGTCGCAGCAACAACTCTTTCTTATCGGCAGTCTTGCAATAGCTGCGGGAATAATAACCTATTCACATCGGGTCATGGAGCAGGTCGGCAATAATATTATGGAGCTCTCGTCCGAATCAGCTCTTGTTGTAGTAATGTCGCAGGCTCTTGTATTGTTTATTTTCTCCTCCTCCGCGCTATCCTCCTTTATCCAGGGCATTGGCCTCCCTCCCATACCTATGGTTCCGGTTTCGAGCACACAGGTTGTAATAGGAAGCATTATTGGCATAGGACTTTACAGGGGAGCCCGGAATATTAACTTCAGGGTAATCGGAGAAATTGCTGTTGGCTGGGTTCTGACTCCGGTGATTGCAGGCATACTTACATTCTTTAGCCTTTTCTTTGTGAAAAATATTTTCGGCATCGAAGTCGGAAGCAGGATAACCGGTTCTTCCCCCGACGGATTACCCGTGGCAGAGGCCGATCCAAGGATTTCTGAAATTATGCAGTATCTTATCCTTGGCTTTATTGCAGTTGGGTTGATTTCAATTCTTTTCTATTATTCGCTCGAAAGGAAAAAAAATATAGAACTGAGAAAATCTGAGGAAAAATTCTGGAAAAACATGAAATAACTAAACCTATGAACCATTACTATCTTGGAATTGATATCGGAGGCACTAAATGTGCCGTAATTGCCGGAACCGAGGACATGAAGATACTTCAAAAGACCAGTTTTTACACAGAAACCCATAAAGGTCCCGGACATGCAATCAGCCTCTTGCTTAAAACGGCAAATGAAATAGCGGTGAATCTTGGAATTGAGAACCTGAAAGCAATTGGCATCAGCTGCGCAGGACCTCTCGACAGCAGAAAGGGAATAGTGCAATCTCCTCCAAATCTGCCCGGATGGGACGACATTCCGATTGTCGACCTTTTCAGGGATAAATTCAAAGTGCCTGTCTATCTTCAGAATGATGCCAATGCTGGTGCGTTCGCCGAATGGAAATTCGGGGCAGGGAAAGGCACAAGGAACATGATATTCCTTACTTTCGGAACAGGAATGGGAGCCGGCCTTATCCTCGATGGCAGGCTATATACGGGAGCCAATGATCTCGCCGGGGAAGTCGGTCACGTCCGTCTTGCAAAGGACGGCCCGACAGCTTATGGCAAAATGGGTTCCTTCGAGGGCTTCTGCAGCGGAACAGGAATTGCAATCCTGGCCCGTCAGATCGTTAGTGAAAAATTTGCCCTTAATCAGAAGGTTTCATTTTGCAAGTCTCCGGAGGACATAGGCAGAATTTCGGCAGCGGATGTGGCTGAAGCAGCATTCGCCGGTGACAAGACAGCAATCAAAATCCTCGAGATATCGGGGGAATACCTTGGCAAAGGCATATCTGTGCTTATTGATATTCTTAACCCCGAAAAGATTGTTATTGGAAGTATTTTCGCACGTTGCAGGCAGTTCATCGAACCGGCCTGCCTTGAGATGGTCAGGCAGGAAGCCCTTGCCCCGTCTGCTGCCGTTTGCACAATAGTCCCTGCAGAACTCGGAGAATCTGTAGGCGATTATGCAAGTCTTAGTGTTGCAATGATTGACGCGTAGATTATAAATCTATTATTATGGATGAAATTATCGGCCGGATCAGGCAGGAACTGATCTCAAACGGAAGTGAACTGGCAAAAAAATCGGGAGAGAGATTCTTCAGGGAAGAAGTAAAGCTCCACGGACTTAAATCAGCTGATGTTGGAAAAATCGGGAAAACCTGGTTCGACACAATTAAAGACAGGCCTAAAGAGGAAGTTTTTACACTTTGCGAGGACCTCTGGAAATCGGGATTCATGGAGGAAGGCTTCATTGCCTGCAACTGGTCGTATTATGTACGCAAGCAGTACAAACCAGAGGATATCCTTGTATTTGAAAAATGGATCAGAAACTATGTGTCCAACTGGGCGACCTGCGACACACTTTGCAACCATACTGTCGGTACTCTTGTTCAAATGTTTCCTGACAGGGTATCCTTTCTTAAGAAGTGGGCGCGTGATCCGGGAAGATGGGTGAAAAGAGCTTCGGCAGTCTCACTCATTATACCGGCAAGGAAAGGACTTTTCAGGGAGGACATCTTTGAAATTGCCGACATCCTTCTGATGGACCCTGACGATATGGTTCAGAAGGGTTATGGATGGATGCTGAAGGCTGCAAGCCAGGCAAATCAGGAGGATGTGTTCAATTATATAATGAAGAATAAGACAGGAATGCCAAGAACCTCTCTGAGATACGCGATTGAAAAGATGCCTGGGAACCTTAAGAAGCAGGCAATGGCAAAATAATCCCATAGTGTGTTAACTTTGTATGAGTTCTCAAACTGTAATGAAATGACTAAAAAGATATTGATGGCATCGGTGTTTTTTCTTGCACCGTTAATTATAATTGCTCAGGACAGGGTTACAGGAAGGGACTTTGCAACGCGCTCGGAAGTAATTGCCCAGAACGGGATGGCTGCAACCAGCCAGCCCCTTGCCACCCAGGCTGCCCTTGACATTCTCAAGAAGGGCGGCAATGCAATTGATGCTGCTATTGCAGCCAATGCCGTACTCGGAGTGGTTGAACCCACTGGTTGCGGTATAGGGGGAGATTTGTTTGCAATTATCTGGAGCGCTGAAAAACAAAAACTTTACGGGCTTAATGCAAGCGGAAGATCGCCG
Source organism: uncultured Rikenellaceae bacterium (assembly GCA_964555805.1). GTDB lineage: Bacteria > Bacteroidota > Bacteroidia > Bacteroidales > VadinHA17 > LD21. The sequence continues at coordinate 40,692 of CAZKTX010000007.1, forward strand.
CGATCGCTCAAACTGGAATACTTCAAAAAGCAGGGCCTCCAGTCCATACCCTCTACCGGCCCTCTTCCCGTCAGTGTTCCCGGTTGCGTCGACGGCTGGTTTGAAATGCATGAAATGTTCGGACGTATACAGATGAGGGATATTCTCCAACCTGCAATAAATTACGCCAGAAACGGTTTCCCCGTCACCGAGGTCATAGCTTATTATCTTGAAAGCAACCTCAGGGCTTTGAGTGAGTTTCCTAACATAAAGGAAACCTACATGCCTAACGGAAAGGTTCCCGGTAAAGGCGAGATATTCAGAAATCCCAATCTTGCAAACACCCTTGAAAAGATAGCAAAAGGCGGGAGAAACGAATTCTACCGGGGGAGCATTGCCAAAGCTATCGATGCTTTCATGAAATCACATGGCGGATTCCTCACATTTGACGACCTGTCGAGACACAATTCGGAATGGATCGAACCTTCCAGTTCTTCATACAGGGGATATGACATCTGGGAGCTTCCCCCAAACGGACAGGGAATAGCTACCCTCCAGATGCTGAATATCCTCGAAGGTTTCGACATTGCCAGGATGGGATTCGGATCAGCCGAGTATATACATACATTCACTGAGGCCAAAAAGCTTGCATTCGAAGACAGGGCTAAATTCTATGCCGATCCCAGGTACAGCAAAGTACCGGTTTCACAACTCATTTCAAAAAAATATGCTGCTGAACGCAGGAGGCATATCAATCCGGCAAAGGCCGCAAACGTTGTCAACGCAGGTAAAATTGAAGCCGGTAATACAATCTATCTTACCGTTGCAGACAGATACGGCAACATGGTTTCTCTGATACAGAGCAACTACAGGGGAATGGGTTCAGGAATGTGCCCGACGGGACTGGGCTTTGTCCTCCAGGACAGAGGGGAAATGTTCAGCCTCGATCCGGGCCATGCCAATGCATATGCCCCCGGGAAAAGACCTTTTCATACAATTATACCCGGCTTCATCACAAAAAACGGCAAACCCTATATCAGCTTTGGCGTTATGGGCGGAGACATGCAGCCCCAGGGACACGTCCAGGTTATAGTGAACCTTGTGGATTTCAAAATGAACCTCCAGGAGGCAGGTGATGCACCCAGAATTTACCATACAGGATCCTCTGAACCCACAGGCCAGGTGATGACCGACGGAGGAATCCTCTACCTTGAAAGCGGAGTCCGCTGGGAAGAGATCAGGAAGCTCATTTCAATGGGACATAATGTCCAGTGGAACCTGGGCTCCTACGGGGGGTATCAGGCTATAATGTGGGATGAGAAAAACAAGGTATGGTTTGGCGCCTCAGAGTCAAGGAAGGATGGCCAGGCCGCCGGATATTGACTGTCATTTCTTTCCAAGAAGATCGAGAATGCCGTTGATAAAAGTCAGAGGATGGGCCGGGTTGCCCGGAACAAAAAGATCAATGTGATGTTCTTCTATGAAACTCCTGTCGATAGCAGGCGAACCAGCAAACATGCCTCCGCTGATCGCATCAGTTCCGACAAGAATAATTACCTTCGGATCAGGCACTGCTTCATATGTTAATTTCAGAGCAGCTGCCATATTTGCTGAGACTGGTCCTGTTATAACAATTCCGTCGGCATGCCGGGGCGATGCTGTAAATTCAATCCCATGACGCCCCAGGTCGAAGTTCACATTGCCAGTTGCATTAAGCTCCATCTCACACGAATTGTCTCCGCCGGCTGATACCTGCCTCAGCTTAAGCGAACGCCTGTAAATCTTCCTGATTTCCTTCCGTATTGCGTCCCCTTTCAGCCTCAAAGGAACATCAGTACCCGGCAAGACTACAAGATCTTCCCTCCTTCCGGCCGCCATACGGTAATCATTTGTAAACCGGATCTTTCCCTTAAGACAGAATTCACATTCCCGGCAAAAAACGCAACGACCCAGATCGATTGACCCGTTATCCTTATCTATTGCCCCTGCCGGACAAATTGAACTGACCTTTTCTATTTCAGTGGCTGTAATATCTCCTGAAATAACTGGTCTGCCCCGGAACAGTTCAGACACCGGCTGTTTCCGTAAGTCCCTGACATACTGGATACCGTGCTGCCGTAATATTTTAACTTCCCTGTACATCTTTCATTTTTAGGCATCTAAAGGTCATTTCCGCAGTAACTAAGGTTAAAACTCTTGTTACAGACAGGAAAATCTGATATCTCCTGGTTTCTTACAGCCAGGGCAAGAGCCATCCAGTTATTGAACGACGGATCCTTTACCTTGTAATGAACAATATTTCCTTTCCCGTCAGTGATTGCAGAATGGCATATCTCACCTCTCCATCCTTCTGTAAGAGACAGTGCGAAACTGTCAGGCCTGAGGCTGCAATCATATACAGGAACCGGTTGCTCATCAGGCTGTTTTCGCCATTCAGCAATGAATCCGGAGATAAGTCTTATGGATTCACTTATTTCCTTAGCCCTGAGCAGCCCTCGAGCAAGCACATCCCCGGTTTCGAGAACCACCGGCTCAAAGGAACAATCCCTGTAAATCCTGTCCGGATGCGACAACCTTATATCACGTCTGATCCCGCATGTCCTGGCTGCCATCCCCACAGCTCCCGTTGAAAGCGCCTGCTGCCTGGTTACCTGGCCGATATCCTCAAACCGTCCCAGAACACTCTGAAGGGAATAAATCCTTTCGGAAATTGAAGCAAACCTTTTTCCAACGTCATCAAGCACCTCAAGTATCCTGTCAGCAATTCCGGCATTCAGTTTATAGTTAGTACCGCCCGGACGGACAAGGCCTTTTCCAAACCTGTTACCGCACCAGAACTGAGTGGTGTTTATAATTTCAGTCCGTAGAGCCTCACATACAACCTGGCCAAGCTGGTATGCCACGTCACCGCAAAGTGCAGCTGTATCGCCGATATGAACAGCAATCCGTTCCAGTTCAAGTCCAATGCAACGCTCAATCTGAATTGCCCGCGATGGCTGAATACCTGCCAAAGATTCAATTATCCCGGCGCAGGCAAGTGAGTAGCCTACAGATGTATCGCCAGCAATACTTTCACATAGCACACAACGTTTTAATCCGCTTCCGGCTTCTGTAAGCAGCTGCTCCGCACCCCTGTGCTGGTAGCCAAGCTGTATTTCAAGATGCAGAACCTTTTCTCCATTGCAGATGAACCTGAAATGTCCTGGTTCTATTACACCTGCATGTACCGGTCCTACTCCGACCTCATGAAGCTCCTCTCCTTCTATCCTGTAGAAAGGATAGTTATCAATCACTGAATCCGCTGATGCCCTGTTGTGAGGATACCTCACAGGCTTGAGCCATGGATGCCCATCAAAAACAACACCATAATTCTCATGAATCTCACGTTCATATATATGAAGCTGCTGGATTTCCTTTGATAGAGACCTTACATGGCCTTCGCCGGCAGGAAGAATGGTTGAAAACACCCTGAAATTATGATCCCTGTCATTTGCAATGCAGTTGATAAGCTTCAGTCTGTCGCGGATCATCACGGCATAATATGCAACACAATGACAGGATTCATCCTTCAGCATAAGGGCTGTCTGATCACAGAAAAGATCATAATCCAGCACCGGGATCGTATCAAGGCTGACAGTGAACGGATTGGATGATATCTCTTTAAATAATTCGCTCATTATTTAATCATTTCGGCAAAAGACTAATCCCATGATTTATCATATCAGACAGGAAGGAGGGCTGATAAAAGCACATGAGAACCACAACACCAAGAAGCACAAACTGACTGATTGTCTCAACCCCGTTAACCTTGCCCGGTTCCGGAAGTCCTGTATCACCACGGGGATTTGAATATAAAATATGCATGATTCGAGTACTCATTGCATAAACCACAAAACTTAAAAGCACAACAGCCGTAATCATGACAACCCATTGATTATTACTGACCATTCCCTTAAAGATCAGAAATTCGGTAATAAAAAGTCCGGACGGAGGAAGCGCAAGTATGCAGACCATTCCCAAAAGCAATACCATTGCCCCGGCAGGATAGAGCTTCATATAATTCCCGCAATTGTCCAGCTTGAATGTATGAAGTACCCTCGACAGCTGACCCATCTGGAAAAACAGGCTCGATTTAGCCAGCGAATGCAACAGGAGCAGCAGGATTCCTGCATAGTACCCTATTCCTCCCACTCCGATTGCGATTGCAACCAATCCCATATTCTCGAGGCTTGAATATGCAAGCATGCGTTTCAGGTGCTTGGCCTTAAGCATATAGCCGGCAGCGACAAGAATTGAAAGCAGTCCGGCTATTATCAGCACATGGTTCATGAACGGAAAAATCGATGAAGACGAGAAAAGTGTATAAACTCTGAATATCGCCAGAAAGCCCACATTCATAAGTGTTGTGGAGATCAGGGCGCTTATCGGCGGAGGTGCAACTGAATGAGCATCTATAGTTACAGTGTGCATTGGAAAAAGTCCCATCTTCGTACTGAAACCAGTCAGGACAAACAGAAAGGCGATCCTGAGATACATGGGATTTGCCTGATTTATAATTGTAGAAAGTGATGAGAATGACAGGCTGGCCGCATCCTCCCGACCGTAAATGAATCCAAGGAAGAGAATTCCAAGGTAAGCAAGTGCGATGCCTGCCGAACAGATAAATACATATTTCCAGGTTGCCTCAAGAGATGCCGCAGTCCTGTCGTGATATATCAGCAATGCGACGGCCAGGGTTGTCGCTTCCACGAATGCCCACAGCACTGTCATTCCGTTCGCCAGGTAGGCTCCCGTCATAAAGGTCATAAGAGCAACAAGCGAAGCATGATATATATTGAATTTCCTTTCATCATCACCGGCCGTGTAAATGAATCCATGATATATAACGGGAATTGCCAGGATTGAAAGTACAGAAAGGAGAAGAACTCCTATTCCTGTGTATGTAAAGAAACCAAGCTCGGTAATGTCGATCCTTGTAAACGAGTAGATGCTCAGCCCTGCATGCATAATTGCATAGCCTGTCATAAGTATCTTTGTAAGTCTTTTGCTTCTGAATAACAACATCGACAGACATACAAGAACGGATAATATAAAAAACAGCAGTAGCATGTTAGTCTTTCAACAGGGTTAGTTCATTTGTATGGGGCTTAAGGCGCAATCCGAAAAAGCCAAGTATAAGCACCCCCACAAAAATATCAAGGAGAATTCCGATATTAATAAGCATTGGCATCTCATTTCCAACTGCGATCGAAAAAAGGAAAACAGCATTTTCAATTATAAGGAAGCCGGTCAGATGGGAAATTATAAGCCTGTGGGTAACAATCATCAGCAGTCCTGTAAAAAGGCTGAACAAAGCAATCGTCATGTAAATCACGTTCACAAACGGGTTCTCCAGCGTAAAAGAAAGGATAAGACTCGCCAGCAGGGCTGTAACTGACAGTATGATAAGATAAAACCCGGGCATTGCCTGCCTGTGAACCTTTGTTACCCCTGATTCAGTTGTGATACGCTTAAGAAGATAAGGTATAACTATTGCCTTTATTATAATGGTCTCAGAAATAATGAATACAAGATTTCCTGTGTTCACCTCTGTAAGCTCAAACAAGGCAATCCCGCATAAAAGAAGACCCTGAATGCCGATGAGACGTATATAAGTCACCAGTCGTTCGGCCGAGGCAAAATAAATGAGGGTTATCGCAAACAAAACAATAAGGTAAATCACCATCGCTTACTAAAAATTACTGTTCATATTCAGGTTCAGTATCAGAATAACTACAAAGGCAAGAAGGGCTATTGCCGAAATAGTTATTATGAACTTCGGATTCTTATTCATTTTATTTCTTGCCCTGAATGATTCAAGAAATCCTACAATAATCGCAAACAAAGCCTGAACGGCAATGAAAAGCGCAATCTGCAGGAAAATGTTCCATCCTGCCGGGACAATAACATTATACATAAGTGATCCGTACACGGCAAATTTAAGCCATGTGGTTATATGGATCAGCGCTTTGTCGAATCCGCTGTAATCGAGGATCATCACTTCGTGAATCATTGTCAGCTCAAGGTGGGTCTTTGGATCATCGACCGGCAGACGGCTGTTTTCGATCAAGGCGATCTGGATGAACAAATAGAAACCAATTATGCTGAATATAAGCACATAATGATTACTGGTTATGAAGAATTGGCTGAATATGTCCGAAAAGGAAACGAGTCCTGTGAACATTGAGAATGTGGCCATTAATATAAAAAACGCAGGTTCGATAAGCATCGAAAAGAAAGCTTCACGGCTTGCCCCCATTCCTTCAAAGCTGCTGCCAGTATCGAGAGCGGCAATTATAATAAAGAAACGTCCCAGTGCAAGAATATAGGCAAAAAATATAAAGTCGCCTTCGAAGTGAATCAGTGCCTCCTGATGTCCGAATGGCACCACCAGAATCGCACAGATGACTGAAGCAAGTGAAACCACAGGGGCAAGCTGGAAAATAATTCCTGTCGTAGTGCTGAATACGCTGCCTTTCCTGACAAGAACTCCTGCATCCCTCAAAGGCTGAAGAATCCCCGGACCCTTACGGCCTGATGCGATGCTCTTAGTCCGGAGTATCATTCCCGGGAAGAACATTGCCGATATAAATATCATTATCAGTCCTGCCATATCAGATAATATTGAGCCAGGTGAGCAATAGGACAAAGAGCATGAAAACAAACGCGTACAGTACGTAATGCTGAACCTTCCCCGTCTGCATCACTGCTATCTTTTTGAGAAGTGAAGAGACCAGACCGACGGGCTTGTCAATTAGTACTTTCTGGAATACATCATCACTGGCAGAACTGAAGCTTCTTTTCTCAGGGAAGATTTCTTCCTCCATTATCTCCGGCATCATTTTTTTTGTCCCGATAACCGGTTTTGCCAGATGGTTATAGTTGTATGCATAAGAAGTTGAAGTGTACTGCTGTTTGGGATCAGGAGCAGTATAGCCGCATCCCCATGTCGGGCCCCTGCTAACTTTAACTCTTTTCAGATGGAAATGCCTGTACAGTGATAAGGCTACCACAAGTAAAATGAATATCCCTGCAATCAGGCTTATCATTGAAAGGTCAGGCAGGGTTGTTTCTGCAATCAGTGGCATCCCTTCAATTCCGAATCCGGAGGCTACTAAATCAAAAACAGGCCTTACGAAC
>CAZKTX010000008.1:0-43172 GCA_964555805.1 uncultured Rikenellaceae bacterium
GGGTAAGGCGCCCTCCCCCTCTGTGGCGGAGGTTACAGTACCCGTAACGATTTTTTGCTGGGCCCATGCAAAGGGCATAAGTCCGCAAAATACAAGAAACATCAAGAGAAGTTTTCTCATGGCTAAGAGTTTAGTTAAGTAATAAATATCCAAAGGAATATGGCGGTTCCTTTTACTGTCCTGCGAAATGGGTATTTCACTTCACGTCAATAAAGATAAATCCGGCCTGGTTTGGATAAAACAGTAAGTTAACGGATTGCAGATACGGGTTTATGAATGGCGTTCCCCGGCTCCGTGTTGAAATGTTTTTCCCTGATGAACAGCTCTGAAGCGGGAGGATGGCAGGCTGTAAAATAAAAAAGGAGGAAAACCATCAGGCTTTCCTCCTTTTCAATTGAAGCGTAGTGTTATTCTGCGGGATGAATTGCCTCTACCGGGCAAACCTCAGCGCATGAACCGCAATCGGTGCATACATCCGGATCGATTTTATAGATTTCACCTTCCGATATTGCTTCAACCGGGCATTCATCTATGCAGGTTCCGCAAGCAGTGCAGTCTTCACCAATTTTGTAAGCCATTTTATTCCTTTTTTTAGTTAATTATAACATTGATCCTGCAAACATATCTGAAATTTTTCAAATGTAAAAGAATCTTTGTTATTTCCTTGGTTATTATTTCGTCTTACAATACAAAGATGATGCCATACTCACAACATGTGTGCAGTATCAGAAATCGAGACTGAAGGAGAGATAAAATATCTTCGGGAGGATGAACTGGTTTTCAACGCCCCAGGCCCAGTCGGCCCTTATAAAATACCCAAACAGCTGGGCTCTGAGCCCGGCGCCGAATCCGGCCACTATAGGATCCCTGTTACTGTCAAGAACAACTGACACCGGACCGTTTTTATAGGTTTCCGTATCCCATGAATTATTGCCCGACCAGGGATCGCGGCCGGTCCAGGCTGTGCCAATATCACCGAAAGCAACAACCTGGAGGCTGTTAAGGAAATTCGACTTAAGCGGATGTCCGGCAAAATACCTTACAAAGGGCCATCTGATCTCGCTGTTTATAAGTGCAAAGTTGTTCCCGTTCCTTATATTCTGTGAGAACCCCCTCATATTTGTTGCAAGGGCCTGAAATCCGTAATTCTGATCGGGGCTTACAGGCATTGACTGGTCGAACATCTCATACTTGTTGAACAGGTATCCCATCCAGTTGTCGACTCCGCCCAGGTAATAAACGAGTTTTGTGGGTCCGAATGAAGAACTGGCGGCAAAGCGGTTGGCCCAGATCAGTTCGCGGTGTATGCGTATGTAATGTCTGAAATCGCCGCCAACGACAAACATGTCGGATTTTTTCTCAGGTATCTGCCTGTAATATTCCCCGAATACCTTGAACCTTGTTCCGAAATAGATGTTAACCGCACGTTTCCGGGTATTGTCAAAGATGACCTCTCCCTTAAGCCCGCCCCAGTGCCTTGTGAGGGTTCTGGCGTTCAGTGAATTCAGATCGAGCGAAAGTACAACATGCCTGTCGTTTCTGTACGACATTGTCCCCTTGAGGGCAAGAACCGGAGTTATGGGCATCGCATATGTAATGTAGGCATTATGCGTATGGGTCTTGTAGAGATATCCCGCTTCATCCTGGCTGAAATATGCCTGCCTGTGAAAAATGAACTGCTTGTCGAACTTACCCTTGAGACTTTCAAAGCTCAGAAGATATTCGTTGCTGTCGAAGTCGCCGGCAAACCTGACACCGGCAGTCAGCCTGTAATCCTCAAAAAGATCGAGTATCCCGAATCTTGTAAGCAGGTTTACCCCGGGATTGTAATAGCCGGCGCCTCCGTTGAAAACCTGGTATGTGTTGTTAAGGAAAGTGAAGTCTATCTGGTTTGCAATATAGTTGTTGTAGAACGATGTTTCATAGATCCTGATCAGCGGGATATCAATTTTCCCGGTGTCGAGGTCGATGTTCATGTAGTCTTTCCTCCATTGAAGGTCGTAGTAGTTCTGCTTCTCCTTTTCGAAAATATAATGATTGATGTTTATCGGTTCATTCCCGGCGAAATATTCGTACCAGGGCTTTGTCAGTGTATCCCTTCTCCTCTTGTCTTCTGCAATGAGCCATTTCCGTATTGTCTCTATGCTGTCTTCCTTATGAAACCTGAGGTCCTGTTCCTTCCTGAAATTTGTAAGGACGATTTCATTATCCGGAATAGTCTTCCCTGAATCCCCTGCGCCTTTTCTGACAAGGTATTTTCCGTCCTTGAAAAGGACTTCACCAAACTGACCGGCTGGAAGCGACTGGTTAAGAATGTTCCTGTCGTAGTTTGTCGAAGGGGCCGACTTTATGAAGTAACGGTAATGCATTGAAGTGTCAATGTAGCTTATCGCACTGTCGAACACTGCCGTGTACCTGTTGAGGATACCATTCTGGTCTCCGATGTATGATATTGTCCCCCCGCTTCCTTCAGAAGGCTGGTATCTGCTTGAATAGTCTCCTTCCGAAAGCCGGATCAGGATGTTATTCCTGGAGTCGAGATCGTATGTGAACAGATCGAAGCGCGATGAAAGCTTTTCAAAAGGATCGCCGGTGTTTGTGAGTGTATCTGAAAGCCTGTTGGATGAGAATAATATTGTATTGGGAGAATTTCCCATGAACACAGGATTGAGGTCATCGGCCACATCGCGAGTTATCTGTTCATTTGTGCCTGAAGCCACAGTGTGGATGTAAATATCAGTGACCCCGTCCTTTACTGCCGACAGCGCCAGCCTGGTTCCCTCTGGCGAGTAAGAGAAATCAAGCACCTTGTCGAAATACAGGAAGTTCCTTTGTTCGGTCTTCTCCTCATCGGTCCGGTAAAAATAAATTACCATCCCGGCTTTTTCTTCATTCAGAAGTGTAAGAATTCTGCCGGCAGGGTGCCATGCTATAACCGGGTATTTATTGTCGGTCTTATGTTCGTATTTCGGCTCAGCCCTGAAAATGGCCTTTGTTTTTCCGGTTGCCTGATTATAAAGCCATACCCTTTTCCGTCCCCAGTCGTTTGTAACATAAGCTATATAACTTTTGTCGGGACTGATTTTAACCTGCTGGTAAATCTGCTCCTTTTTTGACTTTTTAAGTATGCTTTCGTCATCTGGAGGCAAATTCCTGTCTCCTTCAAATTCTTCGACATAATATTGCTTCCATTCTGCAAGAAGGTCCTTGAACTTCACACCTGTTGCATAATAAAGTCCGTCGTCGATGTTCTTGTATACCTTTGTAAGGTAGATTATATTAGGGATGAGGGTTTCGCCGTATTTTCTTCCTATAAACCTCCAGAATGACTGTCCGGCATAAACCGCATCATCGAATTCGAGGTGGTTTATATTTTTGTATTTCCCCGATTTTATGCCGTCTTTAACCCTGTTCTCGACTTCGTAATCCCATCCCCACGAAACATAGTTGATGAGTCCCTTTAAATACCAGTCAGGCATGTAGATCACCGAAGAGCTTGTTATTCTGTCCTTGAAATCGGCGTTGTACAGCATTTCATTGATTATCGATTCTGTAATTGCGGCAGCTATCTGTTTCTCATACGCCACATGGTCGCCCTCATAATAGAGCATCACCTTATTCTTGATAATCCTGCTGAATCCGCCAGTGTTGTACGATTCTTCATCGAATGTTACAAGGCCGATGTTTGACTGCCTGTATTCGTTGTTCTTGTTATAGATAACGAATATCAGTCTTTTTTCGAGGTTGTAGTCGAAATAATCCTCCATCTCGTCAAGCTTCTTCAATGCATAGTCGGCAGTGAATTGTGCTATGTCGCGGCCGTATTCATTGAAGTAGCAGTCGAAATCATCAAAGCGGTAGTACGACCAGTAATAGTCGTAGTATTGAACCCTGTTCTTGCCGAATGACATCTGATGGCCATTATAGAACTGGCCTTCAGCATTGAAGAAGACAATACAGGCAAAAAAGCAGGTTACAAGCCTTAAAGTATTTCTCATTATTAATACTCTGATTCCGCGGAACGGACTTATCAGCCTCAAATTTTGTTCCAAAATGACTGTGTCAGTCAGCAAAACTAAAGATATTCTTTAACAAATTTAATATGTCGGTCAAACTTTATTATTTTTGCAATGTTGATACATAATTCCGGTTTGGTCTGATCTTTGTTGAGGATGTTAAGTGAAAAATTCAAATAAATCTGGTTGTTGATCGTTCTAATAAGGCATATAACAGATACTGATTGAATCTGTTCAACAAATAATTCATAATAAAGATGAAGAGAATATTTTTAATTGTAATTATGGCATTAAGCGGCGCGGTTATATTCGCCCAGCCTGTTATGAAGCTGTCTGCTTCGGAGCATGATTTCGGAAAATTCAAGGAAGAGGCCGGACGTCAGAAATTTGATTTCATTGTTCAGAACACCGGCGATCAGCCGCTTGTAATTCAGAACATTGTTGCTTCATGCGGTTGTACTACTCCGGAATGGACGAAGAATCCCATTCCGCCAAAAGGAACAGGACTTATCACAGCTATCTACGACCCTCAGAACAGGCCTGGTCAGTTCAATAAGACACTGTCGGTCTACACAAATTCAAAACCTGCGGTTTCCGTTCTTGTTATAAAAGGTGAAGTTGTCCCTCGCGAGAAGACAGTGGAAGAGCTTTTTATTTTCCCGGTTGGTGATGTGAGATTTGAGAGCAATCATCTTGCCTTTACAAATGTTAAGAAGAATGAGAAAAAAATAAGGACGATGCAGGTTATAAACACTTCAAAGCAGCCTGCAAAAATTGAATTTGATAATGTACCCCCGCACATTGTCCTTAAAGCTAATCCACAGGTTCTGAAACCGGGTCAGAAAGGCCTGATTGAAGGAACCTACGATGCTACAAAAAAGGATGCATGGGGCTATACTACCGATATAATCAGACTGAAAATAAATGATGTCGTCGACGATAAGGTTTATTATGCAGTGAGCGCTAACCTGGTCGAGGATTTCTCGGGTCTTTCAAAGGAAGACCTGGCAAATGCACCTGTTTTCAATATAGAATCAAAGACTGCCGATCTGGGAAAGATACCGGGATCGACTCCAAACGATGTCGAATTCAAATTTACAAATGGAGGCAAGAGCGATCTTGTTATCAGGTATATAAAGGCATCGTGCGGATGCACTGCAGTACAGCAGGGCATTCAGGGACAGGGAATCAAGCCCGGTGAAACCGGATCAATAAAGGCGGTTTTCAACTCAGGCGGCTATAAGGGTAAGACGACAAAGGCAATCTATGTCTATACGAACGATCCGAAGAATTCCGAGGTGGTTCTTATGGTAAATGCCGACGTTGACCAGGAGATAGCTAAGAAGTGAAATCCCTTAAGGTCCGGGAGGGTGTTACTCAGCCTCCCAGCGTCAATCCTGATGTATTCGCATCGGGAAAAAGGAAAAAAAGAAAGAAGTATTCAGTTAATGAATTTGTGGCAGGTATTCTGGATGGCAACAGAGCCATTCTGAGTCAGGCTATTACACTTATCGAGAGTTCGCTTGCCGATCATAACAAGACAGCCAGGTCGATAATTGAAAAATGCCTTCCCCATAGTTCAGGGTCGGTAAGAATAGGTATAACCGGCGTTCCCGGGGCAGGAAAGAGTACATTCATTGAAACATTCGGCCTTTATGCCGTTTCTCTGGGACGAAAAGTTGCAGTTCTGGCTATCGATCCGAGCAGTCAGCAGTCGAAAGGAAGCATTCTCGGCGACAAGACAAGGATGGAAAGGCTTGCCAATTGTAAGGATGCCTTTATCAGGCCATCCCCGTCGGCAGGAACCCTGGGCGGGGTTGCAAGAAAGACAAGGGAGACGATAATCCTTTGTGAGGCAGCAGGTTTTGACACAATAATAGTTGAAACTGTGGGAGTCGGTCAGTCGGAGACTGCCGTCCGGTCGATGGTCGATTTTTTTCTGCTGTTGATGCTCACCGGGGCAGGGGACGAGATACAGGGTATAAAAAGGGGAATAATGGAGATGGCCGATTCCGTTGCTATAAACAAGGCAGATGGTCAGAACCGCCTGCAGGCTGAAAAATCAAGGATTATGATTCAGAATACGCTGTCACTCTTCCCGGCAGGCCAGTCGGGCTGGAAGCCGCTGGCGCTTACCTGCTCAGCCCTGGAGGGCACAGGTATTAAGGAAATCTGGAACCTGATCTCTAATTATATTGAATTCACAATCAGGACCGGACATTTTGAAGAATTGCGCAGGAAGCAATCTGTTATACGGATGCATGATGTAATAGCTGACAGCCTGAGTTCCTCCTTTTACAACGACGAAAGGGTAAAACAGCTGATCCCCGCTATAGAAGAAGAACTCGGCTCGGGCACTATCACTTCCTGGCAGGCAGCGGAAAGACTGCTTGACAAATATTTCAAAAAATAAGCGCGATTCACAATTATATTTATCTTTGCGCCAGTTCATAAGATTGTAAACAAAGGATTTAAAACAAATTCAATACCTCCGTAAATGAAGAATATTTTAAGTTTGTTAGTTATAGCAGCCGTAATGGGTGCATGTTCATCAGGACCACAATATGTAATCACAGGCAATATCGAAGGAGCCGACAGTGTATTGTTCCTTCTTCAGAAGAGGGATGCAGGCAGTATGGTTACGCTCGATTCGGCAATGGCTTATAAAGGATCCTTCAAAATGAAGGGGGGCCCTGTGGCTAAGCCCGAGATGGTTCTTCTGGCTGTTAAGGATTCCAGGATGAGAACCCAGTTCTATCTTGAGAATGCTGAGATAACAATCACCGGAAAACTTGATTCCCTGTATGGAGCATCAATAACCGGATCAAAGACTCATGATCAATATTCAGGACTTGTTAATTCAATTAATGCCTTAAACGACAAGTATACAGAAATTTACAATCAGTACCAGATAGCTGAGCAGGAAGGTGACACTTCCTTAGCTGCACAGCTTGAAAAACAGATTGAAGCAGGCCAGCTTGAGATGACTAAGATGCAGAAGGATTTCGTCGTTAATAACCCTGCCTCGTTTGCTGCGCCCCAGATACTTGCCGGACTGACTTATGAGATGAGCGGCACTGAAATCGAATCTCTTATCAATGCCATGGACACTGCTGTTGCAAGCACTTCTCTTGTAAAGGAACTCAAGGAGAGGGCTTTAAAGATGAAAACTGTTGAGCCGGGACAGAAGGCGCCCGACTTCACACTGAACGATCCGGAAGGAAATCCGGTCAGCCTTTACTCAAAGGTCGGAACAAAACTGCTTCTTGTTGATTTCTGGGCTGCATGGTGCGGACCCTGCCGTCAGGAGAATCCTAATGTAGTAAGGGTGTACAAGGAATTCAATAAAAAGGGATTTGATGTTTTCGGAGTGTCGCTCGACCGTACAAAGGATGACTGGGTTAAGGCAATTGCAGACGATAAGCTTACATGGACACATGTGTCAGACCTTCAGTACTGGAACAGTGCCGCCGCACAGATGTATGCTGTAAATGCAATCCCTGCCAACTTCCTCCTCGATGAGAACGGTGTTATAATAGGAAGGAACCTCAGGGATCAGGCGCTATATGACAAGGTAAAGGAAGTGCTTGGGAATTAATACTATTCTCCCTCATTGAATTCTTCTCCGGGCCTTTTCTCCTCGAGAATAAAACCGGTGCCCCTCACTGTGCGGATATCAATATTCTTATCCTCTGAGATGTATTTCCTGAGCCTCGAGATGAACACATCCATGCTTCTTCCGAGGAAGTAGTCGTCCTCACCCCAGATTTCAGTCAGGATATCTTCTCTTGCAAGTATCTTGTTCTTGTTGATTATAAAGTATTTCAGAAGCTGGGCTTCCTTGAGTGTCAGCTTCTCCTTTGTCCTGCCGGATACAAGCTCGAGTGTATTGAATTTAAGAATTGTATCAGAGATCTTGAATTCATCGTTGCTCGATGCATAAGCCCTTTTAAGAATGTTGTTGATCCTCAGGATCAGCACTTCAGGGTCGAAAGGTTTTGTTATATAATCATCGGCGCCGATTTTGAGTCCCCTGACTATATCCTCCTTCAGACTTTTCGCTGTAAGAAAAATAATAGGTATCTCCGGTCGTGATTCCTTGATTTTTTCCCCGAGAGTGAATCCGTCCATCTCAGGCATCATCACGTCGAGGACACACAGGTCGGGTTTCTCTTTTTCAAAAAGCTCCCACGCTTCCTTTCCGTCGCGGGCGAGGGTCACATCATATCCGCTTATTGAAATATACTGGGAAAGGATATTCCCGAAATCCCTGTCGTCTTCTGCCATTAGAACCTTCATAGCGTGCATTTTTCTTTAATAGGGTATTGTTACTGTAAATATACTGCCTTTTCCCGGTTTACTGCTAAGGGTTACATCTCCCTGATGAGCTTCCGCGATCTTTCTTACATAGTAAAGGCCCAGTCCCAGTCCCTTGTATTTGTGTATGTTTCCTGATGAAGCCCTGTAGAACTTGTCAAAAACATGCTTCTGATCGTTTTTGCTTATCCCGATCCCGTTATCCGCCACTTTCACAAACACTTTTTTATCCTGGGTATAACCTTCAATTTCTATAACCGGATCAGTATCGCAGTATTTTACAGCATTTGAAAGCAGGTTATTGATCATGGTTGTAAAATAGACAGTGTCGAGTTCAACCTCCAGATCCCCGAAATCATATTTACGTGCGATTGAAGCCCCGTTCCCGCCTCCCGATTTGAAGCTGTCGATAATGTCGTTAAGAAAGCCCTGGAACCTGACCTTTTTCTTCTCGAGCTGGAACTGGGTTCTTTCCCACATGCTTATTTCAAGGATCATGTTAATGAGCTGGTTGAGATGTACGCTCTGTTTCCCGATCATTTTAGCCGTTTCGAGGATCTTCTCATCGTTTGACCTGATAACCGGCATTTCAAGTGTTCGGCCCGCCACGGTTATAGTCGACAGGGGAGTCTTCAGCTCATGGGTCATGTTGTTTATGAAATCGGTTTTCAGGTTCGACAGCCGTTTTTCCTCCATCAGGTTTTTGTAGGTGATCAGAAAAAGACTTACAACCAATATTATACTGAAAAGGCTAAGGGCAAGAGAAGCGGCACTATCCCTGAGGATGATTTTGTATTTATCAGAGAAGTCGATACGGTATTCAAAATCAAGCCTGTAGAAGTCATATTCATTGCCAGATCTTTTAATCAGTATTTCCCTTGTCTGCAATGGTCTTTTCATAATCGGAGGAGGACCGTTTTTCCGGGTTGTATCATTCCTGGCAAGCATCCGGCTGGCAAACTCATCGCTTATGTAAACGGGTATCCTGCGGTCGTAGTCGACAAGTTCGAACCGGTTGATCACTATCTTGCTGTTGAAGTCTTTATCGATACCCCTGAGCTCAAAATACCTCGACAGAAACATCGACAGATCCTGTTCCTTGTTCAGTACAAGGGAAACATAGTCAAAGAGCTCCTTTTTTTCTGAAGCCGAAAGCGTATCAACTTTATTATCCGCCATCTTCTTCAGAACCTTTTCCGATTTGCTGCTTATTATGAGACGTGCCGTGTCAAAACCGTCGGTGGACCACTGCCGCGAGAGCAGTTCCATGGCATCCTGAGACAGGAGTTTATAGCGCAGATTGAACATCTCATCCTTCTGCTTCCAGAGGCCCCTGATTATAATCATCTGGGCCAATATCAGGATGACTATTGAAAAAATCCCAAGCAGCAGGATTGTATTTCTTTTTTTCATTTTCTTCCGGTTGTCCTCTCAAAAGTATTTAAAATATTCCGATTTCCTGTTTGACTGCCCTACATTAACCCTGTGTTAACCCTGTGTTAACATAGCAGCAGAGAATCAGGCACTATCTTTGATTTGAAATTAGAAAAACAGGGTAGCCATGAAAGCAACAAGATTTTTTATCGGTGGACTGATTGTCATCTGCCTCATTTCGTTCTCAGGGCAGGTATCGGCACAGAACAAAAGCAAGGAGGAAAAGGAGAAGGAGTTAAGGATGGCTGAGGAGATTGATGCCCAGAAGAAAGCCTTTGCCGAGCAGAAGAAGCAGCAGGAAGAAATGAACAGGGCAGACAAGGAACTCAGGGAAGAGGTTGACAAAGCCATGAAGGAAGCCCGCGAAAAGCTTGAAGAAGCAGGTGTCTTCAATGAAATGTCAAAGGATTTCAGGAACTGGAGCGACAATCCTGCTTTCAAATGGCAGCAGTATGATGGAGGCAGGTACATGATGACTCCCGGGATGGACCCGTTCAACTGGCAGCATCCGGTCGGTGACAGTGAAAGGACCGACTGGCAATACTCAAGATCGGTTAAGAGCAGTTCATTCTCTGGTACGTATGCAATGGATGTAAAGCTTCCGAGCACAGTATCGATGTCTGTAAACGGGGAATGCACTGAGGGTGAGATAAAGATCAGGATTATAATGCCCGACGGCAAGGTGTATTCAGATATAATGATAGACGGGTTTGGGAATCTCAATTGGAGGAAGTCGTTTTCGGTGTCCGGTGAGGAAAACAAGGAAAAGGCAGGGGAGTGGAAGTTCCAGGTAGATGCTTCAAAGGCAACTGGTTTCTTCAGGATATCCTTCCGGGCATATTAGGTTAATTCCTTTTGTTTAGAAGGCCGGCGCGGGGTGCCGGCCTTTTTTGTTTATTCCGACTGTGACTCAGCTCTTCCTCCCTTTACGCTTTCGACCCTAACAGTAAACCTGTTCCCGTCCTTTACTATCCATTTCACATCCACGTGGGAATACCCGGGGATGTTTTCAATTTCCAGCCTTTGCGGGTTCCTTTTCTGTTCCTGATTCTGGTTTCTGTCCTTGTCGGTTACAATCATTCCTGCAATTACCGATCCGCCTTCAAGTAATACATAATCGGGAGGATCAATTTTATACTTCAGGTTATTCCCTGAATGGGTAGGCATCATCTGGCTGTTTTCAACTGTTGCGCTGACCTCCTTCAGTCCTCCTCCCAGGTTAACCACTTTCACATCCCGGACCTCAAGCTTCGGGGTTACCCAGGCATTGTAAATGCAGAAAGCGGCGTTCCGGTGAGCATCACTTTCAAGCAGGAATCCCGGATGGGTACGGCCGAAGTTTTTATTGAATCCCCCGACCTCTACCTTCCCGTAGTCGGGATGATCGACCTCCTGCCATGGCATGAAGGCGTCTTCAAAAAGCAAAAGCCTGTCAAATTCATAAGGATCGACTCTGGATGTGTCGTTGAACATCATTGTTTCATTCCAGAGTTCATTAGAGAAGACATAGCTTCCTATCGCTCCGTACCACCAGTCGAGCTCCCCGCCATACACAGTGTACATGTCTTTCCAGAGCGTAATAAACTTGTAACCTGGAATGATCATTTCTCCTTTTTTTCCTATTGCGTTTAGTACTGCATCATCAGCCCTTGAGAAGATCTCAGCTCCGCCTCCCTGGATCGACGGCCCCCTTAATATAAGTCCGCCGTAGTTGTGGAACGATTGCGATCCCGTGATGTTCCTGTGCCGGAATCCAAAATCCCTCACAGCCTGGTTTTCAGGGAAGGAGAAGGGATACTTCCCTGCACCGCTCTGGATGTAAGCCGGTTCCCAGTTGAATCCGTAATCGCGGTTCGGATCATAACCTCCGGGTCCGTCCTCATTGACCTGCCCGTCGCCGTCGTTGTCGATTCCTTCCTGGCCGAGGAACTCATATTCTCCCTTTTCGCCCTGTTCTGTCCTGATCATCTTCCTTGGATCGAGCGGATCGGTACGGTACGTCCCGTAGGGGCTCTTTCTTCGCATCATGCTGATCACTCCGTCGTTGTTAAGATCGTCGTATCCGTCCTCATCATAAAGACCGTCGCGGTCGTTGTCCATAGGAACAAGTCCCGACCGGGGTGAATGCTGGGTATTCGGATTATCCATGAAATACTGGCGTGCATCGGGATTGATTGTAGGCAGGATATAGAACGTCTTGTCCTTCAGAAGCTCTTTTATGAACCTGTTCTCATCATACATCTCGCACAGGTACCAGGCTGTGTAAAGCGCCATTTCTGTTCCCTGTATCTCATTTGAGTGGATGTTGCCGTCGATGTAGAAACCGGGCTTGCTTCCGGGGTCACCTGCCTTCCGGTCGGTGATTGTAAGTGCATGGATATCTCTTCCCTGATGTGATTTCCCGGCTGATTCAAGAGTTACAAGGTCGGGATACTCTTTTGCAAGCCGGCGGCAAAGGTCTGTTATTCCGTCGTAGGTGTAATATTTGTTCCATGAGGCCTGCACCTTCGGATTTGCCGGCGATCCGGAAGCCTTGAAAAAAAGATCTGCATTCTGCGGCCTGGCAGGGATGCCAAGGCAGATAATCCCAAGAGTGATCAATATTTTGCTGTATACTTTCATCCCAGTAACCGTTTGATGTTATCTTAATTCGACTGATGTGCTTGCCTGTCCCGTATTTGCTGCTCCGGCAACAATTCTGACCTTTCCCTTTCCCGAGATGAGCCAGCTGAATTCTGCAGATTCATCTCCGGCAAGTCTTCCGATCCTTTGCACTTTCTGACCGCTTATGATTGTCTGTCCGGCCGATGGCTCCACCGACAGTCTCATCACCCTTGTCCAGATGTTTGGTTCTCCTGCCTCTGTGGTGGTGGCAAAGAGGCCTTTATTATGCACTTTAAGTGTCAGCCTGAATATGTTACTGCCTGCATTTTCTTGTTTTATATCAAGGAATTCAAGTTCCGGGTGCATGGCCGATATTTCTTTAATGAATTTGTAATGCAGCTCAATCAGTGAACCGACAGAGTCAGCCGGAGGGTTGAGCAATACAAATGGCTTAATACCGCCCACCTCTGCTTTTTTATCCGGGAAGTCGGGGTTAACAATTTCCTTCCATGGCACGAACACATCTTCCAGCTTATTGTTTTCAGCAAATTTCAGTAATTCAGCTTCGACGTTTTTTCCTTTTTCAACATTAATCCACCAGCCCGGTGTGCTGAAACAGTACCTGCCGTAGTGAAAATAAGCCCAGTCGGTAAAACTGCCGGGTTCCTTAACGGCAGGGGGTGTGCCCTTAAGTCCTGTTATCTCACGGTATTTGTCCGAAACGAGTTTATTTACAGTCTCATCTGATTTCAGGATAGATGTCATGGGTCCTCTTTCCATTCTATCCGATTCCTGCGGGACGTTTTCCTGTTGGGGCTGATTATCAGGCTTTTCCCGGGCCTTCATGGGTTCGGCCAGGTTGTCCTGCGGACCAAAGGCAACTACAGTGTAAATATTGAATCTGTCGTAAAGAAAATCGACGACTGCCCGTGTTTCTGGTTCGGATACGGGATAAAGGCCAGAGTTTGGTCCGAACTGCTCATAGTTGTAAGTTAGGTTACGGTTGAAGCTGACACCGCCGGCTCCGTCTTCATTGAATTTTCCGTCCTTATCGTTGTCGGTTCCCTCGGTGAAGACAGAATACCGGCCAACCTTTCCCTTTTCAGTTTCGGCAATTACAATCACTCTGTTATCTTCTTCGTATTCAATATATTTACCTGCCGGATCCTCAACGCGAAGAAGGGTAATTACTCCGTCCCCGTTCAGGTCTTCGCAGGGATCCTCATCATAAAGGAAGTCCCTGTCTTCATCGGTGGTTCTTGTATTCTGACTCCTTTCGTATTTAAGTCCTGAGAAATATTGGGCTGATGCATCGGGACTGACATCGGGAAAAACGTAGAAAGTAACCTTTTCAAGCAGATCGAGGGTGTTTTTATCCCCTGATCCGGCAAGAAGTTTTTCAGCGAATCCCAGGGCCAGTTCTCTTCCAAGTATATATTTACCGTCGATTCCGCCGACGACAGCAATACCGGGTTTATTGTCCCTGTCGCCTGTGCCGATTGTTAAAAGCCAGATGTCCTTCCCTCCGGCAGTCCGGGCAAGAGACCTGGATGTACACAGGGCAGGATATTCAGCGGCCAGGCGTTTGACCACTATGGCGGTCTGGCCGTGATCGCGGTACTGGCAGTCCGCATCAGGCGAAAGAGTTGCAAGTACAGCGGTCAGTACCAGGATAAGAAGTCCGGAACGTGTTTTCATGAATGTTTCATTAATCGTTAACAGACAGAATATATGGTTGCATGAATCAAAAATATGCATATTTTTAAAAGAGGATCGGAAATTTTGGATATAAATTCCAAAATCTCTGTAAGTCCGATTTAATTGATTTATTCCACCCTGCTTCATCCCAACCTGATGGCACCAAGGTAATCAGAATGTACCTGAATCAAATGACAATAATCCTTAATTATCTGATTTGCAATCTTTTTTATGAGGTCGTAAAATTCTGCCATTTTTAAATAGGTCTTCCCATTCATAATTGAATTCAGTTATTATTTCCTGCTTCCGGGACCTTGTATACCGTTTTATCTGTTTTTCTCTTGAGATAGCAGCTTCTATCATGTCGAAGATTTCGTAATAGACGAGTTTATTGACATTATATCTGGATGTGAATCCTTTGTATATTTTATGCTTATGTTCGAAAACCCTTCTCTCAAGATCATTGGTTACTCCGGTATAAAGTACATTGTTATGCAGATTGGTTAAAATATAAACAAAATAAGACCTGATATCCATTTTTTAAGACTTTTTAAAAGTGCAGCGCTAACAGACATATTGAATATAAAATTAAAAAAATTGATTTAATCGATCAACAAAAAAGGTTATATAATTTTTGGCTTTCCCTAAAGCATGGGAAACGGCTCCCTTTGAATATTCACTGCCCGTTCATGAGATCCCGCATCCCATGGTTTTTGAACTTTTTTTCCCCCCTGATCGTCTGTTGACTTTGATTGCTCTGTAATGCCCGGTCAGCCGGTATGCGGGATGACATCGCCGGAGGTGGAAAGTGGGGGTGAGGCCGCGGCGAGTTTAAGAATTATCCTTTTTTGGAGGTCCGTCTCTCGCCGCGGCCTCACCCCAAAACCTCCAAATGCATGCATGTCATCCCTCCCCGGTTGAGATCGTATTAAGGTGACTAACCCCATAATGGAGGGCATTCAAAGCGAAAACGGGTAATCAGGGAACAGTCAGGCGAGGGATCTCATTCAATGGGCAGTGCCTGGCATACCACTCGCTTTGAAAGTGCAGTACCTGGGGAAACGGCTCACTTTGAATATTCACTGCCCGTTCATGAGATCCCGCATCCCGTTGTTTTTGAACATTTTTTTCCCCCCCTGATCGTTCTGTTGACTGTTGATTGCTCTGTAATGCCTGGTCAGCCGGGATGCTGGATGACATCGCCGGAAGTGGAAAGTGGGGGTGGGGCCCCGGGGGGTGGGAGGATTATCCTTTTTTGGGGGTGCGTCTCGCGCCGCGGCCGCACCCCCCAAACCCCCAAATGCATGCATGTCATCCCTCGCCGGTTGTCATCGTAAAGCGGGATTATCCCCAAACTGGAAGACAATCAATGCGGCCAAGGATTATTCAAGGTCTGCTCAGGCGAGGGATCTCATTCAATGGGCACTGCACATGAAGACATATTCTTCTGAATGGAAAGCACCAGTTGTTTTTCGAATCCAGTAATTTATTTTTCCCTCATAAACCTTTTCCCGCCTTATATGTTATTTTTGTACCTGCTGAAACATTTGTAATGAAAAGAACTGCATTCCTGATTTTAATTTTGATTATTTCGGCCTGCGGAAGACAGGCTAAAACCGGGGAGAGGATAATTTCAGTCAGTATTGCTCCATTCGGCTACTTCACGGAACAGATTGCAGGAGATAATTTTACGGTGAATGTGATGGTTCCTGCAGGCGCCAATCCTCATATCTACGAACCGTATCCCGACCAGATCAATAAACTCCGGAAGTCGGAGGCGTACATAAGCAACGGGTACCTGGGATTTGAGATGACATGGATGGACCGTTTTTCGGAGATAAATAAATCAATGAAGAAGCTTAACCTTGGAGAAAGTATTGTCCCGATTGAAAATCATCACGATCATGAAGGGGAGCACAGCGAGGGAGCCGATCCTCATTACTGGGTTTCTCCGCTGTGCGCCATGAAGATGGCTTTGTCGGTAAGGGATTTCCTTGTGGAGCTTGACCCTGCTAATGTTGAGGAGTACGAAAGGAACTACGGGGTCCTGATTGAAAAGATCGGTCAGGTGGATTCAATGGCAAGGGAGCTTTCGGAGATGGAAGGGAGCAGGACCTTTATAATATACCATCCAAACCTTGCATATCTTGCAAGGGACTACGGACTGAAGGAGATCGCGGTTGAAAATGAGGGCAAGGAACCATCGCCTTCGCAGCTGAGAGGGCTCATCGACATTGCCTTACGGGAAAATATTAAAATGATACTTGTGCAGAGGGAATATGACCCGAGGAACGCTAGGGCAGTGGCTGATGAGACCGGCGGCAGGGTGGAGGTCATCGATCCTCTTTCCGGCGACTGGTATTCATCCACAACGGCTGTAATTCAACTGCTCAAGACAAGCTTTACAGAAGCCTTAAATTAAGATTCGCCATGCCTGAGCCCCTTCTTGAATTGCTTTCGGTTACAGTTTCCTACGGGGAATTCAAGGCTATTGAGGATGCCAGCCTGAGGGTTACGGCAAACGACTTCATAGGTGTGATCGGTCCCAACGGTGGGGGTAAGACCTCACTTCTCAAAGCCATCCTGGGACTTGTTCCGATCAGCGGAAAGATAGTATTTGGTAATGAGCTTCAGGGCGGACGGAGGATTGGTTATCTTCCGCAGATATCAACCGGCGATCACAGCTTCCCGCTTACTGTTACTGATGTGATCCTGTCGGGACTGATGATGCACAAGGGGCTTGCTGCCGTTATGTCAGCGGCCGACCGGCGCAAGGCTGCCGGTGTGATTGATGAGCTGGGACTGAATGCGCTTTCGGATTCCCCCCTTTCCGAGCTGTCGGGGGGTCAGCTTCAGAGAGTTTTTCTCGGCAGGGCCGTGATCGGCGATCCGAAACTGCTTCTTCTCGACGAACCTGCAAATTTCGTCGACTCGAATTTTGAGAATGACTTCTATGAAAAGCTAAGGATACTGAACAGAAGGATCGCGATCCTGATGGTATCGCACGATATAGGGATCATTTCGTCGCATGTAAGGTCGTTTGCCTGCGTAAACAGGAAGCTTCATTATCATCCATCTTCAGAAATAACAAATGAGGAACTTCTGAGTTACGGATGCCCCATTCAGCTTATCACACATGGCGAGGTTCCGCATACAGTACTAAAAACACACGGATAGTTGGAAGGAAGTATTTTTCAATATGAGTTTGTAATTAAGGGCATTCTGGGAGCGCTCTTTGCGAGCATTACAGCCGGCCTTGCCGGGACGTATATAGTTTCAAGAAGGATGGTCTTCCTCAGCGGCGGAATCACACATGCATCCTTTGGGGGTATAGGAATAGGTTATTTTGCAGGGATAAATCCGGTTGCAGGAGCCGCCGTATTCGGAATACTGTCAGCCCTTGGCATTGAGTACCTCTCACTTCGGCAGAAAATCAGGGAAGACTCGGCAATAGGAATCCTCTGGGCTCTCGGAATGGCAATAGGGATTATTTTTATCTACCTGACACCAGGGTATGCACCCAACCTTATAAGCTATCTGTTCGGCAGTATTTTAACCGTAACTTACGGCGACATAATAGCCCTCGGTATCATGTCGGCTGTGCTCATAATCTGGTTTACTGTATTTTACAGGATGATACTCTATGTGTCATTTGATGAGCAGTATGCAAGGACCTTCACCTCGCGTGTTAATATCTTCAGGTATATAACAACATCGCTTATTGCTCTGTCAATAGTACTGAACATAAGGATGGCCGGAGTTGTTCTTGTTTTATCACTGCTTACAATACCGCCGAATATTGCAATGATTTTCACAAAAAAGTATTTAAAGATAGTTGTATGGTCGGTTGTGGCGGCCTTTGCCGGAACTGCCGCAGGTTATGTGATTTCATATTATGCAGGAATCCCCGTCGGGGCTACTATAATCTTCACTCTTGTAATTATCTGGCTCGGAGCAAAGCTTGCAAGCAGGATAATGGCGCTGAATCTCAAAAATAACAACAAAAAATTATTGATTAACAATAATTGAGATATTGTTTTACGATAATAAATTATTGAATAACGATAAAGGAATCAGATATGGATTATGATCTTTTGGTAATAGGAAGCGGGCCTGGCGGATATGTTGCTGCAATCAGGGCCTCACAGCTGAAGATGAAAGTTGCTGTTGTTGAGAAGTCGGAGATAGGCGGAATATGCCTGAACTGGGGATGTATCCCTACAAAAGCTTTATTGAAAAGTGCTCAGGTTTTTGATTATGTCAGTCATGCGGAGGAGTATGGTATAAAGACAGGCGGTGAGGCGAAAGCTGATTTCGGAGCAATAATAGCCAGGAGCAGGGCTGTTGCCGAGGGGATGAGCAAGGGTGTTCAGTTCCTCTTTCGCAAGAATAATATTGAGCTTATAAAGGGTTTCGGGGTTCTTGCAGGCAATGGCAAAGTTGAAGTAACTGCTGATGACGGGACTAAAAAGAGTTACTCGGCACGTAATATTATAGTTGCCACAGGAGCGAGATCGAAGGAATTGCCCGGACTTAAGCAGGACGGAAAGAAGATTATCGGATACCGCGAAGCGATGACACTGCCTGTCCAGCCGGAGTCGATCGTTGTGGTTGGTTCGGGGGCCATCGGAAGCGAGTTTGCTTCGTTCTACCAGACACTTGGGACCAGTGTGACTCTTGTCGAGTTTCTTCCGAGGATTGTTCCGCTTGAGGACGAGGAGGTTTCAAAGCAGCTTGAAAGGTCGTTCAAAAAGATGAAGATGAAGGTTCTTACCGATTCGTCAGTTGAGTCGGCCGATGCCTCGGGCGATAAATGCAGGGTAAGGATAAAGACGCCGAAGGGATATGAGGAAGTTGAGACTGACATAGTGTTTTCGGCAGTCGGAGTTGAGACAAACATAACAGGAATCGGTCTGGAGCTTGCCGGTGTTAAAACTGAGAAGGGAAAAGTGATAGTGGATGAATTCTACCGCACAAATGTTCCCGGGATTCATGCAATTGGCGACATCGTTCACGGTCCGGCGCTTGCACATGTAGCTTCGGCTGAAGGCATTGCCTGTGTTGAAAAGATTGCCGGGCTCGATCCTGAGCCTGTTGATTATAGTAACATTCCGTCATGTATTTACACGACTCCCGAGATAGCCTCGTGCGGTATGACTGAAGCAGCGGCGAAAGCAGCCGGACGAGAGATCAAGGTGGGTAAATTCCCGTTTACAGCCTCCGGCAAGGCAAGCGCTTCGGGCGCCAAGGACGGATTCGTGAAGCTGATCTTCGATGCGGCTTACGGTGAACTCCTGGGAGCACATATGATCGGAGCAAATGTGACTGAGATGATTTCGGAGCTTGTTGTTGCCCGGAAACTTGAAACAACCGGCCACGAAATAATAAAGTCTGTTCACCCGCATCCCACAATGTCAGAGGCAATTATGGAAGCTGCGGCGGCTGCTTACGGTGAAGTGATACATCTGTAGCTCTGTTTATTCCGGATTAGACGCAACCTTTTGGCAGTTTTTTTCATCAATCTTGTGGAATTGCCTTGTTTTATCAGACATATATTGTTTATATTTATGTTGTCAAAAGGCGTTTAACTTTGCCTGATATAAAAAATATAATCAAAGGTTGTCTGTCTGGCAGCAGAAGGGATCAGGAACTTCTGTACAGGCGTCATGCCGCAAGGCTTTATGCGGTGTGCCTCCAGTATTCCGGTAATGATGATGAGGCGAGGGATATCCTTCAGGAAGGATTCATCAAGATTTTTGACAACCTCATCCATTACAAGCATGAAGGTTCTTTTGAAGGATGGATGCACAGGATAATTGTCAATACGGCTCTCGAGAAATTCCGCAGCAAGCATAATCTTTTCAGGGTTGATGACATCGATCAGATTCAGGAACCGGATGCGGATCCTGATAACGATGATTATTCGGGGCTTGAGGCAGATGACCTGCTGGATATAATCAGACAGCTTCCTCCCAAGTACAGGATGGTTTTCAACCTGTTTGCAATTGAAGGCTATTCGCACAAGGAGATAAGCAAGATGATAAATATCTCGGAGGGCACTTCAAAATCGAACCTGTCGAGGGCAAGGATGATTCTTCAGAAGAAGGTGAATTTATATACGGGAATAAAACAGAGTGCAGTAAATGGCTGACGAGAGGGCAAATATCGATCTTCTTTTCAGGAACGGACTTAAAGATTTTGAGGTCCTTCCCCCGCCTGAGGTATGGAACAATATTCTGCCAATAATAAGGAAGAAGCAGAGATCCCTTGTATTCCTCAGAACCGCGGCCCTTGTTGCTATATTGCTATCAATCAGCTTCCTGGCTTACCAACTTAGCCGGCAGATACCTTCATCGTTCAACGAACCTGTTATCTCATTTGGACAGGATCAGATATTCAGTCAGGCTGTACCGGCTGATCCTGCCCTTGCCAGGATTGTTCCCTCAGGCGATCGGATGACAGCTTCCCCCGGCAGTGAAATTCAGGCCGCTCCGCTTACCGGGATTAATGCTGATTCAACGGATGGTCAGACAGGCTTGCAGGCCTTTGTAACTGAAACCAATCCTCCCGATTTCAGCAGCAATCTGCTTGTATCTTCCTCGCTTATCGACTTTCGCCTTCCCGAAAGTGTAAGCAGCGAATCAAACACTTTCTATAATCCTGCCTATGATCCCGCTGTGGAAGAGGCGGCCAGGAAGAATGACAAATGGACTCTGACTGCAATGGCATCACCTATGTATTACATGAGGCCCGGAAGTCCGGGTGAACAAGTCCCCGGCAGTTTTCCCCTTGAACAGTCAAGGATGTCATATTCGGGAGGGCTTGGGTTCTCATATAAAATAAGCAGGAAACTGAGTATTCAGTCGGGTCTTTACTATTCATCCATAGGTAACGAGGTAGATAACATACAATCATTTTCCGGTTTCCGTCAGTTCGACTATACAAAGGGCGACCACAACTTCCAGGTTGTTACATCTGCAGGGATCATTCAGACAGATAATCCGGATGTATTCCTTACTGATAACATGAGCGAAAGGGTTGTCACAAGGTACACAAGGGATGTATTCGATGCTACTAAAGCCGGCCTTCCTCTGATCGATAACTCCCTTTACCAGAACTTCGGCTACCTCGAGATGCCTGTAGTCTTAAGGTATAAGGTCGTTGACAGGGGCATCGACTTCAACCTTATAGGAGGGATGTCATATAACCTTCTTGTCAACAATTCGGTTCATGCAATGATAGAAGGCAGTAAATACGATATCGGGAAGACAGCCGGACTCAACAGCATCCTTGTAAGCAGTACACTGGGAATGGGAATGGAATACACACTCTCCGATAAGATTTCCCTCAACCTCGAACCGACATTCCGGTACTTCCTCAATCCCTTCAGCAGCATTAGTGGCGTTGCGTCAAACCCATATTCATTTGGAATCTTCTCCGGACTGTCATACCGCTTCTGATAGTTCTTCTTTCAGCTGACGATCCTGGTCACAGTTTTAACGCTTTTTGTTCATAACGGGATAGTGACTGCTTATTTTTAAGCTGTAAAATAACTACCTTTGCATCTTGTTTTACCACCCGTTGTTTTATCATGATTAAATCGAACATACGATCGCTGGTTTTTGGACTCGGTCTGATTGGGCTGGCCGTTTCGGTTTTTATTGTTAACCAGAGTTTTAAAAGTTTTGCAAGAAGCTATGAGCCCGTTTCATCAGTTGACTCCGCCGTGTTCAACAGGCCTTACAAATTGCCTGACGAGGTTACATTTGCCGGAGAAAGGATGCCTGTTGAAAATTTCGATACACGCGAAAGCCTCGACCGCGAACTTCTTACAAGCGCATACAGGCATTCTTCAACGATCCTTATAATCAAGAAGGCATACAGGTATTTTCCTGTAATTGAGAAGATACTTAAGGAGAACGGCATCCCCGATGACTTCAAATATCTTGTGGCTGCAGAAAGCGAATTCAATAACGTGGTCTCACCAGCAGGTGCAACCGGATTCTGGCAGATAATGGCAGCTACAGGAAGGGAAGCCGGGATGGAGATAAACAATGTAATCGATGAAAGATATAATCTTGAGAAGTCAACCGGGTTCGCATGCGACTTTATAAGGAAATCATATGAAAAGTATGGCAGCTGGACCCTCGCAGCAGCATCATATAACGGGGGAAGGGCATCAGTTGACGAACAGATAGGAATTCAGAAGCAGAACAATTATTACGATCTTCTGCTGAATGAGGAAACAGCAAGGTATATTTTCAGGGTTGTAGCATACAAGCTAGTAATATCCGATCCGAACCGCTTCGGATTTGACATTGACAGGAGCGATCTTTATCCCCCTCTTTCGTACCGTGAAGTGAAAGTAGACACTGCAATTCTTGATTTTTCTGAGTTTGCAGCGAAATACAATACAAATTACAAAATGCTCAAGTACCTGAATCCGTGGCTCAGAAAACCATACTTTTCGCCCCGTCCGAACAAGGAATACCTGATAAAGATACCTGATGAGGGTATACGTACACGGTTATACGAAGGTATAAACGACTGATAACGGAGAGGCTGGCATTGTGATGAAGGAAGAAATACGGGTATATGGGGCCAGGGTTCATAATCTGAAGAACATTGATGTTACAATTCCAAGGAACCAGCTTGTCGTAATCACTGGTCTGAGCGGAAGCGGAAAGTCATCGCTTGCCTTCGACACTATATATGCTGAAGGCCAGAGACGGTACATGGAGACGCTCTCGGCCTATGCCCGGCAGTTCCTTGGGGGGATGGAAAGGCCGGATGTCGACAAGATTACCGGCCTGAGCCCGGTAATCTCAATAGAACAGAAAACAACAAATAAAAACCCCAGGTCGACAGTAGGCACAATCACTGAAATATATGATTTTCTGAGGCTTCTTTATGCAAGGGCCGGGGAAGCCTTTTCATGGGCTTCCGGTGAAAAAATGGTAAGGTACACCGACGATCAGATTCTCGACCTTGTGAGGAGCCGGTATGCCGATAAGAAGATTTATTTCCTGGCCCCTGTTGTGAAAGGCAGGAAAGGACATTACAAGGAGCTTTTTGAACAGCTGCGCAGAAAAGGATTCCTGAATGTAAGGATCAACGGCGAAATAAAAGAGATTACTCACGGGCTTAAGCTCGACAGGTATAAAACCCATAATATCGAGCTCGTGGTGGATAAGTTCAGGGTGGGCGATGTGACAGGCAAGCGTTTGCACGATTCTGTACTGATGTCGCTCGATCAGGGAGATGGAGTTATGATGGTACTTGAAGCAGACACGCCGGAACCAAGATACTTCAGCCGCCATCTTATGTGTCCTGTTACGGGCATATCCTACAATGAACCTGCACCTCATACATTTTCCTTCAATTCCCCGATGGGAGCCTGTCCTCACTGCAACGGACTCGGCGAGATATCGAGCATCGATATAAGGAAACTGATTCCTGATCCTTCACTCAGTATCAGAAAGGGTGGTATTGAGCCTCTGGGCAAGTACAAGAATGTATGGATCTTCTGGCAGATAGAAGCGATAGCCGAGAAGAACGGATTCACCCTCGACACCCCGATAGAGGATATACAGGAAGAGGCGCTCAATAAAGTGCTTTACGGATCGGATGAAATTCTTAAACTCTCGAATACCCCGCTGGGGATGACTTCAAACTATTTCATGACATTTGAAGGAGTTGTCAATTTTGTAGGTAACATCGAGGTTATAAACGGCAAGAAGAACGGTTCAAGAATGCGCGATCAGTACGTTCAGTATAATGCCTGTCCGGAGTGCAACGGAACCCGGCTTAGGAAGGAATCGCTATGGTTCAGGATCGACGGGAAGAATATCGGAGAGATTGCTGCATTGGATATAAGGGAGTTGTCGGCATTTATGGAAGATATTGAGGAAAGAATGTCGGAGAAGCAGCGGAACATTGCCTCGGAAATACTTAAGGAGATTCGTGCAAGACTCGGATTCCTTGTTGAGGTGGGCCTCGATTACCTTTCGCTAAACAGGGGAGCACGGACTCTCTCGGGAGGTGAGAGCCAGAGGATAAGACTTGCGACCCAGATCGGATCAAAGCTTGTGAATGTACTATATATCCTTGATGAGCCCAGCATCGGGCTTCATCAGAGGGACAACAGGAGGCTTATTTCATCTCTGAAACAGCTCAGGGACGCAGGTAACTCAGTTATAGTTGTGGAGCATGATAAGGAGATGATTCAGTCATCTGATCATATTATAGATATGGGTCCCGGGGCCGGGCGGCACGGAGGCGAGATTGTGGCTGTCGGCTCACCTGACGAGATAAAGACTTTTGACACGCTTACAGCAAGCTATCTTAACAACAGCAATAAATTCAAAATTCCGGAAAAAAGGAGACAGGGTAACGGTAAGTATCTGGTTATGACCGGTGCAACAGGACATAACCTTAAAAATGTCGACGTGGTTTATCCTCTTGGCACCTTTATTTGTGTTACAGGCGTGTCGGGAAGCGGTAAGTCATCCCTTGTAAACCAGACTCTTCACCCGGCGCTGGCAAGAAGGTTTCATAATTCCGGTAAGACACCTCTTCCGTACAGGGATTTACTGGGGATCGAGCATCTCGACAAGGTAATTGAAGTGAGCCAGTCGCCAATCGGCAAGACGCCAAGATCCAATCCTGCAACATATACCGGGGTTTTTACAGACATACGCAAGCTGTTTGAGCAGACAACAGAGGCAAAAATCAGGGGATTCGGCGCCGGCAGGTTCTCCTTCAACGTAAAGGGAGGCAGATGCGAAGGCTGCGAGGGCGCCGGGGTTAAGACGATTGAGATGAATTTTCTTCCCGATGTTTATGTGCTGTGTACCGAATGCAACGGGAAAAGGTACAACAGGGAGACACTTGAGGTCAAATACAAGGGACAGTCGATCAGCGATGTTCTGGACATGACTGTAAATATGGCCGTTGAATTCTTTGCAAATATCCCGTCGATCTATCATAAGATCAAGACCCTTCAGGATGTCGGACTGGGATACATAAGGCTCGGACAACAGTCAACGACTCTGTCGGGAGGCGAGGCACAAAGAATTAAACTTG
Organism: uncultured Rikenellaceae bacterium; assembly: GCA_964555805.1. Taxonomy (GTDB): domain Bacteria; phylum Bacteroidota; class Bacteroidia; order Bacteroidales; family VadinHA17; genus LD21. The sequence goes on from CAZKTX010000008.1 coordinate 25,155, forward strand.
CCACAGAGCTGGCGCGCAAGGATACAGGCAAGACACTTTACATACTTGACGAGCCCACAACGGGTCTTCATTTTGAAGATATAAGAGTCCTGCTTGAAGTGCTGAATAAGCTTATCGACAGGGGAAACACAGTTATTGTGATCGAACACAACATGGATGTAATCAAGATGGCGGACTATATTATCGACCTTGGACAGGAGGGAGGAAAGAACGGCGGGAACCTTGTATTTTCAGGTACCCCTGAAGAGCTTCTGAACTGCAGGGAGAGTCATACTGCCACATTTCTGGAGAGTGAACTCAGTGATTAGATTTTATTTATATTTGAATTCAACAAAAATCAGGTTATGAAGGAGGAAAAACACGCAGATCCGATCGTTGAAGCATTCGCACAGAAATCGTGGCACGAAATTCACGTGACCGATTCGTGGAGAGTGTTCAAAATCATATCGGAACTGGTTGAAGGATTTGAGAAGCTGGCAAGGATCGGACCATGCGTTTCGATATTCGGTTCCGCCAGGACACACTACAATAACAAATACTACAAGCTGGCTGAGGATATAGCTTACAAACTTGTTCAGAACGGTTATGGCGTTATAACCGGCGGCGGTCCCGGAATAATGGAAGCCGCAAACAAGGGAGCAAAAAAAGGTAATGGCAAGTCAGTCGGAATAAACATCGACCTTCCCTTTGAACAAAGCGCTAACGCCTTTATTGATTCAGATAAGCTCATCACTTTCGACCATTTCTTTGTAAGGAAGGTGATGTTCATGAAGTATGCCCAGGGATTCATTGTGCTGCCCGGTGGTTTCGGAACCTTTGATGAGTTGTTTGAAGCCATTACCCTGATCCAGACGAGAAAGATCGGGAAGTTTCCGATAGTTCTGGTGGGGGTAAAGTACTGGACCGGATTGGTAAGCTGGATAAAAGAGGTGATGCTTGAGGAGGAACGTAATATTTCTGCCGAGGACCTCGATATATTCACGATGGTTGATACATCTGACGAGGCTGTGGAGTATATTTCAAAGTTCTACTCGAGATACCTGCTGAGCCCGAACTTCTAGCTATTTTTTTCTTGCTCTGTCGAGTTCCCTGTCGGCATCACGCCGTTTCAGGGTTTCGCGCTTGTCATATTCCTTTTTGCCTTTGGCGATTGCGATCTCGGCTTTTGCAAGACCTCTGTCGTTTATAAATACCTTTATTGCAATTATTGTAAGTCCTGATTCCTTAACCTTTCTTTCAAGCTTCCTCAGTTCCCTGTTTTTCAGAAGAAGTTTCCTCTCCCTCATCGGATCGTGGTTATTAAGGTTCCCCCACCAGTATTCTGCAATATGCATTCCTTTCAGGTAAAGCTCTCCGTTTGTGAACTGGCAGAATGAATCAGTAAGTGCAGCCTTGCCTGCCCTTATTGATTTTATCTCAGTTCCGGTAAGCTTGATTCCTGCAATGAATTTTTCAAGGAACTCATAATCGTGGGAAGCCTTTTTATTTCTTATTACAATATCGGATCCGTTTGTCCTCATCGGCTGTCTCAGGCAAAGAAAGTAAAATAGAACTTGTCGGTTATCTGGGTAATGATTTTTCCTGTCAGTATGAACAACACAAAGAATATCATAGGGACACCCAGCATCAGCTTCAGGCGGTCGGACTCCGATGGCGACAACATTCTTTCGATTCCTGTATAAAGTATATAGAAACCGAAAAACCCGAGTATGTTAACAAAGATAAATGATTCAAAGAGCTGGCTTATAATCTGGCAGAGCAGCAGAGGGACGACGGAGCAGCAGACGATCTTGAAAGCGATTCCAAAATCACTCCCGTAACCGAATGACCTCATCATTTCTCTCAGAGCCAGGGCAGTTCCGTAGACAACAATTGTAATCACCGCGAAATACCTTATGCCGGCAATAACAGAATAAAAATTCGTCAGCTCGGTGTTAGTGAAGAGGAAAGCTCCAAGGAAGGTTGATATTGAAGCAAGTATCACAAGGGGAAAGAAGAGACTTCGGGAAAACAGCAGGTAGGGCTTGTTCCCGTTATAAATTGAATCCCATTCCTTAATGGTGTCCAGGATAATGTTCCTGACAGTGTCAGCCAGAAATTTAAAATCCATTTGCGAACTGGTTTAGTGGCCCAAAATTAAATAAATTTATGGTAATTTGCTCGTTAAGATGAATTCTGCATGATTGAAGTAGAAAAGAGATCGACAGGGTATGACATGGTTGTAGTGACCGGACCCACTGCATCGGGAAAGACAGGCCTGGCGGCCAGGATTGCCCTCAGGCTGGGAGGCGAGATAATAAGCGCCGATTCGCGCCAGATTTACAGACAGATGGATATCGGGACAGGAAAGGATTACAGCGACTATGTAGTTGACGGTATAAAGGTTCCTTATCACCTCATCGATATCAGGGATCCTGGTTACAGGTACAGCCTGTTCGAGTATCAGCGCGACTTCACGGCGGTTATTGAGGATTTGAGGCAAAGGAACGTTTTTCCTGTTGTGTGCGGAGGGTCGGGAATGTATATTGATTCCGTTGTTTCGGCCTACAGGCTGCCTGAGGTCCCTCCGGATCCCTTTCTGAGGAAATCGCTTGAGGAAAAGACAATTGAAGAGCTGACAGCGATACTTAATTCATACAGGAAACTCCATAATGTAACTGATATCGATTCAAAAAAGAGGGCGGTAAGGGCAATTGAAATTGAAAAGTACCTTGCTGATCACGTTGAAACTATAGTAAGGTTCCCTGTCAGAAACCCACTTGTGATAGGGGTTCTCTACAGTCGTGAAGCCAGGCGGGAAAGGATCAGTGCGAGGCTGAAGGCCAGGCTTGAGGAGGGCATGACAGAGGAAGTGCAGAAACTGCTTGATAGCGGAGTTGATCCGGAAACCCTTATCTATTACGGACTTGAGTATAAGTACATCACCCTTTTCCTGACCGGAAAGATTGGATACAATGAGATGGTCAGATCACTTGAAATTGCAATACATCAGTTTGCAAAAAGGCAGATGACCTGGTTCCGAGGCATGGAACGTAAAGGAGTTGTAATCCACTGGATCGACGGTGAACTTTCATACAACGAGAAAGTGGAGTTTGTAATCAGGTTGATGGAATGAAAAAGAAGAAGAAATTTCTCGCAGATTTTCGCAGATTTTAAAATTCCCGGAGATGCCTGGTTAGCTGCACAATTTATCGTCAATCGCCTATAATACATCATAATTTGACTGACTGCCAACTGTTGACTGCCAACTGCCAACTCCTTCCCTGCGCTCTGAGCCCTTTGCCCTGCGCCCTTTGCCCTTCTTAATTAAGGTACGTCTCCAGCCACTCGAAGAACTCCCTCTGCCAGATAACCGAGTTGTGTGGTTTAAGGACAAAATGAGTTTCATCCTCAAAGAAAAGCAGGCGGCTCGGAACCCCCAGTATCTGTGCAGCCTGGAATGCTTCGAGGCTTTGGGTGTATGGTATCCTGAAGTCGTTGGCGCCCACTATTATCATTATAGGTGTATCCCAATCCTCAACCCTGAGGTGGGGTGAGAACTGGTAGCTTTTAGGATTGTTCCAGTAGGGGCCCTCAAGGTCCTTGTTTGGGAACCATAGTTCCTCTGTTGATCCGTACCAGCTTGTAAAGTCGAACATTCCGCAATGCGATATGAAAGCCTTGAAGCGTCCGCCGTGGATACCTGCAAGATAGTAGACTGAGAATCCTCCGTAACTGGCTCCCACAGCTGCCATTTTTCCACGGTCGACATAAGGTTCTGCAGCCATTGCATCGGTTGCATCGAGATAGTCCTGCATATTGGCTCCGCCGTAGTCGCCTGATATCTGTTCTTTCCAGGCCTGTCCGAATCCGGCAACGCCTCGCCTGTTAGGTGCATAGACAATATATCCCTTTGCAGCCATCATCTGGAGATTCCACCTGTACGACCAGAACTGGTCGAGTGTCGACTGTGGTCCGCCGTTGCAAAAAAGGATTGCCGGGTATTTCTTTGCCGGGTCAAATGACGGAGGAAATACAACCCACATCTGCAGGTCCTTGTTGTCCTTTGTTTTAATATACTTCTCCTCAGTCCTGCCCATCCTGACAAACTCGTAGATATTTCTGTTGATGTCTGTTAACTGTCTGATCTCACCTGATGACATATCTACGGCAGCTATTTCCGGAGCCATCGACATAGATGTAATACCCGAAACAAGCACTCCCTGTCTCAGGCTGAGCGGTCCCATGTTATGGACACCTTCAGTAACCTGTTCAACTTTTTTTTCATTCAGGTTGATCCTGAATATCTGTGAAGTGCCGAGGTGGGAACAGCTAAACCAGATATTCCTGTCATCAGCCCATGATAAATTCTCGACATCAAACTCCCAACCCTTTGAGATCCATGTGCGTGTTTTGCTGCTTATATTATAGACGAAAAGACGATCGAGGTCGGCTTCATAGCCGTTCCTTTCCATACTTTGATAGGCGATTCCGGAGCCATCGGGCGAGAACACCGGATTCTTGTCGTATCCACCGTTGCCCTCTGTAATATTGGTTTCCTTTCCTGTTGCAAGCTCGTGAAGGTAAATGTCTGTATTTGTGCTTCTTGCGTCTTCAATACCCCTGAGCCTCTTTGAAGTGTAGGCAATAAACTTTCCATCGGGGCTCCAGGCTATCTCCCGTTCGTCGAAATATGGTGCGGAGGGGGATTCGAATTTCTGGTCCTTCATTATATCCTTTTCGTCCGAGACGCTTTTCCCGTTGAAGGAGGCAACAAAAATATGGCTGTATGAATAATCGCTCCATGCATTCCAGTGCCTGTACATCAGGTCATTTATAATTCTGACATTAGCATTTGGAAGATCGTGTTTTTCGTTGGCTGTCTGGTCGAGTTTGACTCTTTTCGTGAAGTATATCTTCTTCCCGTCGGGTGAGATGTTGAATATCTCGAAGCCGGAGATGCCTTCAACTCTGTTTAATTCAGACCCGTCGGGATTCATTGTCATGAGATCTGAACCGCTTACGAAGGCAATCTTCTTTCCCTCGTCAAACCATTGGGGAGAGTTGCCGCCGGCGGGTGTAAGCCGGACCGGTTCGCCTCCTGCAACGGGTATGCTGAAAATGTCGGTCTGCCTTTTTTCGGTCGGCAGGTCGGTAAGGGTGACAGTATACAGCACTGTTGAACCATCGGGTGATAAGACAAAAGATCCCAGCCGTCCGAATTTCTGCATTATTTCGGGAGTCATCACACCCCCTGCCTTTTCTTCGTCAGTAAGGCTTGTGTTAATTTCTTCCCTCACCTCCCGGGATGTTGTCTCAGGGGCTGTCTGTTTGCACGAAACATGGATCAGGACGATCGCAATCATCAACAGGTAAGAAGTCCTCTTCATAATGGATGGGCTATTGTTTTTATTGCTTTTTAAGAGCTTCTGATATTTTCAGTCTCAGTTCATCGTAGAGTTCCGGGTTGTCTTTAACAATTTGCTTGACGGCATCTCTTCCCTGACCGAGCTTTGTATCGCCGTAACTGAACCACGAGCCGCTTTTTTTTATTATGTCGAAATCGACGCCGAGATCCACCAGTTCGCCAAGCTGTGAAATACCCTCACCGTAAAGGATGTCGAAATCGGCTTTTTTGAACGGAGGAGCAAGCTTGTTCTTTACGACTTTGACCCTGGTTCTGTTGCCAATAATCTCTTCGCCATCCTTGAGCTGGCTTGTACGGCGTATGTCGAGCCTGACCGACGCGTAAAACTTAAGGGCATTTCCTCCGGTTGTTGTTTCAGGGTTTCCGAACATCACTCCGATTTTTTCCCTGAGCTGGTTGATAAATACGCACGAGGTGTTTGTCTTGCTTATATTGGCTGTAAGTTTTCTGAGAGCCTGCGACATCAGTCTGGCCTGAAGCCCCATCTTTGAATCGCCCATTTCGCCTTCGATTTCTGCCTTGGGGGTCAGGGCTGCAACGGAGTCTATTACAACAATGTCGAGAGCGCCCGAGCGGATCAGGTTGTCGGTAATTTCGAGAGCCTGTTCACCATTGTCGGGCTGGGATATAAGGAGGTTTTCGACGTCGACTCCCAGTTTTTCGGCATAGTTTCTGTCGAATGTGTGTTCCGCATCTATAATTGCTGCTATGCCGCCATTTTTCTGGGCTTCAGCAATTGCATGGATTGCCAGTGTTGTTTTTCCGGAGGCTTCCGGTCCGTAGATTTCGATAACGCGGCCCCTTGGGTAGCCTCCGATACCCAGGGCTGCATCCAGGGCTATTGATCCCGAAGGTATAATCTGGATATTTTCAATGGCGTGATCGCCAAGTTTCATAATTGTTCCCTTGCCGAAATCCTTTTCGATTTTACCGATTGTAACTTCAAGCGCTTTCAGCTTATCCTTGCTGATCTCCTTTTTTTCGTTGCTCATATTGGTTTATATTACTTGTATAATTTGAATATCTGTTCCGAATGATTTTTTGTTTCAACTTTTGAGATTATTTTTTCTATTTTCCCTTTTTCGTCTATTATAAAAGTGGTCCTGACTATTCCGAAAAAGCTCTTCCCGTACATTTTCTTCTCCTGATAAACCCCGTAATCGTTTACTATTTTCCTCGAGGTGTCGGCAATAAGTGGGAAGGGGAGAGAATATTTCGCGGCGAATCCCTTATGCGATTTTTCGCTGTCGGCGCTGACTCCCACCACGGCAAATCCATTTTTCAGAAATTCTTCATGACTGTCGCGCAGACTGCAGGCTTCCGCGGTGCATCCCGATGTATTATCCTTTGGATAAAAATAAAGAACCAGCTTTTTGCCGGTGAAGTCGCTGAGCTTAACCTTACGGCCTTCCTGGTCAACTCCTTCGAATGAAGGGGCCGGCATACCTTCTTTAAGTTTCACCATGATTGCATGAATTTTGTAATTAGGGTTAAATTTACGAAGTTTGAACTGTTTTCTGATTATTAGGTAAGAATTGTTATTAACACGAAATATTCAGGATGAGAATTCGGATTTTCGTTTCACTTACGGTCATTGCCCTTCATGGCATTATTTTTTCTCAGGACATGGATGTCAGGCCCTCGAGGCAGGTGGCAATGGATTCATTCGGCAGGGGAGAATTCGGGAAGGCTCTTGGTGAATTTGAGGCTTTGCTTGATGCATATTCTTTTAACATTTTCAAGTATTATTCCGGAGTCTGTCTTGTCAATTTGAAAAGCGATCCTGAGAGGGCAGTGGTTTATCTGAAGGAAGCAATCGATGGATCTGCCGGTGCGGATGTAATTCCTGATGATTCCTGGTTTTACCTTGGCAGGGCAAATCAGCTTGCCGGAAGGTTTCCCGCCGCAATAGAGTCGTATGCCAGGTTCAGGAAAATGGCGGGGAAAAAAATGGCAAGGGAATTGAATGTTCCCGGCTACTTACTTGAATGCAAAGAAGGTAAGGGTAATCTCCCTTTTCAGGAATTACTGGCGACGGATGTTGTTGCTTCGCCTGTTGAGAAGCCGGCCATACAGGTTGTTGAGAAGCAAGCCCCCTTGAAGAAGGAAGTGCCTGCCGAATACGATAAGGTACTGTCTGAAGCCATGAAGTACCAGGTGAAGGCCGACTCGCTTAATACAGTTGCTTCAGATTACAGGAAGCAATATAGTGTAATGGTTCCTTCACAACAGAAGGCAGCGGAAGGCAAGGCAGCGGAAGCTGAAGCTCTGGCTCGTGATTATCAAAGAATTGCAGATGAAAATTTTGGTCAGGCCGGTATTCACACGGATTTGGACAGTATCAGTGGGACAAAGCAGGAACCTGCTCTGCAGGAACAAGCTGCCGGTATTGTGATTTCACTATTCAGTATCGAGACCGATCCGGAAAAGTTACGCAATCAGATAATACCCATTGATCCGCAGGCGCCGGCCGGATTGGTTTACCGTATTCAGATGGGGGTGTTTAACAAGCCTGTCGTTCCGGCTTTCTTCAGGGGGATTACGCCTGTTTACATGTACAGTATTCCGGGCACCTCATCAATAAGATATTTTGCAGGCATGTTCCGCAGGAAGGAAGATGCTGAAAGGTCGCTGGCCACTCTGCGGCAGATGGGTTTCAGGGATTCCTTTGTTACAGCCGTTCTTGACGGTAAAACAGTTTCGCTCGAAAGGGCTCTTCTTTTGGAGAAGGAATGGAGCGGCAGGTCGCTTAAGGAACCGGAAGCGGGGCAGGTCGCACGACCAGCTGAACCGGCAACACTGTCGTTCAGGGTTGAGGTAGCAAAATCGGCTGAGCCTCTGAAGGAGGAAGTTGTTGGCAATTACAGGACTATGGCAGGAAGCCGGGGGCTTGAGATTATTCAGTCTGATGACGGCACTCTTGTATATCTGATAGGAAAATTTATTACTTTTGAAAGCGCTTTCGATTACGCCGACCTGCTTCATCGCAACGGTTACAGTGAAGCAAGGGTTGTTGCTTATGCGGGAAGCAGGGAGATACAATTGGATACAGCAAGGAAACTTTTTGAGAAGTAGCGATGAAGGAGAAAACATTACGCAGGAGCGACAGGCTGGGGAGCGGGGACGAAGTACATTCGCTTATCCTGTTCAATGATGAGGTGAATACTTTCGATCATGTAATAAGGTCTCTTGTAGAGGTATGCGGTCACGATCCGGTTCAGGCCGAACAATGTGCCCTGATTGTTCATCTGAAGGGAAGCTGCGATATCAAACTTGGTATAAGGGAAGTGCTTGTTGCAATGAGCAGATCGCTTAATTCAAAGGGGCTTAACACCCGCGTGAATAATCTGTAATAACAACATAATCCAGCTGAATACGGGACTATTCCCTGTGGAAAATCCTGAACAGGACACGATCCACCAATCCGAACAATAGCATAGCTGTCATTGCATACGGTAACCATTCAGGGATGGTGATTCCGGGAATAGTGATTTCCGGAATTCTGATTTCTGAAAAAACCGGAATCAATGATCCGGGCAGTCTTAAATATTCAGTGATCCCGGAGAATGCATTTCCTGAGCCCTGTGAAGGCACAAATGCAGCGGCTGTAATCAGGACCGAGATAACTATGGCAGATATTGCAGGTACCCTGTTCCGCACAAGGAAGCTTTTTTTCTGCGGCGCTGCTTCAATCCTGATCCTTGTAAGGGTTTTAGATACGAATTCTTCCGGGGCTTTCTCTATCGTTTCGCGATTGAGAAACTTCTCCAGAAGTTTCTCGTCATTTATTTCATTTATGTTCATGGCAGAAAAACATTTTTCATTTCAGCCTTTCTTATTATGCCGGCCATCTTTTGTCTTGCCCTGAAAAGCTTTACCTTCAGGTTTGTTTTGCTTATACCGGTTATCTTTGAAATTTCATCAGCCGGCAATTCATTATAATAATATAGTGTTATCAGTCCTCTTTCGTCTTCAGGTATATTCTGAAGGGCAAAATTAATCAAAGCGTTTTTATACTCAGCCGCAGCCTCCTCTTCATTTTCAGTTGTCGACAGGAAATCGACTGCATCGGCCGGAAATTCCCCGAGCGACAGAACCTTTCCCTTACGTGTCCTGACAAGTGAGACTGCCGTATTATAAACTATCCTGTAGAGCCAGGTGGCAAAACTGCTTTTCATCCGGAAATCGCTCAGTGATTTGTAAGCCTTCAGAAAAGCATCCTGGGCAATCTCCTCCGCCTCTTCCCTGTTCCCGCAAATCCTGAAGGCAAGGTTGAATGCCTTGTCTTTATGTGCCTCGACAAGGCAGGAGAATGCATTTACATTACCTGCAAGAACCTTTTCGATATAGTATTTGTCACTTCCTGGTTCCATTCCGGTTCTTTGACGCACAAAGTTAAGGTTTGGTTACCGTAACTGGCAGTTTTTTGTCGCTGATTTATGTAACCGCGGATGCAATTCATGTGTCTAAAGGGCAAAACGTATTTACTAACCAATAAATAATAAAATGGAAGGATTGATTGGCTTTATTGCTTTTTTCGCGATGGTCTTCGGGATCGTGTATCTTTTTTTCACAACCCGTAACAAGGAACGGATGGCGCTTATTGATAAAGGCGCGGATGCAAGCCTGTTCAACACAGGCAAAACGCATGTCCCCTGGTTCAACTGGGGCAAGTTTGCCCTGAAAACTGGCATGCTTCTGATAGGTGTAGGTCTTGGAATAATTGCGGGAGCCCTGCTTGAGATGGCTGAAGTATTCCCTGACAGTGAATCGGGTTATTTCTCGATGATCTTCATTTTTGGCGGACTTGCCCTGGTGATTTTTTACCTTATCGATCGCCGGAGTAAGTAATTTAAATCCTTTCCGTGAAGATGAATTATAGTCCCTGTCATTATTTGATGTAGAACGCGATCATTTTCCTGACGGCTTCCCGGCATACTGTACAGTATCCCCGGGGGCCGTTGCTTTTCATACGGCAGTCAGTTTCGGCCCGGTAAATCCCTTTGGCTGAATATCCGGCTCCTTCGAATAGTCCCACTGTATTTTTGTATTTTTCCACGACTGGCGTCGGTACAGGAGTGTCTTTTGAAATCAGATGCTTCCATTTAGATTCAAAATCAACCATTGTTGTGATATTTGGCTCCCACGGCTCTGCTTCGCGTGGATAAAAATCGGTATAAGCCACTTCCGATGTGTAATACTCATCAGCCAGTCCGGCGAAGCCATGGCCGAACTCATGTATGAATACGATTGGCGAAAGTTTATGACCGGCCGTTGTTCCGCTGTAGTAGTTGTATACACCACCGCCGCCATACCTCTCGCTGTTGATCAGGACTATTATGTTGTCGTGGGGAACCACCGAAGCATAGTCGTTTACAGCCTTGATATCGGTTGTTGTAAGGTACCTGTCGGTCCCGAATGTGTAGAAGCTTGAGTTCAGGGCGGTGTTCACATAGATCCTTTCGCCGGGGATATCAGTCCCGGATTCTTCGGACACGGCTTCAACAGCCCAGATGTTTATTTTTCCCGGAAATTCGTTGAAAGGGGGTTCTGCTATCAGCACATCTGCCAGATTTTTTACTTCATTCCTGAATTTCCCCATTTCATCGGTCCTGTATCCTTCTGCCACGAATGCAAGATCAACGCTTACAGCAGGGTCGCCTGTTCCATAAATCCTTGAAGAAGTTACATTCAGAGGTTTTTCCTTCCTGATGTAAAAATTGCCGGGATCGATTATAGTCTCATAAAGCTGTGAGAAGCTTCCGTTTCTTTCCCTCATGCTCAGGACAAAGCGTACCTTATTCCTGGGGAAGGGCATTGTGGCGACTTCGTAAAAGCTTCGATCAATTGTATCCGCTTCTCCAGTTGTCTGCCATTCCTGGAAGAGGGTGCAGAACCCGCGGGAATAAATAAGCTTGTTTTCGGCTGAATCGAACACTTCATATCTGAAGTTTCCGTAGTTGAAGGGATCTGTCAGGTTCTGCCTCGACCCGGCAAAGAATGGTTCCTCTTTCATCCCTACCGGATAAACGACAGTTTCTTTACTGTTGCCTGCAAGCATGAAATCGATACGAAGTACATTTTCTGTGAAAAATTTTTCGTAAACCGTTTGTCCCTGCAGCGATAAGAAGCTGAACAGAAGTATAAATCCCGAAAAGATCTTCATGGCGCTCAATTTTTTGTAATATAAAGCTATTAATATTAGGCAAGACTGATAAGGAATTTATATAATTTTGCGGCTGACCTGTAAACATCAGTATACGTTTTTAGCAAATTGATGAAAAGTCAGCACAATCGACAGGGAAAATTGTTATATAAGTAAAAAATCAATAATATGGCCGACCTTAATACTAGAATAAGTGATTTTGTCTGGGCAAATCTGAATGAGAAGCATGTAAATGGCAGCAAGGATCCGTTCTGGCAGGCTTTGGTAGAAAGCGGAACGGAGCTATGGCTCGACACCGGCGATATTGATGAGGCCGAGGCTAACTGGTCGGGCGAGATGAGCGCCCTTACAACCAATAATACCCTTCTCAATAACGAGATACAGAAAGGTATCTATGATGTTTTCATTTCAGAGGCCAGGCACATTGTTCATGAGCTTCCTCTCGAAGCGCGGGTTAAGGAAATTGCTTTTATGCTTAATGCGAGGCATGGCTTAAGGCTTGCCTCAAAATTTGGCGGTTATGTAAGTGTCGAGCTTCACACTGATACTGCCCATGATGTGAAGGCCATTGAATATCTGGGTAAGAGGTATCATGAGATCTGTCCCGATCAGTTTATAATAAAAGTACCCTTTACAGCTGCCGGCCTTATCGGAGCCCGCCGGCTTAAAGAGGCCGGAGTGAGGGTCAACTTCACACTTGAATTCAGCGCCAGGCAGAATTTGCTTGTAACCCGTGCTGCCCGTCCCGATTTTGTAAATGTTTTTCTGGGCAGGGTGGGGGCCTACATGATGGATAATAAGCTTGGTGACGGTTCGGGCGCCGGTGAGAGAGCAGTCATCGCCTCACAGAACTGGGTCACTGCATTTTCGGAGCGCAATGACTGGCAGACTAAGCTTATAGCTGCGAGCCTGAGGCATCATAACCAGCTTGAACTGCTTGCCGGCACCGATGTCTTCACAATTCCTCCGAAAGTAGCAGCTGCCGGCAGGAAGTCGCTAAGCGGCAAATTCGAATCGCGCACTCACGAAAATTATGAAGTCAGTATATATCCTTCAGCAAAGGATTCCGGCATCGAAAAATTCTGGGAGGTGGATGACAAGGTGCTGAGTTTTGCAGAAAGACTATATCAGAAGATGCCTGCCTCCGTACAGGAGCTGGTGAGGATTTCTCACGAAGAGGGATGCGGCGATATGTTTCCCCATCTCACTAAGGAGGAGAACGCTGCAATTGCCTCAGACGGCAAGATCCCAGTGTTTGCGAGATGGAAAGATAAACTGACGGAGGGAACAATAGCGCCCGACACTCTGCTCACTCTTGCCGGTATTGCTTCATTTACAAAAGACCAGGCTATGCTCGATCAGAGGATACTGGGGATCATTGGCTGACAAGCGACCTCTGCCGGGCTATCTCATAAAGAATTATTCCTGAAGCCACAGATACATTGAGTGAGCTGATACCGCCTTTCATTTGTATCCTTACCTGTTTGTCGGCCAGCGCTGTCAGTTCACGGCTGATACCCTTGTCTTCCGACCCCATTATTACAACAACAGGACCCTTAAGATCTGCTTCCGATACTACTGCCCCTGCTTTCTCAGCGGCTGTAATTACTTTCAGTCCGGATTCTTTCAGGTACTGAACAGCCCTGACAATGCTTGTTTCCCTGCATACAGGAAGCGTGTGGAGCGCTCCGGCCGATGTTTTTATTGCATCGGCGGTTATTCGTGCCGACCCTTTTGCAGGTATAACAACTGCGTGAGCGCCCAGGCATTCAGCGCTTCTGACGATGGCGCCGAAGTTCCTTACATCAGATACCCCGTCGAGTGCTATTATTAACGGATCCTCTCCCTTTTCGAAAACCATGGGAAGCAGATTTTCAACTGACTGGAACTCGATCAGGGAGAGCCATGCAAGCACGCCCTGGTGGTTTTTCCGGGTTACGAGTTCGATCCTCTCAAGCGGTACGATCTGATAGTGGATCTTATGGTTGCGGACCTCGGTCATCAGTTCGTGATACAGGATTCCCTGGAGGCCCTGTCTGACAAGCAGGCGGTCAATTTGTTTTCCGGCCTTAATAGCCTCAATAACAGGCCTGAGGCCGTAGATGCAGTCGCTTTCTTTCATTGGCTGGTTTTATAAATCCTCCGGGTTATCGAGCCTGAAAACAAGTCCGCTCCGCCAGCTGGCAACCGCCTTGTCCCAGTATGAGACAAGGGTTTCGCTTCTGCTGAGATAGTAATCATTGTCCGAAAAACGGCTCTTTCTTAATTTGAAGTTGAAGAACAGGTATTGTTCCTGAAGATGGACCCTCCCTCCCCATGAGGATTTAAGGACAGGCCTTCTGTAGCCCCAGCTTTCCTCTTCTGAGTTTTTGTAGACTTTGTCGGGGGGTCCGTAGATAGTGTAAATCATTCCTCTTTCAGTTCTCCAACCTTCCTTGAATGAAGTGAAGTAATAGTTGGCGTAAAGGACCCTTGTATAGAAGATTCGGATCAGTTCCCTTGATCTGTCGACGTTTCCTCCGCATTTCAGCCAGAAATCATCGAGTGCAAGCTTTGGCCTCTGGGAAGAAATCATTGCATTTATTTCATCGCCGGTGGCCAGGTAGGCGAGAGGTCTGATCATCTCAAGCGGATCATTTACAGCGGGGTAGCCCTGACCGAAATTGAGGAAGGTAAAGCCATCCTCCAGTCCCCTCTCAGGAGTGCAGAAATAGACTCCCTCGTCAGGGAAATTGAGCGGCAGCGTGTCGGAATATGACAGTGCGATGATTGTATCCGGATCGTAGTCGATTGTTTTTTCAGGAAGAAGTATTGAAGGTGGAAATGGCACTTCGGACAGGGGTTTGAAAACCGAAATAAAGAGGCTGTCGAGAGGTCTTTTCGGGTAGAGAAGATTCACACGCTGGTTTGGCCTGATAACCTGGCCGGGCAACTCGTTTTTACTTATCTGGCTTCTTACAATGTAATTGTATTTGTTGGTGGGGGATACTGTATTAAAGGCCACAAACGATTGAACAACCTCCGCCTTCAACTGGTCGAGGATTTTCACTTCAGCGTTGTAATCCAAACCCGGTGCGACTTTTAGAGGAAGCTTGTAAAGGTATTCCTGACGGCCTTCCTCCTTCATTATGTCCAGATCGAGGAAGGCGGTGTCGGCCAGGGTCCTTCCTCCAGTGATATTGTACAATTTGACTGTTACCATTATCTGGGCAACAGGCACTCCCCTTGGGTTGGCCTCCGAAAAGAAAAGGCTGGTGGCGGGGAGCCTCATAGTCAGCACGGATAGGTAGTCTGATTCGTTGTAAACGCTGAATACTGGTCTGAAGGAAGTCTTTGTCGGGTTATAGAGATAGGAGAGGTCCTTGGTGTCGATAGTGGCGTTTTTCGTTATGCCGCACGATGCCATGACCATCAGGAAGAGCCCGGCAAAAATTATTATGCTGTGATTCCTAAGAGGATTATTCCGGTTCATTTTCCTTGCTTGTTAAGGTTATGAAAGTATTCTTCTCCAATGTATTCTGACCCTGCATAGTTCGGTGTTGTCGTCCGGTCGTACTACAGAATGGCTGAACAGGCCTTTATCGCCACCGTTGCAGGAAGTCAGTATTTCCACAGTATCATTGAATCGAGATTCGGAAAGATAGTTTATTTCAACCGATATAGGAGCATTCCGAAGCATGAAATCAAGATCATATGTATCAGTAACCCAGTTCAGGTAGCTGGTGTTGTTTGTATGAAGGTTTACATCAAGGTCGCTTATTCTGACATTGAAAAGCGGCGAGGGTTGACCTCCTGTAACAGCAGGTTCAATTTTTTCCGCATTCCTCAGCATTCCGGGTTCACCCGGGATGGTTAAGTTAAGGCGTGTCAGATTATTATCGGGTCGCTGTATTCGTTTGCTGTCCCTGTCGATGATCAGCCACGAGGAAGTTGAGCGTGCCAACAGTTGTCCGCCGGACGATTTCATTTCAAAATCCCTCAGGGCAAACAGCTTGTCGGTTCCCCTGGGCCAGGAGGCTAGCATGATTTTCTCGTTCCACAGAGGCAGCGAGGTTATCTCTGCATAGATTCTTGAAAGCACCCAGAAATGATTTTGCTTAAGCAGTTCGTCCCTTCCGTAACCAAGTTTAGCTGCATGGTCCGATGCAATATCCTGGAAATAGTTGAACAGGGCATGGAGGCTCAGATGTCCGTCGGGGCCGGTATCATAAACATGAACAGAATATTCTTTTTCAAGTTTCGGATATTCCATTTTGATCGGATATTTTAATAAATTCCTCCACTTCATGGGAATAGTCAGCCCAATTGCTCATTTCAGTGTCAAGTTCTGTCTTCAGGTCCTCATACCTTTTGTACAATGCATCGCTGTCGGCCGGGTTTGTATTGTTCATCAGCTTCAAGTTGGTCTCCGACAATTCAGCCTCTATTTCACCGATACGTTGTTCGGAATCTCCTAGTTTTTTTCTTAGCTTTCGAAGAGATCTCTCGTATTCCTTTTTATCAAGATACTTCTGTTTATTTGAAGTGGCATCCTCTTTTCTGTTGTCGGATGATGTCTTTTCCTTCTTCTCAATTTCTTTCAGGTTATCGATCTTCTTGTTTCTCAGGAAGTCATAAATACCTCCCAGATGTTCTTTGATCCTGTTGTGCCTGAATTCAAATACCTTTGTAACAAGACCGTCGAGGAAATCCCTGTCGTGCGAAACAACAATTAACGTGCCATCATATTTTAACAGGGCCTGTTTCAAAATATCCTTCGAGCGCATGTCGAGGTGGTTTGTAGGTTCGTCGAGCACAAGAAGGTTACAGGGTTCAAGAAGCAGTTTTACCATGGCGAGCCTCGATCGTTCACCTCCTGAAAGAACCTTCACTTTTTTGTCTACATCTTCCCCGCGGAACAGGAAAGCGCCAAGCATATCCCTGATCTTTGTTCTTATTTCACCCTTTGCAACATTATCGATTGTCTCGAGCACAGTTATATTTTCATCCAGCAGTTCATCCTGGTTCTGTGCAAAATATCCGATTTTGACGTTATGACCGATTTTCAGTGATCCTTCATGGTCAAGCTCTCCGATTATAACTCTTGAGAAGGTGGTTTTGCCCTCGCCGTTCCTGCCCACGAATGCAACCTTTTCGCCCCTTGTGATAGTGATCGCTATCCTGTTAAGGACATTGTGGATGCCGAAGCTTTTTGAAAGGTTACGGGCTTCGACAACAACAGTTCCGGATCGCGGGGCCGGCGGAAAGCGGAGGTTAATAGCTGACCTGTCTTCTTCATCTATTTCGATCCTTTCTATCTTGTCGAGTTGTTTAATTTTTGACTGTACCTGAATTGCCTTGGTCGGTTTGTACCTGAATCGTTCGATGAATCGTTCGGTATCGTCGATCATTTTCTGCTGGTTCCTGAAAGAGGCTGCCTGCTGGCTTCTTCTTTCTTCCCTGAGTATAACATATTCCGACCATGGCACCCTGTAGTCATATGTCTTTCCGAGAGATATTTCAATTGTTCGGTTGGTCACATTATCGAGGAAGGCCCGGTCGTGCGAAACAAGCATCACGGCTCCCGGATAACCGGTAAGGAAGCCCTCAAGCCACTGGATAGATTCGATGTCGAGGTGGTTTGTAGGTTCGTCGAGCAGAATCAGGGATGGTTTCTTAAGGATCAGCTTGGCAAGTTCTATCCTCATCCGCCATCCTCCGCTGAGTTCCTTTGTGGGCCTTGTGAAATCCTTTCTTTCGAAGCCCAGTCCGGTAAGTGTCTGCTCTGTTGCAGCCAGATAATTACCACCTCCGAAGATCCTGTATTTTTCTTCCGTTTCATGAAGCTTGTCGCAGAGATCAAGGTATTCCTGCGAATGAAAGTCTTCCCTGCTGGCTATCTCATAGTTGCACCTTTCGATTTCTTCTGAGAGCGCCAGCAACTCCGAAAAAGCCGAAAGCGTTTCGTTGATTACGGTTGTTGAATCGCTTACACTCATCTGCTGGGGAAGGTACCCTATTGTTGTCTCTTTCGACTTGTCAACCTTACCTTTTGTCGGACCAAGACTGCCTGAAATGATTTTCAGCAGGGTGGTTTTCCCGGCGCCGTTTTTTCCGGTCAGGCCGATCCTGTCCTGTTCGTTAACAAGGAACGAAATGTCGCTAAGCAGATCAAAGCTTCCGAATGAGACCGTGAGATTCTGTACTGAAACCATTTGATTTTTTAAAAATGCAAAGATAGAAAAAGTATGGGAGGCATAAAATAAGAGGTTACGTCAAGAAGCGCTATCTTTGACAATGGAATGTAAAGCAGTTTGCATGAGGGTGTGTATCTTTCCCTGCAGATGCATTTCTTCCAGGTAGAGATGACAGAATGGGATAATGTGATTATGCCACGACCAAAAATATTGCAATTAATGGCTTTCAAAAAGATATGTATAAGGCTGAGCCTGGGTCTAATCATTCT
>CAZKTX010000008.1:43272-46069 GCA_964555805.1 uncultured Rikenellaceae bacterium
AATTAATGGCTTTCAAAAAGATATGTATAAGGCTGAGCCTGGGTCTAATCATTCTGGCAGGTGGAGTTTATTCCTGCAGCAGAGATGATAACCCTGATTATGATTATTTTATTGGAAAGGAATCCGCCGGGGAGTATACAGAGGAATATATAAGCGGCGTGCTGAGTTTTGCAGGCCAGTCATTTCCCGGGCTTTCTGATCTTACGGCCAATATGTCTGGCGGAGTGAAAGTTTACAGGATTACATACAGGAGTGTTGTAAAAGGAAAGACAATTGAGGTATCAGGTCTGGTCTCAGTTCCCTCAACACCTGGAGAATATCCCGTTCTAAGTTTTCAGAATGGTACAAATACTTTGAACTCAGAGTGTCCCAGTGAAAATCCGACTGGATACTCCTTCCAGTTGCTTGAATTTGTAGCATCGATGGGATTCGTGGTTTTGATCCCTGATTATCCCGGTTTTGGCAGCTCTTATGACATTCCCCATCCCTACCTTCTAAAGGTGCCGACAAACGAAGCTGTCATCAGGATGATTCAGGCGGTTTCCGAAGCTGAGAATGAGTTCGAAGGCATATCAGTGAAAAATGAATGTTATCTGATAGGTTATTCGCAGGGAGGCCTCGCAACATTCAATGTCCATACTGATCTCGAACTGGGTGCTTCATCTTATGGTCTGAATCTAAGGG
Source organism: uncultured Rikenellaceae bacterium (assembly GCA_964555805.1). Classification (GTDB taxonomy): domain Bacteria; phylum Bacteroidota; class Bacteroidia; order Bacteroidales; family VadinHA17; genus LD21. Next base: position 43,957 of record CAZKTX010000008.1, read on the forward strand.
GTAGCGTCTGCGGCGCAGGACCGTATGATCTGTCGCAGATGGTATCGGATATGGCCTCTGCCCAGTTTTACCCGGTCCCGGCATATATAGGATATATTATAAATGCCTATACTCATTATGGATATATCGAAAATTCAGTAGGTGAAATGCTTAAGGAGCCTTATGCATCAAAGCTGAGTCAGTTGTATGACGGGAATCATTCGATAGCCCAAATCAATTCCGCACTGACTACATCCATTCCGGATCTGCTGACTGATGAATTCATGAACAACCTCCACTACGCAGATTTCGCCACCGTTACATCCTCCCTTACATATAATAGCGCCTATGCCTACAAATCGGAAATCCCAATTCTGCTTGTTCATGGTGATTCTGATACTCAGGTCAGTGTGTCAAATACAGAAGATCTTTATGATCTTTTGATCCTTAATGGCACATCTGAGGGGATTTGCAAAAAAATGATCCTTCCAGGTCTTGATCACGGGGATGCAGTGGCACCGTTTATTGTAGAAGGCCTGAAATTCATTTTAAACCTGAGAGATAACTGATTAATCTGTCAATGATAACAATGTGACTGTGAGACGAAAGAAGGAAATGCCCATCCTTGAAAAGGTAAGGATAACTGATATAGGTGCGGAAGGAAATGCAATTGCAAGGGTCGACAACCAGGTTGTGTTCGTCCCCATGCTGATTCCCGGTGATGTTGTGGATATCAGGGTTAAGAAAAAAAGGAGGAAATACCTGGAAGGGACTGTCGTGAGGTTTCACGAATACTCGCCCGACAGGATAGTACCGAAATGTTCTCATTTTGGTGTTTGCGGAGGATGCAAATGGCAGCATCTGCCATATCAGAAGCAGCTTGAATACAAGGAAAAACAGGTGATAGACAGTCTGACCAGGATAGGAAAGCTGGAGCTTTCAGGGGTCAGACCCATACTGGGATCGCCGGATGTTTTCGAATACCGCAACAAGCTTGAGTTCACATTTTCTGACAAGCGCTGGCTTACAAGGGAGGAGATGATTTCTGACAATGACCGGGTGGTTGAGGATGCACTCGGTTTTCATATTCCGGGTTATTTTGATAAAGTTCTGGATATCCGGCAGTGCCATCTTCAGCCTGAGCCGTCGAACAGTATAAGGGATGCGGTCAGGAGGTATGCTCACCGTAAATCGCTTGCATTTTTCAATCTGCGTCAGCAAAGCGGGTTTCTGAGGAATCTGATTATCAGGAACACAGGCTCCGGCACAGTGATGGTGATAGTTGTGTTTTTTATGGATGAGCAGGACAGAATAAATGGTCTGATGGAGTTCCTCAGATCGGAGTTTCCCCAGATCACATCTTTATATTATATAGTCAACACGAAGAAGAACGATTCGCTTGCAGATCAGGAGCCGGTACTTTTCAGCGGAGATGATCATCTGCTTGAAGAAATGGGCGGACTGAAATTCAGGATCGGGCCCAAATCATTTTACCAGACCAACACAGGTCAGGCTCAAAGACTTTACATGACTGCCATGGAGATGGCCGGACTTACCGGGAATGAAGTTGTTTATGATCTTTATACCGGAACAGGAACAATTGCATGTTATGTGGCTGCGAAGGCAAAAAAGGTGGTTGGAATAGAATATATTGAGGAAGCGGTGCATGACGCTGTGAAAAACTCGCAGATCAATAATATAGGAAACACTGAGTTTTATGCAGGGGATATAAGGCTCTTGCTGAATGAGAAGTTTTTTGAGGAAAAGGGTAAGCCTGATGTGATAATTACCGATCCGCCGCGTGCGGGGATGCATGGCGATGTTGTTGATCAGATACTGGCTGCAAATCCGGCAAGGATCGTTTATATAAGCTGCAATCCATCGACACAGGCCAGGGATGCCGGGCTTATGTCTGAGAGATACAGGGTAACTGCAGTCCAGCCTGTGGATATGTTTCCCCATACTCATCATGTGGAGAATGTGATTTTGCTTGAGAGGATTTGAGTCGGCGAAGAAGGGTATGATTAAATATTCCTTCAGATTTTGAAGTTAACCCATGATTTCCTATTTTTGTCGCCGTCTTCGTTTTTTGGAGAGATGGGTGAGTGGCTTAAACCAGTCCCGAAATTTCGGG
>CAZKTX010000009.1:0-27224 GCA_964555805.1 uncultured Rikenellaceae bacterium
CATCGGGAGAATTTAAACCTTTCAGGAGATCAATCACCGGACCCGACACAGTTCTTCTTGAAAAAGGGGAAGACAATATTCATATCTTCTTCTCATCCTCCGATTTTTCTGTTTCGGATAAAACACATTACAGATACAGGTTATCAAAAATTAACTCCGACTGGGTTGTGACTGACTCCAGGACAAGAAATGTGAACTATTCAAACCTTAGACCGGGTAAGTACTTATTTGAGCTTCAGGCAACCGGACGGGATGGATCCTGGACGGGAATAAAGAAGTTAAGAATAATACTAAAACCTTATTACTATCAAACCCTCGCTTTCAGAATTTCAATGTCCGCATTGCTGATCCTGCTGATTGCAGGCTATATAATAACGCGCATAAGACAACTTAAACAGACTACAGATCATAAACTTAATGAACTGAGGCTCCAGTCTCTTCAGGGCCAGATGAATCCTCATTTCATCTTCAATTCCCTGAATTCAATAAACTATTTCATTTCAAAAAATGATGCCCTTTCGGCGAACAGGTACATCTCCGATTTTTCCACTCTTATAAGGTCTATACTATATAATTTCGGCAGTGATTATATTCCTTTCGAAAAGGAAATGGAATCAATCATGGAATATCTTAAGATCGAGCATTTGCGTTTCGGAGATAAATTTGATTATTCAATCAGCATGAATCCTGAAATTCCCCGCGGCCAGTTTAAAGTTTCACCTGGGCTTGTTCAGCCTTTTGTTGAAAATGCAATCTGGCATGGCATGAGGGGCCTGACAGAGAGAATAGGTACTGTAAAGGTTATATTTGAATTGATCAATGATAAGCTGACCTGCACTGTCGAAGATGATGGTATCGGAAGAAAGAATGCCGAAGAAATGAAAAGCAAAATTGACCTCAAAGTATCGAGAGGAATCTCAATAGTCAGTGAGCGGCTTGCAATAATAAACAAGCTTAATAAGAGCAATTACAAGGTTATTATTGCCGATCTGTTTCCTGATATGCAAGAAGCAGGGACAAAAGTCGTTATAGATATACCGTTGAAGAGAGACTGAAACGATGAACAGACTGAGGACAATTGTAATTGATGATGAAAAGCTTTCGAGGGAAGTGATCTGCAACTACCTTGAAACTTATTGTAAGGATATTGAGGTAGTTACAACAGCATCATCCGTTAAAACAGCTTTCAGGGCAATCGTACGGCATCATCCAGATTTTATCTTCCTCGATATTGAAATGTCTGATGGTAAGGGATTTGATCTCCTTGCTATGTTCGAAAAGATCGATTTCAAGGTAATATTTGTGACCGCATATTCGGAGTATGCCGTTAAGGCATTCAGGTTCAGTGCAGTGGACTACCTGCTTAAGCCGGTAAGGATCGATGAACTGATTTCCGCCGTTGAGAAGGTGAAATCCCTGAAGATCCAGAATACCGTCATGCTCGAAGAACTTATGAAAAATCTCCGCAGGGAATCATTCCCTCCGAAAACCCTTGTAATACCCCACCTTAAGGGATTTGATGTGCTAAGAGTATCAGAAATAGTAATGTGTATCGCCGACGGCTACTGCACTAACTTTGTGCTGACAGGAAACCGCAGGTACACAAGCTCAAGGAATCTCAAACACTATGACGAATTGCTTGAAGAAGTAAATATTATAAGGGTGCATCACTCCTATCTTGTCAATATTGACCATGTGGTTAGCTACAGCAGGCAGGGAGAAATATTTCTTACCGGCGACAACAAAGCCTATCTGGGAGACTCATATAAGAGCATGTTCATCAAAAGGTTCAACGGCAGATAATTTTTGACCTGAAATTGTCAAACGTCCTGCATTGTTTATCAAAAATCCTTGGCAATCAGGTGACAAGTAATTAACTTTACGGGGTTTTATCAGCAAACCGGAGGACGTCAGATACAAGAACAAATATGAGAAGACTACTGAGCTTTGCAGCGTTGCTTGTTACTGCCTTGATGGGGCTGCACGGACAGGATTTTTCAGTAACAATTACGGTTAATCCGGCATCAAGTGGCACAACAAGCGGAGCAGGCACTTATGCTTCCGGCACGGACGTTACAGTTACTGCTGCTCCCGTCACTGGATATCAGTTTGTTAACTGGACTGAAAACAGCACCGAAGTATCTGCTCTCTCAACGTATGTGTTCACAATAGCTGGAAACAGGACCCTCGTTGCCAACTTCAGCCTGCTTAAATATAACATAACGGCATCAGTAAGTCCTGCAGGAGGAGGTACGGTGACCGGTACAGGGGAATATTCCCACGGAACAACAGTAAACCTTAATGCCATACCGAATGCGGGATATGTTTTTCTGAACTGGACTGATGGTGCCGGAGTTGTTTCAACAGAAGCTAACTGGTCATTTGAGGCGACCTCAAGCTTAACCCTTACTGCCAACTTCATCAGAAGATATACAGTAACCCTGGAATCAGTTCCGTCTGAGGGGGGAACAACTACAGGTGCCGGTTCATATGATGCCGGTGCCTCTGCCACCGTTATCGCAACACCAGCAGCAGGTTACACCTTTAAAGAGTGGAAGGAAGGCTCCACGACAATATCAACCATTAATCCCTATACTTTCCTTGTTAATTCCGACATCTCTCTGAAAGCCGAATTTAAGCCGGCTGAATATCAAATAAATGCAACATCAAGTCCGCTTACGGGAGGAACTGTGGCAGGTTCAGGAACCTACACCCATGGAACATCCGTCACCCTGACTGCCACACCTGCTTCAGGATATTCATTTGTAAACTGGACAGAAGGCGGGACACAGGTCTCTGAAAATTCCAGCTACACTTTTACAGCTGAGTCAAACAGGACTCTTGTTGCCAACTTCGGCCAGAATTCCTACACAATCACCACTGCTTCCAACCCTTCAGGAGGAGGCACAACTGGCGGTGGTGGAAATTTCCTTTACGGGGCAACAGCAACAGTATCGGCTACTCCCTCGGCGGGATACCAGTTTCTGAACTGGACTCTCTCTGGCACTGAAGTATCAACAAGTTCAAATTATACTTTCACTGTAACCTCAAACAGGAATCTTGTAGCTAATTTCAGCGTGGTTTCATACACAGTCACCACTTCATCGAACCCAACTTCAGGTGGTAATACGACCGGTAATGGAACATTCAACTCCGGATCTTCCGTCACTGTTAATGCTTCTCCTTCCGCAGGCTATCAATTTGTCAACTGGTCAGAAGGCGGAACGGCTGTTTCAACAAGCCAGGGCTATACTTTCATCATTACAGCAAACAGGACGCTTGTTGCTAATTTCAGCCTTGTTTCATATACAATTTCCACCTCATCCTTGCCTTCAGGAGGTGGAACAACAAGCGGAGGAGGTTCGTACAACTACGGTGAATCTGCAACAGTAACGGCAACACCTTTAACAGGCTATCGTTTCGTGAACTGGACAGTTGGAGGAACAGAAGTGTCAACCAGTGCAAGCTATACTTTCAACGTTACAGCCAGCAGGAGCCTTGTGGCAAACTTCACCACATTAACCTATACAATTACAACCACAACCAGCCCTGCCGGAGTAGGCTCGGCAACCGGGGGAGGAACATACAACTATGGCGCTTCAGCCACTGTGACTGCAGCTGCGGCAACAGGTTACCGCTTTGTAAACTGGACAGAAGGCGGAACAGTTGTATCAACAACTGCAAGTTATACATTCACAGTAAATTCAAACAGGAGTCTTCTCGCGAACTACAGCATTAACACATATACAATAAGCACTTCAGCAAGTCCTGCAGCAGGCGGCACTGCAACAGGAGCCGGGACTTACAATCACGGGTCCCAGGCAACAGTCACCGCATCCCCTTCGGCAGGATACCTGTTTGTAAACTGGACCGAAAGCGGAACTATAGTATCGACAAACGTCAGCTACTCTTTCACTGTAACCGCCGCCAGAACGCTTGTGGCAAATTTCAGCGCAATCACATACACTGTCACCACGGCTTCCAGCCCGCCCACCGGAGGCTCAACTTCAGGGGGAGGAACCTTCTCCCCATCGGCTACAGCCACTGTTACAGCCACTCCTGCAGCAGGATACCAGTTTGCAGGCTGGACAGAGGGCGGGGCAACGGTTTCAACAAATTCCACATACTCGTTTCTTGTTTCCGCAAACCGGAACCTGATTGCAACCTTCCAGTCAATAAGCTATCTGACTGTAAACACCCTGTCGAATCCTTCGGCCGGAGGAAGTACAACCGGACAGGGGACCTATTCTGCGGGCACAATTGTCACAGTAAGCGCAACGGAAGCAACAGGCTACAATTTCACCAGCTGGAGCGAAGGCGGAAGTACTGTTTCAAGCAGCGAAAGCTATACTTTCACACTTAATTCAAGCAGAACACTTGTTGCCAACTTCAGCCCCATTAGCTATACGGTAGCAACGTCCTCAAGCCCTTCCGCAGGAGGCACTACAAGCGGAGGAGGCTCTTTCACCTACGGGGATAATGTAACAGTAACAGCTGTCCCGGCTTCAGGTTATCAGTTCGTAAACTGGACACAGGGGGGCACTGCGGTATCGACAAATTCCAGCTATACATTTAGTGTCAGCGGAAACAGGACCCTTACTGCCAACTTTAGCCAGAATACATACAATATAAGCACCTCCGCCAGCCCGGCTAACGGGGGATCAACAAGCGGCGGAGGATCTTTCTCCTACGGTGATGATGTAACAGTAAGGGCAGTTCCATCATCGGGCTATACATTCGTTAACTGGACACAAGGAGGTGCAATTGCTTCGACTAATAGCAACTACTCCTTCACTGTTACTTCAGGCATGACACTTGTAGCCAACTTCAGCCAGATCACATACACCGTAGCCCTGTCGTCAGCACCTTCGTCAGGAGGCACCTCAAGCGGAGGCGGAACATACGGCTCAGGCACAACAGCAACAGCTACTGCTACACCTTCCACCGGATACAGGTTTGTAAACTGGACTCAGGGCGGCACAGCCGTTTCGGCTAATCCGGTCTATACATTCACAGTGACAGGAAATACAACACTTGTGGCCAATTTTGCTGTAGCCGACTATACAATAACAACAACCGTGAGTCCTGCCGGGTCAGGCACAGCCTCTGGAGGCGGATCCTTCAACCATGGGGCCTCTGTTACAGTAAGGGCAACCCCGGCCTCAGGATATCAGTTCACAAACTGGACAGAAAATGGATCAGTCGTATCGACAAGCGCTAATTACACCTTCACCGCATCTGTGAGCAGAAACCTGCTTGTAAATTTCAGCCAGATACCCAGAGTGCTCACCCTTACCGGACCTGAAGGAAAAACCCTTCAGAATAATGATGTAATAACTCTTGGAAACCCGGAAGCAGGTTCTTTGGTCATTGCGGTTAATGCAAATGCTGATTGGACAGTCACAGAAAACTCTCTGTGGTTCAAGGCTATAAAGGAAGGCAACACCAGTCTCAGGATTAATTATCTGGAAAACATATCTGTAATTGACAAGGAAGGTCCGTTGAAAGTCACCACAGCTCTCAATGCCGAGTTGCAGGTTATCGTCAGGCAGGAAGCAAGAGTATCCCAGATCAGCCTTTCAAAATTCGATGATGTAATATTATACCCTAATCCCGCGGGAGAAAGAACCAGACTATCATTTCCCCGGGAACTTCAGGGCAAAATAAGAGTCTCAATATCTAGTGTTCAGGGGATTCATGTTAAAACCTCCGAATATGGAAATATTCAGAAAAATCAGATCGTTGAGCTTGACCTGACAGGTATCCAGCCAGGACAATACCTGATTATTATCTCTGACGAAACAGATATTAAAACGCTCAGAATGATAAAGCTATGATTCAGGATTGCAGATAATCTGATCGGTGATCGAATTATTATTTTGCGTCATCCGTATTGGCTATCTCCTCTTCCTGGATAACTATATCTGAAGAATAATCGGCTCCGAGTCCAAGAATTTCAGATTTAATCGAATTATAGCCTTCTGCTCCGATCTGAAGCCTCCACATAGGGGAACCTGATTTTTCGACATCAAGCAGATAATAACCTGTTGATTCAATTATCTGTAATGGTTTGCCAAAAAGATTAAGTGTAATTTCAGGTCCGGAATAAACTTTCAAATCGGAGTTTTCAGTAATCTGAGGAGCAGAAAAATCATATACCTCGGATGCGACAAGAGGACTGGCCGACCAGGCTGAACCACCATAGATCAGTTCTGAAGTAATTACTCTGTCCTGTCTTACCCCTGAAGTTACCGCACCTGATACTATACCTGAAAAACCACAAATTATCCTGACTTCGGGTGTAAAGACCAGACTGTCGATTGTTATAGGGGAATGAACAAATTCAGCTGCAATCAGGCGCTGCCCGCTGCTGAATGCACCGTTGGAGGAAACAATTATTTCATCAACCTTGTTAAGTGTGGTGGAAACACTTATTTCACTAATTCTGTTTGAGCTTATTTTGATTGTCAGATCAAATTCCGGACTGATACCGATTGCCCCATTGACAGCTGCCAGCCTGGTTCCATCCCTGAACAGTTCAAAATGGTCGAGAGTGACAGCAAGGCCGTCGAACGCCTTACCCGGACCGGTAACAAGCACTCCGTCCATCTTTGACTTTACTGAAAAATTCTTTTCAAGCAGCTTTACCTTCAGATTTATGACACCCCCTTTGACTATTTCAGTCAGCATTGCATCCGTAGTCTCCAGTGTAAACGAAGTTTCTTCATTTCGAATCCCGGTAATTTTTCTCATGAGACCGAATGGAGTTAAAGAACTTACTCCTGCTACAATATAATTCTGACTTGAAAGATTAGCAAGTTCACCATTGGCTAAACTAAAAACAAGCTCGTTATCCGTTACCTCCGACAACAGATTCATCTCCTCAGAACCTAAAAAAAACACCTGATCTGAGTAGGTCAGGTTACCCACCCTGGTTCCCCAGATGAAATCTTCCCTGTTACAGGCACTTCCTGAAATTAAAATCAGGGCCGGGAAGAATAATTTAAGAATATTTCTGAACCTCATCTACCTGATCTTTTTTTGTTTAATAACGTTATCCGGCTTAATCAACCGGTTAATAAAGTGTCTTTCGCATTCTGTCGGAAATACTCTCCTTTTTTATAACCGAATAGACTATTCCAAAAAGTGAAGTAACCGATAAACCTCCTGAAATGTAAGAATAGGTATCAAATTCAAGAGTCTTGTCATAGTAGTGCCGTGCAAGCTCCATCGTTTCAGCAGTCTTATATGAAGAGTAATTCCTGTCAGCCTCTGAGTTAAAATAAATTGTCCCGGCAGTTCCTGCAGCAAGAACGGGGATGGAGATAATCCCGATAACTTTGTTGAATCGTCTCTTCTTGAGCAATTCCTTGTTATAGAGAAGATTGATGTCAAACTGAGGATTCAGCCTGACCTGATCCATGTGTGTCATATTGCCTGTTAGTCCGGCTTCTATCTGATTCATGTTGATCTGACCTTTTGACTTAATAACCTTCCTTACAAAACCATTATCCTGGATTCCCGCAATTTGCAGGGGATTAAGTTTCTGGTCAGTGCGGATACCCGGTTTTGCACCAACGTTAACCAGGTCCCTTACAACTTCGATGTTGTTCATCATTGAAGCAATATGAAGCGGAGTATAGCCTGAATTTCCCTTAATGTCAACTTCCGCTCCCTTGCCAAGAAGATCCCGGGCTGTTTCGGAATCATTAAGAAAAGCTGCAAGATGAAGAGGTGTAAGTTCAATATCATTCATGATATTGGGATCGGCCCCATGACTTACAAGAGCCCTTACGTACTCCCTTTCGCGCGACATAACTGCAATATGAAGGGGAGTATTACCGTAATTGTCAGTATTGTTTATAGAAAATCCCCTGGAACCAAGAATCCCCATAAGTTGTTCATCAACAAGTTTACCATTCAGCAAATGATAAATATTTCCCCCGTGTTGTCCCTTAAGGTCCAGTCCTGCACCTTTTTGTATTGATTCTGCCAACAGAGCCTTATCGTTCTTTTCGAGTGCCTCAGCAAGCATACTTTCAGGGTTGGACATGCGCAAGGGGTCCTCTGTGGTTGCAGTTATGGTTTCCCCGCTTGCCGGTTTTCCAATTTTATTTGCAGTTCCGTTGTTCACAACAGCCTCGCCTGTTCCGTTATAAACCTCAAAAGATTTTTCGAATTTCCTTGTTTCGGTCGATCCGTAAACCCTGTATTCGATTACAAGAGTGTATTTTCCCGGTTTCTGAATTTTTGTTATGATAACATCGGTAAATGCATTGTTCGACCATGGCGACCAGTTAAGCATTGTCTTGCTGACAGTTGTGGTCCCGGGATCAGGAACCTGGATCATGTACCTGTATTGATTAACTATAGCGTTGTTTGATGAAAAGCTAAGGTCTGCCTTGTCAGTAGTGCTTATCCTTGCAGGAATCGGATTGAAAAAGTTGAACGGGACCTGTTGCACCAAACCATAAGCCACAGATATTTCTGCATCACCCTCGGGAAGACAAGAAGAACTGGCAGAACGAGTACCGGTTAAAAGAACAATAAGTATAATTATATATCTCATTTTATCGTAGTTACAGAAACATTTAACAGCCCGGTCACACCTGGATCCTATGTGATTTCACATAGTTGCATACATCTATAAAATTACTCAATCCCTGAATGATATCATAATGAATGAAAGAAAAATTGGATTGATATTATAAGTCAGTTTAGCAAGTCTTAATAAACTTAATATCTATTTAATATTAATTAAAAGATTATTAAGCACTTGAAGACAAAGTGCCTGAAGTTGTCAAAATGGAATATTTAGTCATTGTTCCTTTTATGGCCGGACTATCCTTTGAGAAGGACTTTCTGTAAGACGGATAAGGCAGTCTGTTGGTTTTACCTTGCACTAAAAATACGGACGTATATTTTTAAGGACTGAGAGATATCAGATACGGCTAATTCCTTACCGTATATCACATTTTCCCCTGCTCGCACTATCCATGCTTGCGAGCCATTTTAAGGTGATCCCCTCCCCGGGGTTCACCTTTTAAAAAAAAAAGGACGCTTTGAAGACGTCCTTTTTTTTATGAACCATTATGATTAACCCAGATAACCTTTCAGCAATCTGCTTCTTGATGTATGTCTTAATCTTCTTATAGCCTTCTCCTTAATCTGCCTTACCCTTTCGCGCGTGAGTCCGAATTTCTCTCCAATCTCCTCAAGAGTCATTTCCTGACAGCCGATCCCGAAAAAAAACCTGATTATATCCCTTTCGCGCTCGGTAAGAGTGGCAAGAGCTCTATAGATTTCACGCGACAGCGATTCATCCATCAGAAGTTTGTCGGCAACAGGTGAATCCGAATTTGTGAGCACATCAAGCAGACTGTTGTCCTCTCCTTCAATAAAGGGAGCATCGACAGATACATGACGGCCTGATACTTTAAGCGTATCAGTCACTTTTTCCTTTGGCAGTTCGAGTACATCGGCCAATTCCTCAGGCGACGGGGTTCTTTCGTTCTCCTGCTCAAACCTTGAGAAAGCCTTGTTTATCTTGTTCAGCGAACCAACCTGGTTGAGCGGTAGCCTTACGATCCTCGACTGCTCTGCAAGAGCCTGAAGTATCGACTGCCTGATCCACCAAACAGCATACGAAATGAACTTGAATCCTCTTGTCTCATCAAATTTCTCAGCAGCCTTGATCAATCCGAGATTGCCTTCATTTATTAAATCCGGTAAACTCAAACCCTGATTCTGATATTGCTTTGCCACTGAAACGACAAACCTGAGATTGGCCTTTGTAAGCTTTTCAAGAGCAGCCCTGTCGCCTTTTTTGATTCTTTGAGCGAGTTCAACTTCTTCTTCCACTGATATCAACTCCTCTTTACCAATCTCCTGAAGGTACTTGTCCAGTGATGCACTTTCCCTGTTTGTTATGGATTTGGTAATTTTTAGCTGTCTCATTATGCCTCCGAAAAAATTTCCGCAAAGATATTGCTTTATAAGTTAATAACAAAATAAATAGAATATTGTTTTGCACAGGAGATTTATAAAAATTTAGCCTCCTGTGCATCAATATCTTGACAGGAATATCAATTAGTTCCTGAATGAGTAGCTAAACATTGTCCCATTGGACTGGATGCCCTCGATGGATCTCAATTCCTTACCGTCGGAGCTCGCCTGACGTACATCTGAGGCTGATTTTACCCTCTTCCCGTTCACAGTCAGGATTATAAAGTCTTTCTTTATCCCAAGGTCCTTGAACCTTCCGTCGCTGACTTCCGTGACTTTCACCCCGTAATCAACATCATACTTTTTCATATCACCCGGTGCCAATGGCTCCAGACGGGCTCCGTAAATTACAGGGCCTGCTCCCATGCCAGGGGTTACAACATTTGTATTTCCGGCAATATTTTTCATTGTAACGGGTACAGTAAATTCCCTGCCATTCCTGATATAGGTCACATTTGCTTTTTCACCCGGACGCTTCCTGCTTACATGCTCCTGAAGCTCGGAAGGGGAATTGACATCCTTGCCTTCAAACCTGATTATAATATCATTTTCCTTCAAACCAGCAGCTTCGGCTGCTCCGTCAGGAACAATTCCGGATATGCGTGCACCCCTTACTTCGGAAAGCTTCAGCTTCTCAGCGTCTTCCTGAGTCACTTCAGTAATATTGACTCCGATTATTGCTCTCTGGACTTCGCCATACTGCTTAAGATCCTCCACAACCTTACTTACAAGGGTTATTGGAATTGCAAAAGAGTTGCCTGCATATGCTCCGCTGGGGGAAACAATTGCAGATGTAATACCAACAAGTAATCCCTTGGTGTCTACAAGTGCACCCCCGCTGTTTCCCATGTTGAGGGCCGCATCTGTCTGGATAAATGATTCGATTCTGAGCTCGCTGTCAAGAATATTCAGGTTACGCCCTTTCGCACTTACAATTCCGGCTGTAACAGTGGAGGTCAGATCCAGCTCGTTTGTCGAAAAAGGGTTGCCAACTGCAAGAACCCACTCACCAAGCCGGAGCTTGTCAGAATCGCCGTACTTTATGTAAGGCAGACCTTTGGCCTCGATCTTTAGCAAGGCTATATCGGTACTTGGATCCTTCCCTACTATCCTTGCTTCAAACACCCTCTTGTCATTCAGCCTTACCTCCACAGTCTCAGCGTCGTCAATCACATGGTCGTTTGTAATGATATATCCGTCTTCAGAAATGATGACGCCGGAACCATATCCCTTTACTTCCCTTGGACGCGGAGTATACCTGTCACCATAAAAATACTCCCAGAAGGGATTTGAAGCCTGCGGTGATACCATGCTTTTCGTACGCACATGTACAACGCCATGAACTGTCATCTCAGCAGCGTATGTGAAATCAATCTGGCCTTCCTGCATCGAAAGTGAAGTTAACAATGCATCAGCATTCCGTTCAGCCAGCCTTGTACTATCCCCTGACTGGCTTGTTCCCGGCCTGTCGATTATTTTAGTATATGCAAACAGCGCTATAGCTGCTCCAAGGACAGCCATTAGCAAACTCCCCAACAAATATTTCATTTTCATAACTTCGTGTATTATGGTTATACTATACTTCTTCCCGGTTTACTGATTCAAATTTAATGCCTTTACAAAAGATTCATATATTTGTAACCATTTCCGTCTATTTCTGTTCACAAAGTTTGTACATTTTTATGTTGTTTATTAATGACTGACAAATATTTAACAACAATTTAACACTGATGGCAACAGCTTTTAACAAATACCAGGGAACCGGTAACGATTTCATAATCATAGACAATCGTAACAGCGTGTTTAATCCCGGCAACTCCGCATTAATAAATCGCCTTTGCGACAGGAGGTTCGGTATCGGTGCTGATGGACTGATACTTATCGCTGCTTCGGACGGATATGATTATGAGATGATATATTTCAATTCCGATGGTTTCAAGGGAACAATGTGCGGAAACGGCGGCCGTTGTGCTGCCGCTTTTGCCCTAAAACATAGTATTGCAGGAACCGGCCAACGCTTCCTCGCACCCGACGGAACCCATGAAGCTTCTGTGGAAGAAGACATTATCCGACTGACAATGAGCGACGTGAAGAATATCAGCAAGATATCCGGTAACTATTTTATAAATACAGGTTCTCCCCATTATGTCGTATTCACAAGTGACCTGGACAACCTTGACGTATTTTCGGAAGGAAAGAAGCTCAGATGGTCAGATGAATTTAAACCAGGCGGGACCAATGTAAATTTCGTTGAAATTCAACAGTATGGAATCTATGTAAGAACTTTTGAACGGGGAGTTGAAGAAGAGACATTATCCTGCGGAACAGGGGTAACTGCATCTGCAATTGCTTCAGTTTTGTCAGGTCATTTTGTCAGTGCTCCCGTAAATGTAAGGACAAGGGGAGGTGAACTGAAAGTTGAATTCGAAGTCAGATCAGATCTGATTACAGGAATAAAGCTGTGTGGCCCGGCCTCTTTCGTTTTCGAAGGAACGGTTGAAATCTGATCAGAAGACGCCGTACAGAAATTGGCTCAATGCAAAAGGAAAAGCTATACGGGAAAACACTCGACGAACTGATTTCCGTTGCAAAACGGATCGGGATGCCAGGATATGCAGCAAGGCAGATCGCAGACTGGCTTTACCGGAAAGAGATCAGATCGATTAACGAAATGACAAACCTTTCAATAAAAATGAGAGAGGTACTTTCGGAGTATTATGAAATGGGAATAAATGAACCTCTGCAGACTTCAGTCAGTACTGACGGAACAAAAAAATACCTTTACAGTGTTCTCAACGGCAAGTTTATCGAAACCGCTTTCATCCCGGATAAGGACAGAGCTACTATCTGTGTTTCCTCACAGGCCGGATGTAAAATGGGGTGTATTTTCTGCATGACAGGCAGGCAGGGATTTCAGGGGAACCTTTCATCAAATGAGATTCTCAACCAGTTCCGCAGCCTGCCTGAATACAGGCTGATAACAAACATGGTTTATATGGGAATGGGAGAACCCCTTGACAACCTGAATGAAGTGCTAAAAAGTCTCGATATCCTTACAAGTGACTGGGGTTATGGATGGAGCCCGTCGCGAATAACCGTCAGCACTGTCGGTATCCTTAACAAACTGAATGAGTTCCTTGAAAAAAGCCGCTGTCATCTTGCCGTCAGCCTTCATTCACCTTTCGATGAAGAACGCCGTAAACTGATGCCGATTCAGAGGACCAACACAGTGGAAGAGGTGCTGAACATAATCAGGAACTTTGATTTCAACAGGCAAAGAAGGGTTTCTTTCGAATACATCCTCTTCAAGGGAATAAATGACACTCCAAAACACATAAAAGAGCTTGCCCGGATATTGAATGGTATTAAATGCAGGATCAATATAATCAGGTTCCACCCAGTACCGGGTTCTGAGTTCTCAAGCCCCGGAGTGGAAGAATCAGCTGCCTTCAGGGATGCTCTCAATGAAAAGGGCATAATTACAACAATAAGGGCCAGCCGCGGAGTCGATATAAATGCTGCATGCGGGCTCCTGTCGACTCTTGAACAGAACAAAACCTTACAATGATGTCAGGGAGATACATGACATTGCTGCTCCTGCTGCTTTCTGCTGCCGCTTCAGGGCAGGAAAAGGCATCGAAATCCCTTTTGTCAAGCCCCTTAATGTCAGGCGCTTCATTTTCCGGCTGCATTGTGGATCTGAAAGACGGGACTACGGTCTGGGAATATAATTCAGATGAAAGTATCATTCCTGCATCTGTTCTGAAAGTCGTAACATCTTCGGCAGCACTGGAACTTCTGGGACCTGAATACACATTCAATACCCGTATGGGATATACGGGCACCCTGAACAGAAGAACGGGACTTCTTTCGGGTGACTTAATCATACAGGGAGGAGGCGATCCTTCCCTTGGCTCTCCTTACTTCAGGGAACATTACGGCAGTTTCCTTTCCTCATGGATACAAAAGATCAGGGAGTCAGGGATCAAAACCATCAGCGGCGGGGTAATATGCGACGACTCGAGGTATGATTACAAGCCCGTACCTTCGGGCTGGCTGTGGGAAGATATCGGAAATTATTACGGCGCAGGAGTTTTTGGTCTGTCGTTATTCGACAACACTTACAACATCCATTTCAAAACCTCCGAGGAAGGGTCTGCTCCGGAGATCACAGGTATTACACCGGATATTTGCAAATATGAACTGTCAAATCAGCTGATTTCATCCGGAAACTCAGACAATGGATACGTTTTTGCCGCTCCCTACGGCAGTTACGGCTGGATTGCCGGCTCCATCCCGGTAAACAGGGAGGATTTTGTACTAAAAGCATCAATCCCGGATCCTCCCCTTCTTATGGCACGACTTTTTGACCTCATGCTCGATTCAGCAGGTATCGAGGTCGTAAAGGCACCTTCAACATCCCGTATAGAAAATGCTATTCCCACCGGTATGGTTCTTCTGTCTGAAGTGAATTCCCCTCCACTTGAATCTATAATTGAAGTTCTCAACCACGAAAGCGTCAACCTTTATGCTGAACATCTTCTCAAGGAGATCGGCCTGCAATTCAATGGAAAAGGATCCACAAAGTCAGGGATTGATGTATTATACAGCTTTCTTAAGGAAACCGGCGCCGATACAACAGGATTCTTTATTGAGGATGGCAGCGGATTGTCGCCGATGAATGCAGTAACCTCAAAGGGACTTGCCGGGCTTATGCTCTACATGTTTACAAAAGCCAGAAATCACGAAGCTTTTCTGAATTCCCTTCCAGAAGCGGGCAAAGAAGGAACTCTGAAGTATGTCTTCCTTAACCCGGCTTTTGAAAAAAATCTTAAGGCAAAGAGCGGATCTTTTACCAGAACAAGAAGTTATGCCGGGTATTTTGCAGCCAGATCCGGAAGGAAAATGGCTTTCAGCATTCTTGTCAATAACTTCTCAGGTCCTTCTCAAACCATTGTTGAGGGCATTGAGGCCATATTGCTTGAGACTCTTGAAAAACGATGACTGAGGTGCCGGCCCGTCAGACGTCTATTCTGGCGTATTTTGCGTGAGCTTCAATGAACTCCCTGCGCGGAGGCACCTCGTCTCCCATCAGCATTGAAAAGATCCTGTCAGCTTCGGCGGCACTGTCAATTGTAACCTGCTTCATAGTCCTTGATTCAGGATTCATTGTAGTGGACCAGAGCTGTTCTGCGTTCATTTCACCAAGACCCTTGTACCTCTGAATGTTAACAGTCGATTCCTTGCCCTGGCCGAAGTCCTTCACTGCCGCCTCCCGCTCTTCTTCAGTCCAGCAATACCTTTCGTTCTTTCCCTTTTTAACAAGGTAAAGGGGAGGCATTGCAATGTACAGGTATCCTCCCTTGATCAGATCCTGCATATATCTGAAGAAAAATGTCATAATAAGAGTGTCGATATGTGATCCGTCGACGTCTGCGTCAGTCATGCAGATTACCTTATGATATCTCAATCCTGAAATATTAAGAGCCTTGCTGTCCTCGTCGGTACCAATGCTCACGCCAAGCGCAGTGAAAATATTCTTTATCTCCTCGCTCTCATATATCCTGTGTTCCATTGCTTTTTCAACATTCAGGATCTTTCCCCTCAGGGGAAGTATGGCCTGGAAACGCCGGTCACGTCCCTGTTTTGCCGTACCTCCTGCAGAATCTCCCTCAACAAGAAACAGTTCACATTTATCGGGATCACGGTCGGCACAATCTGCCAGTTTACCTGGAAGTCCTGAACCAGACAAAACAGTCTTGCGCTGCACAAGTTCCCGGGCCTTTCTGGCAGCATGACGTGCCGTTGCTGCAAGAATCACTTTTTGCACTATGCTTCTTGCATCTTTAGGATTTTCTTCCAGATAATTTGAAAGCATTGTGCTCACGGCCACATCTACAGCTCCCATGACTTCGGTGTTGCCCAGCTTTGTTTTCGTCTGACCCTCAAACTGAGGTTCGGCAACCTTTACTGAAATAATTGCAGTCAGTCCTTCCCTGAAATCATCGCCGTTTATATCAAACTTCAACTTGGCTGTGGCTCCCGAATCGTCCGCATATTTCTTGAGAGTTCTTGTTAATCCCCTCTTAAATCCTGCAAGATGCGTACCGCCTTCAATTGTGTTAATATTGTTGACATACGAGTGGACGTTCTCAGAGAAGGAGTTATTGTACTGGAGTGCGATCTCAACCGGTATCTCGGTCTTGTCGTATGCAATATGTATCGGCCGTTCTATAAGCTTCTCCCTGTTTCCGTCAAGATATTCAACAAACTCCTTAAGACCCTCTTCGGACTTGAATTCCTCACGACGCATTTTCCCGCCGTTGCCGTTTTCAACCAACTCCCTCTCATCCGTGATTGTCAGCAATATGCCTTTGTTAAGGAATGCCAGTTCTCTTAACCTTGTTGACAGTATTTCAAAATTAAAATCAGTTGTTGAGAAAATTGTCGGATCGGGCTTAAAGCTTATCATGGTTCCCGAATCGTCAGCCGTGCCGATTACATCAACCGCACTGACTGGCTTTCCATATTGATAGGTCTGCCTGAAAATCTTCCCTTCCCTCCTGACCGTCGCAATCAATTCAGTCGACAATGCACAGACGCATGAGACTCCCACACCATGAAGACCTCCTGAAACCTTATAGGAGCCTTTATCAAATTTACCCCCCGCATGAAGAACTGTCATAACCACTTCAAGTGCCGATTTCTGTTCCTTCTCGTGAAGTCCCGTGGGTATTCCGCGGCCATCGTCAGTAACACTAAGCGAGCCATCCTTATGGATAAAAAGGTCTATTCTTGTACAGAATCCTGCGAGCGCTTCATCAATGGAATTGTCAATTACCTCATATACGAGATGATGCAATCCCCTTACTCCGGTATCACCAATATACATTGCAGGCCTCTTCCTAACGGCTTCAAGACCTTCCAGAACCTGAATACTCCCTGCAGAGTAATCAGCGCTATCCTGCAATTTTTTCTCATTCTCACTCATCTTTCCAATATATTATAAAACATCTTACAAATAGTTACAACTATGGCGGAAATCACTAATTTTTCAATACTTAACAAATTGATTTTATGCCCCTTAATTATTCGGACAAAGATACCTTTTTCTAAAGGTCTTTTTAGTTAAAACAAGTTAAAAGTAATCCACAATTCGGCAAAGAAATTAACAAAAAAGCCCTCCTGAGACGGCAGGGCTGTTAGAACCATGCACCAAAAAGATTATCAGAGACTGTAACTGAAACCTACCATGAAATTGAACATCTGGGAAGGATAATATGCCCATTCATTGTAACGGTTCCATGAGACATTGTTTGCCCTGACCCAGAACGAGAGTATCCGGGTGTACCTGTATTCTGCACTGAATCCAAGGTTAACATGAACCGGTTCTTCGATAACCTTTGGTTCGAGGGTCATCCAACCTGAAGGGCTCTGACTGACCATAAGCTTCCTGGGTCCGAGTGCAGTGACTTCAGCACCGGCAATTATCTTATCCCTGAGATTGTAGTACAACCCGAACTTTCCATCCCAGTCGGGCTTGTTCCAGGCAAAATCATTAGCAGTGAGTGTGTATTTGTAGTAGTTGGCAGAGGTGTTGAATGACATCCTTTTCGAGAAATTCCCGCTTAACTCTCCGTGGAAATTAAGCACTTCAGCATCATCGGGCGTTATAACAAAGTAATTACCTCTCTGCACAAGCCCGGCAGTGTCGGGATAGGCAATATTTGAATAAAGTATAAGATTATTGACTAACGAATATGAGGCTGATAATACATAATTCCCCCCGAGTCCGCTGTTCCCTTTCAGCCCTGCTGATATTATCAGTGCATGGTTTGTATTTGGTATCCTGTATATTGATCCGTCGGGAACAAGAAAAGGATTCTCACGGATTATATTCAGGGGTTCATTATTTTCAAGCTTCCCTCCCAAGCCTGCAAAAAACCTTATGTACTGAGGGACAACGCTGAATCCGAATTCAAGGTCGGGATGGAAATAGGCCTTAACCTTCTCATCAAGATTCTTTTCGAGCGAAAGTCCAACCCCGAGATTGAAATTCCACTGATCAGTGCTTTTCCTTACAAAAGGGCTAAGGGTTAATATGTACTTAGGATCCACCCCAAGTGATTTGGAAATAGTATAATGATCTATGTCAAGACCGGAACCAATGTAAAAACCTTCATAGCTGGCAGACATAAGCCCATTGAATCCGACATGGTTCATATTCCCTTCACCTGCATTGCGGAAATAATCGTACGAGACGCCAAGATCGTAAGAAAGATCGGCAGAATCGAGGTTGAGCGATGCCAGTGAAAATCTGGCGCCGGCATCCAGATAGCTAAGCCTTATGTCCTTTTTCAGGAATTCATAATGCGATTCAGTGTTGTATCCATAGGCATACCTGGCTCTCTGAAGAAAATCGGCAGAAAGATCCAGCCTGCTGTTGCTGAAGAATTTCCGGCCGAAAACCGATGCATCATTGTCCATGAAACCCGCATATACTTTCTGCTTATTTTCGAGAGGAACCTTTCCATTCGATGAATAATGCTTCGCATAAAAACCTACGGCGCCCTTTTTCGATCTGTGATTGGTTATGCTCAGTTCACCAAGCGGTGTAGTGTTGCTTCCAATTCCAACTTTGACATAACTCTTATAGAGTTTGGGGAGAGGATCGGAAAGCAGCGATGCCGACTTGATGGGGCTGATTGAATGAGTGGGATTATATGGGTCGGAGTTTATATCATAGGAAAAAACCGGATTAATACTTGCTGTATCAATGATGTCAGGAAGAAAACTCAGCTTCCTGGCATCGGAAAGAGAAGGTTTGTATGGATTGTAAAGTGTCACCTCTCTTTTTAGATCCTCTTTCTGTGCAAGTGCAGGCAGACAGGCAATCAGTGAAAGGATCAAAACGAATATGGTTTTCTTTATTATCATTATCAGCTCTTTTTCTTTATACAATATTTTAATTACCCTGATCGAGTGAGGCCAGCTTTGCCTTAGCCTCATCAAGAATCCCATCATCACTAACTGTATAGTACTCCTGAAGGCTCTGAAGAGTTGCCCTGGCCTGGAGGGTGTCGCCTTTCTGAATGCTTATATCTGCGAGCAACAGAAACATCCTGGCCGTCCAGTACGGATGAGGCGAATTCTGCCCGATGTACTGGTTTACAATCTTTTCTGACTCGTCAACTGTCCCCTTTCTGAAAAGTATCTCGGCCACCCTGTATTTTGACTCGGCGCCTTCAGCACTGACAACTTCGTTCGATGTTATCCTGAAATCCTTCAGAGCTTCATCAAACTCATTCAGACTGTAATGAGCCTTGGCGCTGATAAATACAGCTTCACGCAGCAGCTCCTCAGGAACTTTTGCCGCTTTCCGTATTCGTTCCGACACAAGTATGCTCTTTTGTGCGTCCCCATCCTGGTATGCCGACCGGAGCTGTCCCCTCATGGCAGTTAGCTTGAATTCCTGAATTGTCGTTATCTTTTCCAGGGTTTCATAGTACGTAAAAGCATCAGAGTAATCCTCCCTCCCGAATAAAATTGCTGACGCGGTGATCAGAGACTGCTCCATGAACTGATTGTTGGGAGTTTTTATCACTTCCCTGTAGTAGCCAAGGGCTTCGTCCTTTTTCCCGGATGAATTAAGGCATTCAGCAAGATAGAACTGTGCATTCAGCCTGAAACTTCCGTTCTGGAACTCCTTCAGGTAATTACTGAATACTTCAGAGGCCCTTGTGCAGTTTCCGGCGATGTAAAGGTTTTCTCCTGAAACATACAGAAGTGAATCCCTCTCTGTTACACTTACATCTCCCAATCCCAGATTTCTTACATATGAAAAATAACTCTCGACATCATTCATCTCCACATATGCATTCTTCAACCCGGTCATAGCATACCTGGCTTCAGGGGTGGAAGGATAGTTCTCTATTACCTTTCTGAACTGAGCAACCGATTTTTCATTTTCACCCTGATTGTAATAAAGCAATCCCAACTGAACAATGGCCTGGGGAACGTAGGAACTCGAAGGATAGTTTGCAATTATATTAATAAAGTCGGCTTCACCCCTTCGGAAGTCCTGTACTACAAGATACGCCCTGCCCCTTTCGTAAATTGCATTGGGCACATACGGAGAAGACGGGTATCTTGTGGTAAGCGAAGTTAGTATTTCGGTCTTGCCAGCGTTATTATTTGTCAGCCCCAGGCAGAAACCCTTCTGATACATTGCATAATCGGCATTATCTTTTCCGTATGCTATCACCTTATCATAGTAACTGACCGCCTGGGAATAATTGGTGTTAATAAAATAACAGTCAGCGATTCTGAGTCTCGCATCATACAAAATTTCAGGCTTTGCTACACCGGCTCCCGACTCATAAGTCCTGAATTCTGTCAGAGCCCTGTTGTAATCCTTCAGATTGAAACAGACATAACCCAGATTGTACCGGAGCAGTGATGCTTCAGGAAGAGCCATGGCCCCTGGGAGCCCCATAAATAACGTATAATCATTCCTGGCCGCCTCGTACTGACCCATCCTGTACTCTGCCTCGGCTTTCCAGTAAACCGCCCTTGCCTTCAACTCCCTGTTGTGCCTTTCATATTGAAGCGACTTATCAAACATGCCTATCGACTCTTCAATCTGCATGTTTTTGAAAAGCTCAAGTCCCCTGTAAAAAGCCACCCTCTGATAGGCCGCCTCAATTCTCCTGTCCTTATTCCTTATTTTGTCGAGGGACGATAATGCCGCCTGGTAGTTCCTCACCTCAGTGAAGGTCGCAACAAGGTAATTATATGCCTCCTCAACTTTCGGGGAGTTGGGGTAGCGTTCAATATACTCCTGGAATGCAGCTATGGCCTCACCAAAAGGGGAAGTGGATGTCTCGTAGGTCAGTTTGGCATAACTTAAAAGTGACTCCTCCTTAAGCTTTTCATCAAAGTTCATCCTGGAAGCCTGCCCAAAGGCAAACTGAGCTCTTTTTTTATCCCCGGCCTTCAGATAGCAGTCGCCCAGAACAAACCAGATGTTCTGACTAAGTATATCAGACTTAGCGCCGGCGCTAAGGAGCGTCTTTATTGCCTGATCAATATTTCCAGTCTTATAGTAGCAAAAACCAAGCTGATACCTGTCTTCCCGCTCGCTCGACTTAGCCCCTGCGTTGTACTGCTCCAGGTAAGTGAGGGCTTCGGCATAGTTTCCCTTGTTGTAATATGCATCGCCGATAAAGCGGTACATCTCAGTCGCTCTTTCCTTCGGCGCCGATTTGAGAAGCTCAGGAGAAATTTCGAGTATACCATCATAATCCTTTTTGAGATACAGGATCTGGGTAATGTAGAAAGGAACTATGGAACCAAATGTCTCGTCCCCCCTGAGCTTGTTGAAACCCTCAAGAGCGGTCTCATACATCTCCTGCTCATAAGCGATATGGGAGAAATAATAAATTGCAGGCGCCGAATAATCAGTATCCTTGTCTTTTATCTCCGAAAACATTGTAAGGGCTTTGGCCTTGTCTCCCTTCACATAAAGAGAGTAGCCGTATCTGAAATAATATTCAGGCAATTTTTCGTCGTTCAGTTCAAACCGGTTGACAGTCTCATAATAAGTACAGGCTTTCCTGTAGTTTCGGTTCTGGTAGAAATAATCCGCAAGGGAAATCCTGCCTTCATTCAGCCGGGGGCTTTCAGGATGCCTTGACAAATAAATAAGCATCCTGTATTCAGCATCCGGATTGAAAAGCCTCAATGCTGATAATGCCGCGTAATACTCGGCTTCATCAAGATGGATGCTTGTGTTATCCTTCCCTTCCCGGATATAGGAGTCAAACAGTCTGATTGCCGGCGCATATTTCTCCTTGTTGAAAAGATCCATGGCCCTGTTGAATTCAGAACGGATATCTTCGCCGGAGAAGGAATCCTGCGGAACTGCCTGCGAAACTGCAACAAAAAAGAGAATGAATATAAAGAGTAGCTTTCTAATGTTCATAACTCGCATTTTTTATCCTTCCACCTGTTAAATACATTTTGAACCAGGAATCAACCTGATCCATTAATGATCTGATAATAAATAACATAAACCAACAAAAGACACATTCAGCACAAGCAAAAATACAATTATTAAACGGGGGCTTCAGACCTTTATTACTGATTTTATCAACATATAAATATTATTTATCATTTCTTTGTTTACTTTACAAAATCAACCTTAAAGTAATGCCTGAACCACATTCTTCTGATAAAATAATTGAACTGTCGAAATGCAACATCTGGCAGCAGGATCATCTGGTCCTGTCAGATGTCAGCCTGGATGTAAGAAAAGGTGAGTTCATATATCTTGTGGGAAAAGTAGGAAGCGGTAAAACAAGCCTCATTAAAACACTCAATGTTCAGCTTCCCCTGAAAGAGGGTACGGGCTCTGTTGCCGGCTACAATCTTTCTGAAATCAAACTGAAGGATATCCCTTACCTTCGCCGTAAAATAGGTATAGTTTTTCAGGATTTTCAGCTTCTTATAGACAGATCCGTTAACGAAAACCTTGAATTCGTTCTCAGGGCTACGGGATGGAAGAACAAGGATGATATAGAGAAACGTATAAGTGAGGTTCTCGAAAAGGTTGGACTGAGCCTGAAAGGATACAAAATGCCTCACCAGCTATCCGGTGGCGAGCAGCAGCGGGTTGTGATAGGAAGGGCATTGCTAAATAATCCCGAAATAATACTGGCTGATGAACCGACGGGCAATCTCGACCCCGAGACATCAGAGGGAATTATCCGTCTGCTCAGGGATATAAGCACAACCGGAAGAGCTGTCATAATTGCCACACACAATTATACAATAGTCAAGAAATTCAGCGCCAGAACCATTAAATGTGAGAATGGCAGGATTGTGGAGATACGAGATGACGAAGAGATTGAGCTTGAACAGCTCTGATCTATCTATGCATATAATCGTCATACAGTACCTGCAGCAAAGCCTTCCCCAGTCGTTCATTGGACCCGGGATCGGGACCAGTTTTAACTACAGGTGAACCGAGCTTATGATCATAAATAAGCTTTGAACTGTCGGTGATAAACCCGAATCCTTCATTATAAACATAGAAAGCGAAGGCTCCGGATTCTTCTGAAAGGATGTCCTTTGAGAACGGAAACTTTCCGCCAAGCTTCATCTGATCCAGGAGAATCAGCGGAAAATCCACCTGTGATCCTATCTTGTCAATCCTGGTTCCCGGATACTTTACAGCGCCTCCCAGCCAGAGCATTGGAATCCTGAAAACATTTTCAGAAAAGACGCGGTCATCGGGTGCGCTCAGCCTGCAATGATCAGCCATAAGCACAACAAGAGTATTGTCCCACCATGCGGAAGTCTTGGCCCAGTCAATGAAGCTTCCAATCGACTTGTCGGTATAATATACTGAATTTCTGAACTTTGTATAATCATCTTTTCCTTCAAAGACAGGCTCCATCGGGACATCAAAAGGTTCATGGCTCGATAGTGTAAGTACAACCCTGAAAAAAGGCTCCTCCGGAACAGCCATTGAATCGCGGAGCGTGTTGAAAAGAACATGGTCGTGGACACCCCACTTTGAATTGTAGTCATCAGTTGAAAAATGATCCTTGCTTATTATCTGACGGAATCCGGTGCTGATCAGATAGGAGTTTATGTTGGCAAAATTAATGTCGCCTCCGTACCAGAATGAACTGGTGTAACCTTCTTCGCTAAGTATCTTCACCAGGCTTGTCAGAGATTGGGTTTTCCTGGGTTCCTTTATTATCGAAACTGCCGGTTGTGCAGGATAACCGCTCAATATTGCCGGAAGCGCTTTGTCCGTACGATTGCCGGATGCATAGAAATTTGTAAAAAGAAGCCCCTCATCACTCAGCCTGTTCAGGTTGGGTGTGGTAGTGCTATCCCCCCCGAGTGATCCGACAAGGTAGTTCCCGAAACTCTCCATGATAACAATAAGAATATTGGGCCTTTTTGTGTTTAGCACTTTAACAACTGAATCTGTTTGTCTTGCCAGAGAATCCCGGATTGCAACCGACTGTTTCAGATCCCCGAAGGAATAAGGATTGACAGAGGGTTTTCTGTTAAACCACGAACTGCCAACATTCCAGACTACATTCACGGCGCTGTGATTGGCAAACATATTATCGGAAAAGTAAACAGTGCCGGCATTTATCGGGGCAAGCCCGAATCCTCCCCTTATCGGAATAATCAGCATACCAAAAAGTATCATGAACACAAGAGTGTTTGGAAACCTGGAAGATAAAATGCAAGGATCAGAAAAAATTCTGTCAATGAATCGTTTATAAAGCCAACCAAATCCAGCTGTTAACAAAATAACAGTAATTGCAAATCCTGCAATCTGCAAGGCTGTAACAGAGGCCGCTGCATCCCCGGGATCGTCCAGATAAAGCAACGGGGTGTAGTCCATCCTGAATCCCCAATAGGAGTACAAAACCGAATCTCCGACAATTATAAGGGATGATACAAGCAACATGAGCCAGGTGTAAATCCTTACGAAATGCCTGAACCATTCTCCCCTTATCCATATTGAAGGAATAAGAATAAGCATGGGAAGCACCATTACATATGCAATTGCTGAAACATCCAGTTTTATTCCGTGAGTAAATGTACCTGCAAGTACCTTTAATCCCAACTCCGAAGAATTACTGAATTCCGCCAGCAGAAATAAAAGTCTGGCTGCGAAGAAGAATACAAGCCAGAAAAGGAAATATGCATTTAGTGCAAAGAGTCTTTTTTTCATTGTTTTGAAGTTATCGCTGACTTTGGTTTCCCTGAAGTCACAAAGAAAAGGATGAGTGAAAGAGAAATAACTATCATTCCGGCAATTGTTAGTATTTCGGGGTGCTCTCCCGGTACAAGTATCCAGCTGAGAATAGCTCCCACAACCGGAATAATGAACTTCCACAGGTTCAGTTCCGATACTTTCACCCCCGGCCGCTGAAGCAATTTAAACCACAATGAAAATGCAAAAGCCGACATGAAACTCAGCCAGGCAAGGTCGGCCCAGTAAATGAAAGGCCTGTAAACCCTTACTGTGCCCTCAACAGGAATTGAAACGAGATAGAGAATTAATCCTCCGACACCCAGGGAGAAAGAACTGAGAACAACCGGATTCATGCCCCTGCTTTTAAGAGAGACAACCACATTACTGACGGCTGTAGCAATGTTAGCTCCAAGGATAAGTATCACTCCCAAAAACTCAAGAGCAGTACCAAGCCTGAATGCCTGCCTGCCGGCGCTTATAAGGATCACTCCGGAAATTCCGAATATTATTGTGATTATCTTGCTCCTTGTCAGCCTTTCCTCATCATGCATCATAGCTGCAACTACTGCAGTAACAAGTGGCTGAGATCCAACGATCACAGCACCCAGTGCGCCGGGTACCAGATTCAGACCAAGGTAGAACAGGGAATAATTCATCAGTGTCTGCAGAACCATTACAGAAAGAACTACTTTGTAATTCTCCCTTATCATCCTTAAGTAGGCTGCCGGTTTTACAGTAAAGGGGAGCAGCATCAGGCCTGATATAATGAACCTCACACCTGCAAAATGAAGTGGGGTATCATACTGCAGACCAAGTTTTATTCCGGCATATGCGGTCGACCACAGTAGGCATGCAATAACCGCCCAGAATATAGTATTTCTTTTAGTGTACACTTGAAAAGATCAGGCCGCAAATATCAGAAAAAAAATCATTTTTCATGCTGATTCCAGTCAGGCGGATCGAGCCCCAGAAGGTTTCGTACAAAAAAATCGCGGCGTTTCCGTTCCCCGTAAACACCTCCATTTGTGTGACCCACCCCTGGAAGAAGAACATATTCAAAATCCTTACCTGCTCTGATAAGTGCATTTACAAACTGAGTTGTTGAAGAAGGATCAACATTATAGTCCATCTCTCCGTTCAGAAGCAGCAGTTTGCCTTTAAGCTTCCACGCGTTTTCAACATTTGACGATTCGGCATATTCAACTCCCACCGGCCATCCCATCCATTGTTCATTCCACCACATCTTGTCCATCCTGTTGTCGTGACAGCCACACGAAGCCACCGCAACCTTGTAGAAATCCGGATGAAACAGAACAGCCCCTGCAGCATTCTGCCCTCCGGCCGAACTTCCGTATACTCCGACCCTTTCAATATCCATATAAGGATACTTTTCGGCTGCCGCTTTAATCCATAAAATCCTGTCGGGAAACCCTGCATCCTTTATGTTTTTCCAGCATACATCATGAAATGCCTTTGAGCGGTTCGATGTACCCATTCCATCAATCTTTACTACGATGAAGCCAAGTTCTGCAAGCTGGTGCATCGAAGTTGCCTGTCCCCTGAAACTCTTCGGGACAAAACTGCTGTGTGGCCCTGCATATATGTCCTCGATAACCGGGTATTTCCTGGACGGATCGAAATCAGTCGGTCTTATTATGATACCCCAGATGTCAGTCACTCCATCCCTCCCTTTTGCAGTAAAAACCTCAGGCAGCCCTATTCCTGTTTCAAGCAGTTTACTTATATCAGCCTTCTCAATAAGCATCAGCTGAGACCCGTCGGTTGTTCTTCTCAGAACCGATACCGGTTGTGTGTTTACAGTCGACCAGGTATCAACGAAGTATTTATGATCAGGTGAAAAACTTGCATCATGAGTTCCTTCTCCTTCAGAAAGGAGTGTCAGTCCTGTGCCGTCAAAGTTAACACGGTAGTAGTAAATGAAATATGGATCTCCGGCTTCCCTGCCGCTGGCCTGGAAAATAATCTGCCTGTTCTTCTCGTCAACCCAGGTCACATCCCTGACAATCCATGATCCGGATGTAATCTGGTTTTTCACTTCACCCGTCCCCATATCATAAAGATACAGATGATTCCAGCCGTCCCGCTCCGAAGCCCAGATTATCTCACCAGACTCTTCAGCGTCGAACCGGTACCTTTTCCCGCTGTAATCGATGAAAGTCGGGGAAGTCTCTCTTATTATTACCCTGGATACTCCTGATGCAGCATCAACCTTGATTACATCATACTGCTGGTGGCCGCGCCTGTTGTACTCATATGTGAAGAAATCGCTGTTTCTGCTCCATTTGATGTTGGTAACTGAATACTGGTCCGGAATCAGCGCGTCGTCAACCCTCAAATGTTTTTTTGATTCAATATCAAACAACTGCGGATATTTCTGAGGTACTGCATCACCGGGTTTCTGATATTCATA
>CAZKTX010000009.1:27324-37937 GCA_964555805.1 uncultured Rikenellaceae bacterium
GGGACCTTTTCCCGTTTGGATATTGTGTAATCCCTCAGGTTGCATAACCAG
Source organism: uncultured Rikenellaceae bacterium (assembly GCA_964555805.1). Classification (GTDB taxonomy): domain Bacteria; phylum Bacteroidota; class Bacteroidia; order Bacteroidales; family VadinHA17; genus LD21. Next base: position 27,376 of record CAZKTX010000009.1, read on the forward strand.
TTATAACCCTCATAAGTAAAAGAAAAGCCCGAAAGCTTGTCAGAGAAAACAAGGTTCCTTATTGGAAGCTTGCCCGGTTCAAATTCCTTACCGGTTTGCTTCCCGAGCGATTCGGCAAATTTTTCCTGGTTAAAAGCTTTCCTTTTTGTGAGTTTTTCTGAATCAAAAATCATGAATTCAGTTCCTTCAGGAGTCAGATTCTCATAAAGAAAGCGATTCGACTTTCCGATCCAGACAGGCCTTACATCTCCGTAATAAACCTTTTCTGCCGTCACCTTCGCCAGATCATCTGCCCTTTTATAGACCTCAGCGGACATCTGTGACAAAGAGTCAGATACTGAAAAGATAAAGAAAATGGCTGCCAGAACTAATCTGCTGATCGTTATCATAAATCCGGTTTTATGTTTCACTTGAATGCCATAAAATTAATTGAATTTGAATACCATCCGTCTCTCAGTATTGGAAATTTGATAGCTTTGTAATTGACAATCCCTATTGACATGACTGTTTCTGAACAAATTGCGGGTATTTTGTCGGATGCCGGAGTCAGATTTGTGTTCGGTGTGCCCGGAGGTCCGTCAATTCCATACATGGAAGCATTCCGAAAGGCAGGGATCGGGTTCATACTTACTTCACATGAATCTGCTGCCGGAACTATGGCAAGCGTTACAGGAAGGATGACCGGAATCCCTGGTGTATGTCACAGCACATTCGGCCCTGGCGCAGTAAATCTTGCATCGGGTGCCGGAGGCGCTCTGCTCGACAGGTCGCCGGTTATTATCCTGACAAGCGAAATGGATGACACTATGATTGGCAGGACAACTCAGATGAATATCGACCACCAGAAGCTGTTTCAGCCGCTTACAAAAGCCACATTCAGGGTGAATCGCGAAAACGCAGCCGGTATCCTGTTAAAAGCCCTTGCAATCTGCAAGGAAGAATTACCCGGACCTGTTCATATCGGATTACCGTATGATATAGCTTGCCTCGAAGCAGCGGAACCTGAAGGTTTTGATTATGAATCAGAAAAAAAGGATCATCTCAATGATACCGGCAGGATAAGTGCTCTCCTTGAGAACTGCAGAAAACCTGTAATTGCTGTTGGTCTCACTTCTGCGAGATTTGCATTGGGAGATAGACTAACAGAATTTCTCAGACATTCGAAGATACCTGTTGTGCTGACTCCTATGGCTAAAGGTCTTCTGCCTGAAAACCATCCCTGTTATGCCGGAGTTCTTTTTCATGCCTTAAGCAATTTTATTGGAGATATCCTTGATGATGTTGATCTTGTAATCGGGCTGGGATATGATCCGGTTGAATTCAATTACGAATCATGGATGCCTGATGTCCCGCTTATAGATTTTACAACAACAGAAACTGATCTGCCGGCTGTGAGAGATGTAACAAGATTCACCGGCAGCCCTGATGAATGGTTCACAATTCTGGAACAGCTTCATATGGGGCAGTTAATTTTCAACAAGATCAAAATCGACTCGGTCAGGGATGAAACCAAGGCTGTGTTTAACGGTTTAACTGACCATTTCGGACCTGTAACTGCCCTCAGAGTCCTCAGGGAAGCATTCCCCTCCGATGGAATTGTCACTTTCGATGTGGGTTCCCATCTCCATCTTGCCGGACAGTTCTGGGATACATTCGGAAGGCAGAATATAGTAATGTCAAATGGATGGTCGGGAATGGGATTCGGTCTGCCTGCAGCGCTTGCCGCTTGTATTTCATTTCCGCAATCAGTAGTCGCCTGCGTAACCGGCGATGGTGGATTCCTTATGAATGCAGGCGAGATTATTACGGCGAGAAGATACAACCTGCCCGTAATAACAGTTGTGCTCTCTGACTGTGAACTGAATCTGATAAAACTGAAACAGTCATGGCAGGATCTTCCCCAATATTGTACAACCCTCTATGAAGAAGATCTCTTCAGCGCGGAGATGTTTCTTGGAGTCAGGATTTTAAGTGCCGATTCTGAAGAAAGCATGAAAAATGCAATAAAACTGGCACTTTCAATGAAGAAGCCTGTTATTATAAATGCCCGGATTGACCCTGATGATTACAAATGGCTTGTAGTCAGAAAATGACCCGCCCTTTGTCTACTTTTTGGGTTTAGCTTCCTTTTTTTCCTTTGTCTGCTTTGCGGGCTTAACCTCGCTTTTTTCCTTCTCAGTCTTTACTTCCTTGACTATGGGTTCAGTTTCTTCCTTCACTGGCTTGACCGGCTTTGCTTCCTTTGCAACAGGGATTTCCTTCTTCTCCCTCGATGGTTTCCTTTCAATTATTTCCTTTTCTGCCTTAGGACCTTCCTTACTGCCCTTATCCGCCTTTTTCCTTGGGCGTCTTACACCAAAGGTTCCAAGTATGATCTTGCCTCTCCTTGATTTTTTGTCACCTTTTCCCATAATTATAGATTTTTCTTATGTTATCGTGAATCGCACAAATTTAACAATATTCTTATTTGTTTGGATATATTTTTGTTTCCTCAGTGAGTTTTGGCCGGATAATCCTGTTAATCCGATCATTTAAAGCTTCTGAATTCAGGCTTCTACCCACCCCTGCCGGTAATTTCTGAATATCCTTCTGGTCATCCACATCATGATACCCTCCGGAATGATCATGCCAATCCCAAAGAACAGACCTGTAAGCTTTCCCGGCAGAATGACCTTCTTTCCTCTGAACATTCCCTTTATAACCAAAGAAGCCACCTCCTCCGGCTTTAGTGCGGATTTCTTCGAAAACCAGCCGTTTCTTTCTATTCTGTCGCGGGTATTTATATTTGTCAGAACAGCTGAAGGAACAGCCACACAGGTTCTGACAGACGATCCCTTCAATTCTGAATCAATGGCTCGGGTGAAATAAAATATATATGACTTGGTTGCAAGGTAAATGCTCTTGTAAGCAGTGGGAAGATAGCATCCAAAACTGCTGAGATTGAGTATATACGATCTTTTCCGGGTTTTAAGACCGGGGGTGAACAGCATTGTGAGAAGGGTTACCGCCCTCACATTAAGCATCAGCATGTTGTCGATCTGCTTTTTTGAATAGCCTTCAACCGGTCCTTCATAGCCAATCCCGGCATTGTTAACCAGAATGTCGACATTCAGCTTTTTCTGTACAACATAATCATACAGCTTTTCTGGGCCTTCCTCTGCAGTAAGGTCGCCCTCAGCACAATATACAACTACTCCAAAATCCGATTCCAGCTTGCGGCACAGGTCTCCAAGATTCTGGCCGGGAAGTGAATTCAGAACCAGGTTGTGCCGCCTTGAGGCAAGCTCAAATGCTATTGCCCTGCCTATGCCCGTGCTTGCTCCTGTAACAACAGCAAAGCAATCATTTGCTTTTTCCATCACTAATAGTCTTAAGCCATTCAATAGTTTTTGAAACACCTTCGGAAAGCGGTGTGATTCGATAGCCCAGTTCTCGCACTGCTTTATCACTCGACATTATCCAGTCCCTGAGGTACTTGTCAAGAAAGTCCCTTGTTATCGGAGGAGATATCCTGAATATCCCTGAAAAAAAAGTGATAATCTTAACAATGGCTTTCATCAGGCCTGCCGGGAGCTTTACAAGGATTCTTTTCTTCCCTGCCGCTGTACCTATTGTGTCAAACAGCCGGCTGAAAGAATGGTTCTCACCCCCAAGTATATAGCGTTCTCCTCCCCTTCCGTGCCTTGCTGCAAGGATGTGCCCTTCAGCAACATCATCAACATAAACATAATTACCTGTCGAACTGCCGTCACCCGGATTTATTCTCCATAATCCCGACATATAAAGTTTTATAATCCTTGTAACAGAATTACTTTCAGAAAGCCTGCCCGGACCATAAACCCGTGTGGGATTTACAATAACAACATCAAGTCCTTTCGCCGTATAATCAACTGCAATTTTCTCGGCTTCAGCCTTGGTCTTCTCATAAAGTGTATGAAGCTCAGGGTTCTTATTGGTTTCTTCATCAACCGGCATACCGTCGTGTGAATAACTCATTGTGCCTGCCGTGGAGGTAAAGACTACCTTCCTGACACCAGATTCAAGCGCTGCTTCAAAGACATTCACAGTCCCGTCAACGTTTATCCCTGTTACTACAGAAGGATCCTTGTATGATGGTTTCGCATAGGCTGCCATGTGGAATACCCAGTCACACGATTTCATGCCTTTTTTTAGCAAGTCCCTGTCAGACAGGTCACCCTTCAGGATCGTAACCTTTTCATTCCCGGCATAAGGGACCATCGATGGATTCCTTGCAAGAAGAGTGACTTCGTGGTCACTTTCGATCAGTTTTTCGGTAAGTCTTGCACCAATAAATCCGGTGCCGCCGGTAACAAACACTTTCATGGAAAGACAGTAATTAATGAAGCCTCACATCCGGTTCGTGGTACAGGGAGAACAACTCCGTTGACACGGCTATAAAGCTATGGACAATAAAAGCAGGCAGAAAGGAGCCGGTCAGACTGCTGAGAAGACAGAAAATTATCCCGACGGGGATTGTACCAACAGCCATCTGAACACCCTGAGGAAGATGCACAAGCGAATAGAGAACAAGGTTGATAGCCAGGGCCGGCCAGAAACCGAATGCATCGAAGCACAGGAACCAGAGCACTCCTCTGAAAACAAATTCATATCCCAGCAGATAAAGCACCCATGCTCCAGCCGAAAGAATCACATGGCCCGGATACCAGTCCTTTAGCCTGAGCTCCGGAGATCTGGCCCTTATACGCGGGCTTTTTGAGGAAAAAAATGAAACCGTAAGAGTAATGACGATAAGAAGAACGAGAATATACCAGTAACCTGAGGTTTGCCCTGCAACAAAACCAATTTCCGAAGGTGGAAGTCTCAGAATCCAAAGGAAAAGGATAAAGGGAATTACTCCTGTAAAAATGATCCCCGATAATTTAAATGATATGAAATCAACAGTTTCATCCCTGATTGAAGGGAAAAGCGGCCTTATCAGCCAGGTTCCCGCCAATTTCCTGTTTGCAGTAAAATAATAAAGGAAGAAGAGAAGAATAACTGACACAATTGCTGTAAAAGCAAGTGAATGTATTGACAAATTCATTTCCGGCGTTTATATCCGCGTTTAAAGCACTGATAATTCGGCACAAAATATAAAAATCCGCACTAATTACAAAAGACAAGCCCAAAAAAGGATAACTTGCAGGTCATAATGACTATCCCTATGGAACAACTAAACGATTTAAGGCTGGCAGTACTGATTGATGCTGACAATATCCCGTACAGCAACGTGAAGGGAATGATGGAAGAGCTGGCTAAATACGGTACACCAACCTTTAAGAGGATCTATGGTGACTGGACAAAACCAACCGTTTCAGGATGGAAACCGGTGCTTCTTGTTAACGCTATTACCCCAATTCAGCAATACAGCTATACTCAGGGAAAAAATGCAACCGACTCGGCAATGATTATAGATGCAATGGATATCCTCTATTCAGGCAAGGTTGACGGATTCTGCATCGTTTCGAGCGACAGTGATTTCACAAGACTGGCAACACGCCTCAGGGAAGCCGGAATGAAAGTGTTCGGCATCGGGGAACGGAAAACGCCGGAGCCATTCATTGTTGCCTGCGACAAATTCATCTACCTTGAGATTATCAATCCAACTGCCGCACCTGAACCGACATCTCCCATAAAGAAGAAGGAAAAGCCATCAGGAAGCAGGATAAAGAAAGAAGATCCCGACCTCCAAAGCCAGATAAAAAGAGCCCGGCGACTTATCGCTTCCTCCATTACCGACCTGGCTGATGAGACAGGATGGGCCTATCTCGGTGATGTAGGCAACCTCATCCTTAAAAAACAACCCGACTTCGATCCGCGCAATTATGGATTCACAAAGCTTACACCATTTATCAGATCACTTGATTTTGAGATAGATGAGAGAGAATCCGGACAAAACCATATAAAGCATATTTATATCCGGATAAAAAAATAATCCCTGAACATTAATCCCTTTAATTTGTTTATTCTACATATTAAATTTTTATTTTCAGAAATCAAAAATTAATATGACCTTTGCTACTGTTTTATTTACTTAATTATTGAACTATGAACATTTACGTTGGAAGCCTCAACTTCAAAATGAATGAGGCAGATCTTAAGGAACTATTTGAAGGGTACGGCGAAGTCGGATCAGCTAAAATCATCTTCGACAAGTACTCCGGGAAAAGTAAAGGATTTGGTTTCGTTGAAATGCCGAACGATGCCGAAGCGAAAAAAGCCATTGAAGAACTTAACGGCTTTGAAATACAGGGCAGAAAGATTATTGTTAACGAATCTATTGAAAGACCCGAACGCAGAAGAGATTTCCGCGGCGGAGATAACGACCGCAGAGGAGGCGGTGACAACAGAAGAGACCACTACAGATAGAAAAACTCAAAACAATGAAAGGTACTGTTAAATGGTATGACAGGATAAAGGGTTACGGATTTCTTCAGACAGAGGACCACAAGGATGTATTCATCCACAGGTCAGGTCTGGAAGCTCCGAATACCGAACTTGAAACAGGACAGGCAGTTGAGTTTGAAATAGAAATGAAAGAAAAAGGTCCTGTCGCTGTCAAGGTTAGAAGAGTTGAATAATTTCACTCAGTTAATATTTAAAGAGGCTGTGCAATGCACAGCCTCTTTTTTTGTTTAAAGATGTTCAACAGGGAACCTTACATCACACAAGCGTCCACGGACTCCTGTACTGATAGTGAAGTCTTTTGGTTGCTTCACCATCGGTATCATCGATGAAGGTCTCTGTTGCCGGATCCCATTTGATTGTCCTCTTCAGATCACATGCTATGTTTCCCAGCGTGCAGACAGTGCAGCTGCTGTGCCCGATATCAACCGAAGCGACCGGATCCTGACGCGACCTGACACACTCAATGAAATTTACCTGGTGAGGGATCCTTGTCTCATAAGGACCATCATCAGCAGCAGTTGCTGAAGCAGGCGGATTGAATTTGGGATCGGAAGCATTGAAATAACCCCTTGCCACTTCAATCCATCCGTTTTCACCCCAGAATTTCACGCCCTTGGTGAGCTTATCATCAAAAGGCTCAGATGTCATAACCACACCGTTGGCATATTTCCATGAAATGAATTCTGTCCCGTCGCCAATAGGTGAGATCTCTACCGGTCCGTTCTTATCCATTCCAAGTCCCCATTGTGCAATGTCGAACATGTGTGCGCCCCAGTCGGTTGTAAATCCGCCGCCCATTTCCTTGTACCAGCGCCATGCACCCCAAATCTCCTCATTCTTTTCAGGATCGAGCGAGATGGGAGGATTAAGCTGGTTGTTGAAATGAATCGTTGCAGGAAGCGGCCCGAGCCACAGATCCCAGTTAAGATCAGCAGGCAAAGGCTCTTCCGGAAGATCATAAGGTTTGGGTGGCGCCCCTACATAAGAATTCACTTTTGTTATCTTACCGAGAGCCCCGGTCTGGACAAGGTTAACTGCATGCTGGAAGCCTGCATCAGAACGCTGCTGGCTGCCCACTGCAAGAACCCTGTTATACTGCCTGACTGCCTTCTTCAGCTCCTGTCCTTCCTTTATTGTAAGGGTCATGGGCTTTTCAAGATAAACATCCTTGCCGGCCTTGCAGGCTGCAATTGCAATCATGGCATGGCTGTGGTCAGGAACTGCTATCACAACAGCATCTATGTCCTCCCTCGAAAGAACATCCTGATACTTCTCATAAATGTCAGGCTTGAACTCTTTGCCTGCCTTTGTGTAAAAATCAGTAACTCTTTTTTCGAAACGCTTCCGCTTAATGCCGTAAACATCACATCCGGCAACAACCTTCACCCCCGGCACCTGTAAAAAGCCTGAAAGAAGGAACATTGCCTGCTGCCCCAGACCGATAAACCCAAGAGTGATATCTTCATCAGTCTCCTGTTTAACTGCCTTGGTCTTGCCCTTGCAGGATGTTGACAATACCGGTATTATAGCAATTCCGGCCATTCCGGCAGCCGCCGAACCCAGGAAACGACGCCTGGTCCATACTTTTCTTTGATCTTCCATAAGTTGATTTCTGTTTAAAATTATAACTGGTTGATGATTGGATCCACAATGTTTTCAGGTTTGAACCATAAAAATAATCTATTTTAAGGTTAATATCCAAATGAAGTGGTAATTATCAGAAACTTCCGAAAACAGAATATTTTCCTGTATTGCAGAATATCGATGAATATACAAAGAGACCTTCTGAATTCGTAACCATCTTCCTCTCCAGATGCAGCACGGGCTGGCCCGGCTCAAGCTTGAGGAACCTGCGGATTCTGGCAGAAGGCGAAATGGCCCGTATCCTTTGCTCTCCCCCCTTTATCTCAACCTGATAATGCTCCCTGAGTATTGCAAAGAGGGACTTGTTCTCAAACTGCCGGGCAGTGATACGGGGCAGATTTATATTTGCTATGTAGCTTATATCATAGAATATGGGAACCTCATCAAGAAGCCTCAGTCTCTCCATGTAGATACAACCTGACTCCCTTTCAAGTCCTGTAAGTGTAAACATGAAATTCTCCGGCCATGGCTTCAGCACAGGCCTTACAATTATCCTTGTCTTTAAATTCCTGTTTCCGACTGCAGAGGTTGTTCCGGATACCGACAATATCCCTATCTCCCTGCGAGGAAGCTGTACGATGCTGCCTTTTCCCTGATGCTTCCTTATGTAACCATCATTAGCCAGGCCGGCCAGAGACTGCCGTACAGTCGGACGTGTCATCCCGTACAGCCTGCACAACTCATTCTCCGACGGCAAAAGATCACCCTCTGCATAAATCCCGTCATTTATGTGCTTTCGCAGTATCTCGTAAAGTTTTCTGTGCTGCGGCATGGTTCCGCCTGAATTCATTACAATAATTTTTTTGTAAATATAATAATATTTACTTGTAAATACATGTTTTATTGCTAATTTTGTAACAACGTTAAAATAAACGTTTTCGGAACTGATTATAATTGAGATTATTCAACTTATTATTACAAGTATAAATGGCAATTGCAGTAATAATGCCCAGGCAGGGTCAATCGGTTGAGACCTGCATAATAACAAAATGGTTCAGGAAAAAGGGCGATAATGTAAAGACAGGAGATATACTGTTTTCCTACGAAACCGACAAGGCCGCTTTCGACGTGGAAGCTTCTTGCGACGGCACTCTCCTGGATATACTTTACGAAGACGGTGCTGAAGTCCCGGTATTGGCCAATGTGGCTTTCATCGGTGAAGCAGGAGAGTCAGTTGAACAATCAGAAAAACAAGCCCCTGCAGAATCAGAAAAGGCTGACTCAGGCCCGGATGCTGTAACTGCGGCAGTAAGTACGATGGCACTGCCAGGGGAAGTGGCTGATCCGGCTGAAGTACACGATCAGCGTATAAGAATCTCCCCCAGGGCAAAACGTTATGCCGGAAAACAGAACATCGACTACAGCCTTGTGAGAGGATCAGGACCAAACGGAAGAATAGTGTGCAGCGACATTCAAAAAGCTCTCGCCAGACAGTCTCCCATTACAGCCGCTGAAACTGTAGTAAATAATACAACAACTGCAGACGATGCAGCAATTGTAACCGCTGCCACTCCAACAACAAAAAAAACAATAACAATTTCAGCAGAAGAATTCACCGAACAGCCTCTTTCGAATGTAAGAAAGCTGATAGCGAAAGCTATGCACTCGTCACTTCGCGATTCCGCACAGCTCACGCATCACATGAGTGCAGACGTGCGCAATGTCCTTGAGGCAAGAAGAAAAATCAAGGAAGGTCTAAAGAACGGAACAGAACGCTGCGACATAACAATTAACGACATCGTATCTTACTGTGTCATAAAGGCTATTGCAAAGCATCCTGCCATAAACGCACACTTCCTAGGTGAATCAATAAGGCTGTTCAACAGGGTTCACCTTGGCATTGCCGTCGACACTCCCCGCGGACTGATGGTTCCTGCTGTTAAGAATGCCGACTGGCTTGATCTTCCCGGACTGTCCCAGGCACTTAAGGCTTCAGCAGAAGCATGCAGAAAGGGTAATATAAATCCCGAATTGATCCAGAGCACTTCAGCTTCATTCACAATTTCGAACCTGGGAAATTACGGGGTTGAAATGTTTACTCCTGTAATAAACCTGCCTCAGTGTGCAATACTTGGAGTTTGCACAATAATCAACAGGCCGGCTGACCTGGGCAACAATACTTTCGGATTTGTCCCTTACATGGGACTCTCCCTTACATACGACCACAGAGCCGTCGATGGCGGCCCGGCCACTTTGTTTCTAAGGGAAATAAAAGAACAGATAGAACAATTCAGATATTAAAGGATTAACAGACAACACAACAAAACTTTTAACATGCCAAAAAGTCAGTATATAAGTCCGGAGGAGGTTCGCAGACCCCGTTTCATTGAATTCGGAAAGATCCCGGTAAACCAGTACGGTAAGACAATCGAAGAGGAAAGGGCAAATTTCAGCACGGAAGATTTTCTCAGGATCTACCACGACATGGTTATAATCAGGGAATTTGAGACGATGCTTAACCTTATCAAGACAACAAATGAGTACAGGGG
>CAZKTX010000009.1:38037-44954 GCA_964555805.1 uncultured Rikenellaceae bacterium
TGCAACATCGGTGATGCTTCAATGGGATGCGGACCCGTCTGGGAAGGCATCACGTTCGCAACAATGGACCAGTACAGAACTCTCTGGGAGGGTGAATACAACGGAGGTCTGCCCCTGATCTTCAACTTTATGAACAACCTCTACGGCATGGGAGGTCAGACAATGGGTGAAACAATGGGTTACGGAATACTGGCCAGGATAGGAGCCGGGGTTAATCCTGAAATGATGCATGCCGAAAGAGTCGACGGCTATAATCCCCTTGCCGTAATTGATGCATTCAGGAGAAAAATGGAAATCCTGCGCCAGAAAAAGGGACCTGTTCTTCTTGATACACTTACTTACAGAATAAGCGGACACTCTCCTTCCGATGCATCATCCTACAGATCGAAAGAAGAAGTGGAAGCCTGGCAAAAAGAAGATTCAATTATAGCTTACGGTGAAAAACTTACAGATGCAGGAATTGCAACTCCCTTCCGGCTTGAGGAAATAAGGAATGACGCCACTGATCTGATGACTCATATTCTCAGGCTTGCAATAAACGATGATATATCTCCCCGGCTCAACCTTGATGCCTTTCCAGACGAAATCGGCAGGATGATGTTTTCAAACCAGTCGGCCGACAGGATGGAGGACAGAACGCCTGAAGTACTTATGCCGATGGAGGAAAATCCCAGGGTTAAATCCCTGAAAGGAAAAGAGAGGTTTTTCCTCGACAAGGAAGGCAAACCGGTCTCAAAGGCAAGGACTTACCAGCTCCGCGACGGATTATTCGAGGCGATAATCGATCGTTTTTACAAAGACCCCACCCTGGCTGCCTGGGGTGAGGAAAACCGCGACTGGGGAGGCGCTTTCGCCGTTTACCGCGGCCTTACAGAAGCTCTCCCGTACAACCGCTTGTTCAATTCACCCATATCTGAAGGAGCTATCGTAGGAACGGCAATCGGATACGGCATGTGCGGCGGCAGAGTGATAGCTGAAATAATGTACTGCGATTTCCTTGGAAGATCAGGAGATGAAATATTCAACCAGCTTCCGAAGTGGCAGGCAATGAGCGGAAACATAATAAAAATGCCCGTTGTAATAAGGGTATCTGTCGGTTCAAAATACGGGGCCCAGCATTCGCAGGACTGGTCCTCGCTTGTCGCCCACATTCCGGGGCTCAAAGTGATCTTCCCGGCAACTCCCTACGATGCGAAGGGACTTATGAACAGCGCCCTCCAGGGAACCGATCCGGTGATCTTCTTTGAAAGCCAGAGAATATATGACATCGGGGAAATGTTCCATTCCGGAGGTGTCCCCGAGGGATACTATGAAATTCCGCTTGGCGAACCCGATATAAAGAAACAAGGATCAGATATTACAATCCTCACAATAGGCGCCACTCTTTATCAGGCACTTAAAGCCGCTGATATTCTTGAAAAGAATTACGGGATGAGTGCAGAAATTATCGACGCCAGAACCCTGGTTCCCTTCAATTATGAACCGGTTATTGAATCGGTCAGGAAAACAGGCAGAATTGTCCTTGCCAGTGACGCATCCTCAAGGGGTTCATTCCTCAAGGAGATGGCCCAGACAATCACTGAACTCGCTTTTGATTACCTCGACGCACCACCTGTTGTAGTAGGATCCCGCAACTGGATCATCCCGGCGCACGAAATGGAAGATTATTTCTTTCCCCAGCCTTCATGGATCGTGGATGCAATTCACGAGAAGATCATTCCCCTCAGCGGGCATAAGAGTTCAACCGACCATTCTCCTCAAAAGACTTTGAGGCTCAACAGGGAGGGTGTGTAAAGGCTTTTTATATCTTTGCACCACTCATCATATATTATTGAATGGAAAATATTATCGAAAAGATAAAAGCCAAATCAGGTTTTATCATTGACATGGATGGTGTAATCTACCATGGCAACAAGCTGCTTCCGGGGATTCCTGAATTCCTTAACTGGCTTGAGGCCTCGGGTAAGAAATTCCTTTTCCTTACAAATTCAAGTGAAAGGTCACCAAAGGAACTTCACGAAAAACTCCTCCGCCTTGGCATAGATGTGGGAGAGGAACATTTCTACACAAGCGCTCTCGCCACCGCCGGGTTTCTTGCAAGCCAGAAACCAAACGGAAGCGCTTTCATTATAGGTGATGCCGGACTGATCCATGCTTTGTACAGTTTTGGATATACGATGAATAATGTGAATCCCGACTATGTTGTGGTCGGTGATACCCACAACTATAACTTTGAAAGTATCCAGACTGCCGTCAACCTTGTCCTGAAGGGAGCCAGGCTCATAGGTGCCAATCCCGATGTAAGCGGCCCTGTGGAAAACGGCATAGCTCCCTCAACAAAGGCCCTTATAGCCCCCATTGAAATAGCAACGGGTAAAAAGGCCTATTTCGTCGGAAAACCAAATCCGCTTATGATGAGAAGCGCCCTTAAACTATTGATGATCAGCAGAGAAGACGCTATTGTAATTGGCGACAGGATGGACACTGATGTCAGGTGCGGACTTGAATCTGAAATAGATACACTTCTGGTCCTCAGCGGTATTACTTCAAGGGAGGAAGTTGACAACTTCCCTTACCGTCCACAGTATATCCTTAACGGCATTATTGATCTGGTCCGATAAAACAGCCGTGAACAAAGATGCCACATACCGCAGGGAACAGAGTGAGGTTCCAGGGACGGTGAATCAGCTGAGTCGTTAAGTAAAGCTATTGTAGTGTCAATGTAATTTATTGAAAAGTGGAGAAATTTTTCCTGAATGACTATCCCGCCCCGGAAGAGATCCGGAAAAAATTATCAAACAATCATCTTCCCCAGTTCAGGGAGGCTAACGGCCATATCCATACTCCTTACTCATTCAGTTCATTCCCTGATATGGGAACAATCTTCTCAATGGCGAAGAACGAAAATATTGCAGTCCTCGGAATCAACGATTTCTTTGTTGCCGATGGGTTCAGGGAATTCATCGCCGGATCACTTCTTAATAAAGTATTTCCTCTTTTTAATATCGAATTCATAGGATTGCTCAAAGAGGAGCAGAAAAATGGGATAAGGATCAACGATCCGAATAACCCCGGCAGGATTTATTTCTCAGGTAAAGGTCTTGACTATCCCTTTAACCCGGGCTTTCTCAATGGATTAAAGCTGAAATCGGTTGTCAGGGAGAGTCAGACTCAGATTAAGGCTATGATTTCAAAACTGAACGGGCTGATTGAACCCGTAAATCCTTCCCTTGCACTTTCATACGACAAGATCAAGGCAAGGCATGCCCGCGACCTTGTAAGGGAGAGGCACCTGGCCCTGGCTCTGAGGACAGCTGTGACTGAAACCTATCCCGATCAGGGCGATCAGTTGAAATTCATTGAAACAATATACGGCGGAAAGAAATCCAAGGCAGATCCTGCCAATCCTGCCCAGCTTGAAAATGAAATCCGCTCAAACCTCCTCAAAAGCGGAGGTCCGGCATTTGTCAGAGAAGATGAAAAATCATTTCTTGAACTTCCTGTCATCGTAAAAATAATACTGAAGGCCGGAGGCATACCCTGCTATCCGGTGCTGCTCGATGATTCCTCTGGCAATTATACCGAATTTGAAAGAGACTGGGAAAAGCTGCATAAATCACTTAACGACAAAAGGATATCCTGCATTGAACTGATTCCCGGAAGGAACAGCGTGCCGGCACTCAGCGATTTTGTACATTTCTTCCACGACAGGAATTATATAGTGACATTCGGTACCGAACATAACACTCCCGACCTTCTCCCCCTGACTGTTACAGCAAAAGGACAGGAGCCGCTTGGCAACGACCTTAAACAGATTGCCTGGGATGGCGTTTGCGTGATAGCTGCACATCAGTACCTCAGGGCAAAGGGAATGCAGGGCTATGTAATGCCTGATGGGAAACCAAACTTCGACCAGAAAAGAGAACTTACATACCTCGGAAGACTTGTTGTAGAATTCTTCCTTTCTAAAAACTGAAACCATGAAGCCGGAAATTGCTGAACTAATCGAATTATCAAGGTTTTACGGCAACAACACTCAATATGTTATTGCCGGAGGAGGAAATACATCATATAAGGACGGACAAACAATCTGGATAAAGGCCAGCGGACAGCCTCTCGCCACCCTCAGCGAAAGCGGCCTGGTTGCCCTCGACAGGGAAAAGCTTCATATTATCTCTGAAAAACAATACTCCGATGATTCAAGTATCAGGGAGGACCAGGTGAAGACAGATATGTTCAACAGCATTATTGACAAAGGACAGAACCTCAGACCATCTGTTGAAACTTCGCTTCACAACCTGATCAGGTTTAAATTCGTGGTTCACCTGCACCCTACAATTGTAAATGGAATCCTGTGCAGCAGAAATGCCAGGAACCTCGTAAAGCAACTGTTTGGAGACAAAGCCCTCTTCGTGCCGTATATTGATCCGGGCTATACACTTTTCAAAAAACTCGAAGCAGAGATATTGAAATACAGGGCTGACTTCAATTACGACCCGCAGATTATTCTGCTTGAAAATCACGGATCTTTCGTAAGTGCCGATTCGGCTGATGAGGTGAGGAAGATCTATGAAGAAGTGATATCGGCTGTAACAAACCATATAGGAAATACAGATGTGATTGAGGAACTCCCCTTTAATCCCGTTCTCTGCAAAGCTCTGCCGGCTCTCCGAATGCTTCTTTCCGGAGAAAAACCCAAAGTAATAAGATACAGGAACAACAGTCTGATAGCCCTTTACTATCAGAATCAGATGGAGTTTCATAAGATCTCTCTACCGCTCACACCAGATATAATTGTTTACTGTAAAACAAGATACCTGTTCATCGAACAATCCTCAACACCGGAAAGAATCCTCGATTCGGCAAGAACGCAGCTTCCTCGCTTCCTCAACGAATACGGATACCTCCCGAAAGTGATTGTTATTAAAAACGCGGGAATCATTGCCGCTGATGATTCAGTTGCGTCGGCCGAAGCCGTGCTTGATGTTTATGAGGACATGATCAGGATAAGCCATTATTCATCTCTTTGCGGCGGAACCAAGACACTTACTCCCGATCAGACCGAGTTCATTGATAAATGGGAGGTTGAAAACTACAGGAGGAAAGTCTCACAGGGCGCAACCAGGAACAACAGGCTTGAACAGAAAATTGCAATTGTTACAGGCGGGGCACAGGGATTCGGGGCAGGAATAGCCGAAGCCCTTTTCAGATTGAATGTGAATGTTGTTGTTGCCGACCTGAATGAAGAAACCGGAGTTAAATTTGTATCGCATCTCAATAATCCTGACTCCAGAAACAAGGCCTTGTTCATAAAAACGGATGTTTCCGATCCCGTTTCAGTTAAAAACCTTGTCGACAGTACTGTCGGCGCCTTTGGAGGCCTCGACCTGATGATCAGTAATGCAGGGGTTCTCAGGGCCGGGGGCCTTGACGAAATGGATCCCGAAACTTTTGCATTAACCACTGGCATAAATTACAGCGGGTATTTTTACTGTGCCAAATATTCATCTGAGATTATGAAAATCCAGAATCAGGAGAAACCTGATTATTACATGGATATAATCCAGATTAATTCGAAATCGGGCTTAAGGGGAAGTAACAGAAACTTCGCCTATGCCGGTGCTAAATTCGGAGGTATTGGTCTCACCCAGTCCTTTGCACTCGAACTTGCACCTTTCAGGATCAAGGTTAATTCAATCTGTCCCGGAAATTTCTACGAAGGACCACTCTGGTCCGATCCTCAGCACGGGCTTTTTGTTCAGTACCTTAAAACCGGCAAAGTGCCCGGGGCAAAAACAATTGAAGATGTGAAGAAGCACTATGAGGAACAGGTTCCAATGAAGCGCGGATGCAGGCTCGACGACGTTGTAAAAGCCATGCTTTACATAATCGACCAGGAATATGAAACCGGACAGGCTGTGCCAGTGACGGGAGGGCAGGTAATGCTTGGGTGATGGCAAAGGGCTTAGGGCGCAGAGCACAGAGCACAGGGCAAAAGGCGCAGGGCAAAAGGATCAGGGCAAAGGATGGGTAGCGAATCCGTGTAAATCTGTGTCCTCCGTGGTAAAATAAAAAACATGAAAACAAAAGCAGTACGTATTTACGGCAAGAAGGACCTGAGACTCGAGGAGTTTGAACTTCCTGAAATGAAGGAAGATGAGATTCTTGCAAGGGTCGTTTCCGACAGCATCTGCATGTCATCGCACAAGGCAGCCCTTCAGGGAGCGGAACATAAGAGGGTGCCCGATGATATTGCAGTAAATCCGACAATTATCGGACATGAGTTTTCAGGTGTGATCCTTGAAGTGGGAAAGAAATGGCAGGAACAGTTCAGGCCGGGACAGAAATTCTCGATCCAGCCTGCAATGGCTCATATGGGTACGCTTGATGCCCCGGGCTACTCCTACAGATATATCGGGGGCGATGCCACTCATATTATAATACCCGACATAGTGATGGAAGCTGACTGCCTCCTTCCCTATAACGGCGAAGCTTTTTACCCTGCATCTCTTTCTGAGCCAATGTCATGCATCGTCGGCGCTTTCAATGCAAGTTATCATGTGCCGCCCGGAACCTATAATCATACGATGGGAATCAAGGAAGGCGGTAATCTGGCAATACTGGCAGGAGTAGGCCCGATGGGACTGGGTGCTATCGATTACGCAATTCACCAGGACAGAAAGCCAGGATTGCTGGTTGTTACAGATATAGACGATTCCAGGCTTGCAAGGGCAGCCTGCCTTTTTCCGCCGGAACATGCCCTCACTCAAGGTGTGAAACTTGTGTATGTAAATACAGGAAAGACGGCTGACCCGGTTAAACAGCTAAGAAGCCTGACAGACGACAAGGGTTTTGATGATGTGTTCGTTTTTGCACCCGTGAAACAGGTTGTGGAACAGGGCGATGCTATTCTGGGC
>CAZKTX010000010.1:0-44526 GCA_964555805.1 uncultured Rikenellaceae bacterium
CATAAAATGAGCCTTAATACATACCTGACGCACTAATTGTCACAAGTCAGGAAAAAATAGACGGAATACCGAAGACGGAAGGAAGTTAAGCCAGTCAATTTTTGACTTGCACGACCTGAACGACCTGCACGACTCGTACGACTTCTGCCTCACGCCTTATTTCAAGGCTCAACTATTATTCCCACCGGGCAATGATCCGATCCTGTAATTTCTTCGTGGATGAATGCATCCTTCACTTTTGGAAGGAACGACCTGCTTACAAGGAAATAATCTATTCTCCAGCCTATGTTCTTTGATCTTGCGCCGGCCCTGAAGCTCCACCATGAATATCTTCCCCGGGAGTCAGGATAAAAATGCCTGAATGTATCAGCAAGCCCGCCTTCTGTAAGCCGGTCCATGCCGTCAATTTCTTCCTGCATGTATCCGGCAGCCTTGTTGTAATTCTCTTTCGGACGGGCCAGGTCTACGGGTTTATGCGCCACATTAAGGTCGCCGCAGACAATTACAGGTTTTGAGGTTTCGAGCTTCTTAAGATAGGCAAGAAAAGCCCTGTCCCATTCCTGCCTGTAACCCAGCCGGGCAAGTTCGGCTCCGGAATTGGGCACATATACGTTCACCAGGAAGAACTGTTCAAACTCGACGCATAATACCCTGCCTTCAGTGTCATGTTCACGTATCCCCATATCCTTTGTTACGTTCAACGGGCTGAGCTTCGAGATAACAGCAGTGCCTGAGTATCCCGGTCTTTCGGCTGAATTTGAAAAAATGTGATAGTGGTTCAGTGGTTCAAGCGCTTCGGCAACCTGGGCCTCCTGTGCCTTTGTTTCCTGCAGACAGATAATGTCGGGATCCATCTGAGCCAGATCTGTAAAGAATGATTTTTTTGCTATTGCACGTACGCCGTTTACATTCCAGGATATTATTTTCATGACATCACATTTTATTCTGTAAAAATAACAACTCCTGTGAAATATAAATGTTCAGAAGCAGTAGGGGAAAAATCAATCTTATTTTAAATAAAACATAATCCGTACATTTGTCTTCCCCTGAAAATCAAAGCAAATGGAAACAATAAGAAATCTTTACAGGATAGGTCACGGCCCGTCGAGCAGCCATACAATTGGTCCGATGAATGCTGCGGATCGCTTCATTTCCGAATGCAATGAGGCTTCATCATACAGGATCACCCTGTATGGGAGCCTTGCCGCCACCGGAAAAGGCCATGGCACTGACGAGGTACTGAAAAAGGCATTTGGGGTAAAAAAGATTGAATTACTTTGGGAGCCTGAAGTATTTCATCCTGTACATCCAAATGCAATGAAGTTTGAAGCCTTTGATGCCGGTAATAAGCTCCTGCATGAAAGGATGGCATTCAGTGTTGGCGGAGGCGCCATTGTGTTTGATTCTGAGGTTACTGAAGAACAGCATATATACGATCACACCGGGATGGATCAGATATTGGAGTACTGCAACAGCAAAGGGATAACCCTGTGGCAGTATGTTGAATCGGTCGAGGGCAGTGATATCTGGCCGTTTCTTAAGCAGATCTGGAGTGCAATGGAAGATTCAATCGCCCGCGGATTGTGCGTGGAGGGTGTTATCCCGGGAGGTCTTAACCTGCAGCGGAAGGCTAACTCGTACATGCGGAAGGCGCGGCAGTTCAGCAGTACCTTCAGACGAAGGGCAACCCTGTATGCCTTTGCCCTTGCAGTGAGCGAAGAGAATGCCTGCGGAGGGCTGATAGTTACTGCACCAACCTGCGGCTCATGCGGGGTTCTCCCGGCTGTATTAAAATATTCAAAACAGTTCAACGGTCACAAAGATGATGAGATAATCAAGGCGCTTGCAACTGCAGGGCTCATCGGGAACCTTGTTAAAACGAATGCTTCAATCTCAGGAGCAGAAGTAGGCTGCCAGGGAGAGATCGGAACAGCGTGCGCCATGGCTTCGGCAGCACTGACTGAACTTTTCGGCGGAACCAATTACCAGATAGAATATTCAGCGGAGATGGGGCTCGAGCATCATCTTGGCCTTACCTGCGATCCAATAGCCGGACTGGTTCAGATCCCATGCATTGAAAGGAATGTATTTGCAGCCTCAAGGGCATTGTCGCACAACACTTTTGCAATGCTCTCCGACGGAAGGCATATGGTGAGCTTCGACCGGGTGGTTCAGACAATGAAGCAGACAGGCAAGGATCTTCCGAGCCTTTATAAGGAAACTGCAGGCGGCGGACTTGCATTCTACGGCGCTGACCTCTTTGATGAAAGTGAATCATAAATTTCTGCTCCAGGGGAGCAGACAGGTTCAGCTGTTATTTGACAAAATTCCTGACTAATGAAAATCATCTGGAAATACCTGAAGCCATTCAGGAGCTGGCTGTTCCTTGCAATGGGACTGGCGGCGGTTGCGCAGATTCTCGAATTAATTGATCCGATAATTTTCGGTAAGATTATTGACAATTTTGCGGTTAACACTGACGGCCGCAGTGAGCAGGATCTTGTAAGTGGAGTTGTAAGACTGCTGGCCCTTGCAATAGGAATTGCACTGCTTGCAAGGCTGGCTAATGCTTTCACAGATTACTTTACCCGGCTTGTGGTTCAGAAATTCGGACTCTCGATTTTCGATGAAGGACTGAAGCAGACACTGCGGCTTCCCTACAGCGAATTTGAAGAAACAAGCAGCGGGCATGTGTTATCGTTACTTCAGAAAGTCAGGAACGACAATGAAAGGTTCATAAATGCCTTCATTTCTTCGGTGTTTTCAGCATTTGTCGGGATAGCATTCCTCATCTGGTATGCAATAACAAAGCACTGGGCGCTGATACCTGTATTCCTGATCGGTGTTGTGTGGCTGGGAGGGCTGACCGGACTTATGAGCCGTAAGATAAAGACGATCCAGCGCTCGGTTATCCAGGAAACTAATAAGATGAGCGGTACAATTACAGAATCGATAAGGAATATTGAGTTTGTAAAAAGCATGGGGCTCACATGGCCGGAGATAAGAAGGCTCAAGGTGTTTACATCCCGGATTTTCAACCTGGAGATGGAAAAGGTGAAAAAAATCAGGACTCTTTCATTTCTTCAGAAGTCGGTTCTTCTTATTCTCAAGGAATCTATCCTGTTTATACTTTTATGGCTCATATTCAGAAACTTGCTGACAACCGGCGAGCTGATTGCAATGCAGTTCATTTCAACAAGGATCATGTTCCCCCTCCAGGAGATCGGATCAATAATACTGGCCTACCGCGAAGCGGAAGCTTCACTCCAGATCTTCAGCAACCTGATGAAAAAAGAGCCTGAATACAGGCCTGATGAGCCGGTTGAAATCGGGGATATTGAAAACCTCCGTTTTGAAAATGTAAGCTTCCGGTATAAAAAGGCTGATCATGATGCAATCGAGGATCTCTCTTTCAGCGTTAAACTCGGTGAAACTATTGCTTTTGCAGGCCCTTCGGGCTGCGGGAAATCGACTCTTGTTAAGTTGCTTGTTGGTCTCTATCCCCCAACACGCGGGACCATTTATTTCGACGAAGTCCAGGCCAGGGATATCCGGTATAACAGGATGCGACGGCAATTGGGCTTTGTGACCCAGGACACCCAGCTTTTTTCCGGTTCGATCCGTGCAAATATGCAGTTTGTAAAGCCCGAAGCGACTGACGATGAAATTCTCAGTGCTCTGAGGAGAGCCTCTTCAATGAAACTTGTAAACGAGTCGCCGAAAGGTCTTGACACTCTTCTGGGTGAAGGAGGCAAGATGGTTTCAGGTGGTGAAAAGCAAAGGCTGGCTATTGCAAGGGCGCTTGTCAGGAATCCGAGAGTATTGATTTTCGATGAAGCTACTTCCGCTCTCGACTCGCTTACAGAAGATGAGATAACATGTACACTGAGGGAGATCTCGGCCGGGAAAAAACAGATCATTCTGATGATTGCACACCGGTTGTCTACAATAATGCATGCCGACCGTATTTATGTACTTGAAAAAGGGAAAATAACAGAGGTCGGGAATCACGAAACCCTTCTGGAAAATAAAGGACTTTACTATGCAATGTGGAGGCAGCAGATAGGAGAAAGGGAGACTGTGAGGAGTTATGAAGAAATATAAATACACTGCATATCAGCCTCTGAAATCATGTTTTTTTTAGAAATTTCCCCTTTATCGCTGAAATTTCATTACAAATTCATTTTCACCGGGATAGATTTGCCCTGTTGATTATTATTAACCAAAAATTCATAAGAAATGAAAAGGACAATTTTAATTACAGGAATGGCGCTCATACTTAGTGCAGGGCTGCTTGCCCAGGGTACTGCAAAGGCACAGGACCAGACGCAGAACAGAAAACGTATAAAGACTCCTTCCCAGACAGAAACCCAGACCCAGACTCAGAATGTTGATCAGACGCAGTTGCAGGCCGGAGATCAGCTCAAGACCCAGAAAAGGGACCGGCTCAAGATTCACGACCAGACGGGGACAGGGGACAAGATCCAGAAAAAAGACCAGTTAAGGGTACACGATCAGACCCAGCTTAAAACCAAGGATCAGACCCATCAGGCATCAATGGCAAAAACAACGAATAATTCACAGATGCGTTCGGCTTCCAGAAATGCAGCATCAGGAATAAATGCTTCACGCCACGGCGCGATGAAAATGAACGGCGGAGTAAAGGCAGGCCGCAGATAGCACAAGTAAATCAATAAAAAACCCCGCGATTGTTCGCGGGGTTTTTATTTTCATTTTTCTCAGATTTATTCTTTATTATAAATTCCCCCCGGCGGTATGCCTCGCACTATCCCCTTCGGCTTAATTCAGCAAGTGTCTCGTTGTTTTTTAGCACTATATCCTTATCGTGAAGCTCTATAAGCCCGTCCTTTTCAAATGATTTGAGGAGCTTCACGGCACTTTCAGTAGAGATACCTGCAAAATCAGCCAGATCCTTTCTTGAGAGAAGCTGGAAAATTTCAGGGTAAGCAGCTTTCATATCATTCATATATAAAAGTATTTCAGCAAGGCGACCGTTCATTTGTTTGTAGTTAAGACTTCCGATAACAGCAAGAAGATTGTTATTCTGTTCACAATACCTTCGGATAAGTCCGAATCCGAACTGCCCGTTTTGCTTTATAACCTTTGCCAGGGTTTCCTTTTCTAAAAGATAAGCCTGGCAGTCAGTCAGGGCGCTGGCAGAATAGCCGAAAATATTCTCATGGAACACGGCAGAAAGACCCAGGAAATCACCCGGGCGGATGATCCTCATATTGAAAGTTCTTGTTCCGTCGCCTTCGAGATACTGCTTCGCAAGTCCTTTTATAAGGAACAAAACATATGACGTGAAAGCTCCCTGTTTTGTGAGATTATCTCCCCTCCTGAAAAGGACCTGTGTTTTCCCCTCCCTGATTATTTCAATCTCCTCCTGACTCAGGTTCCTGAAACACGGTGCCTGGATGTCACAGATGAATTCACTGTCGGTCTCGAATATTGTTTTCATTTAAAATCAGCTTATACGGATGGTAATATGGCCGCAAATTATTAAGAATATATGGACCAATACACAAAGTTGACCTAAATCAATAAAAAAGTTGATCTGTTTCAGCCCGAGGGTTGTAATACTCCGGCGTCAAATTCTTTATCCTTTTCCTTAGTCAGTGTAATTTTGCCGAAGAAATTTTAAAAACAAAACCATGTTATACACAAATCTTAAACATCTCGAATCGGCAGCCGACCACAGGAAGGCCATAAGTGAAAATGAAAACGTAATGGTAATATGCGGGCGCATGGGTCCGATGTGCATCCCTGTTTACGGAATAGCTGAAGAACTTGAGGAAGAGTACAAGCATGTGAAATTTTACGATATGGAATTTGACAATCCTGAATCACATGTAATAAGGTCGCTTCCTGAGGTTCGCGGCTTTATGGGGATTCCCTTTACAATCTATTACAAGGGCGGAAAAGTTGTCAGGGCAACATCCAGCATACAGACAAGGGAGCAGGTAAAGGCAATCCTCGACAAGGAGTTTTCAACTACTGTAAAAGCATAAACATGGCCACTGTGAATCATTATGACGCCATCGTTATCGGTGCCGGTCCGGCTGGCCTGACTGCCGGAATTTATCTTTCAAGGGCGAGGTTAAGAACACTCATTCTGAATGAAGGCACAGTTGGCGGACAGATGGTGCTTACTCACGAAATAGCAAATTATCCTGGTGTGGAAAGTATAAGCGGCTACCAGCTCTCAGGCATAATGAAGAAACAGGCCAGGAATTTTGGCTGCGAGATAAAAACAGGTGTCTCAATATCCGCACTTGGGCTGAATGATACATTGAAAAGTATAATTCTTTCGGATGGAACCGAATATACTTCAGATGCTGTAATACTTACTCCGGGTGGAAGATCCAGAACCCTCGGGGTAAAGGGAGAAGACGAGTTCAAGGGCAGGGGGATATCGTATTGTGCAACCTGTGACGGTGATTTTTTTACCGATAAAGAGATCATTGTTGTGGGAGGAGGAAATTCAGCGCTTGAGGAAGCAGTTTCGCTTACAAAGTATGCCAGCAAGGTGACTGTCGTGCATCAGTTCGATCATTTCCAGGCATTCGAACACGCCATAGAGGAAGCGCGAAGCAATCCAAAGATCAGCTTTCTCATGGAGTCGGTCATCACACGCTTTTTTGGGAATGAAAAGCTTGAAAGTGCGGATATAAAAAATCTCGTAACAGGAGAAATCAAAAATTTCAAAACTGACGGAGCTTTCATCTTCATAGGTTACGTTCCCAATACTGAATTCCTGAAAGGAAAAGTAAAACTCAACCAATGGGGAGAGATAATTGTTGACAGCAATATGGCGACAGATATTGAAGGGGTTTATGCAGCAGGTGACAGCACAGCCAAAAAATTCAGGCAGGTTACAACGGCAGTTGGAGACGGAACTGTAGCTGCCCTTGCGGCTTCATCGTACATTAATGATTTAAAGACCAAAAAGAAACAACCGGCAGAAATTTAATATGAACACAGTACTAATAATCCTAGGAGCATTGCTGCTTGCATTTGCAGTATTATATCTTGTTGCAAGATCAAAAATGAAAAACATTCCCGTTGTGAAAGACAGTGAAAACATACTTACACTTACGGACAAGAATTTTGAGCATCAGACAAAGAACAAAATCGTTCTTGTCGATTTCTGGGCCGGCTGGTGCGTCCCTTGCAGAATGATGGCTCCTGTCCTTAATGATCTTGCCGGAGAGCTGGACGGGAATGCTTTTGTAGGAAAAATTGATGTGGAGCAATACAAGGGGCTGGCGAATAAATTTAAAGTCAGGAATATTCCTACAATGGTGCTGTTTAAGAACGGGAAGGAAGTAGAACGTTTCATTGGTATAAAAACAAAGGATTTTCTTATTAAGCAGATTCAGAAAGTTGCCTGACACAGAAACTTCATCCTTATACATTACATTTGTAATCAAAATAATACAATGGCACACAAGGAATCTGTATCCACAAAGTGGCTTGAGAACATGGCCTTTGAATCAGAAATCAATGGTCACAAACTTATAATCGATGCCGGTCCTGCGTCAGGAGGACAAGATCGCGGTCCCAGACCGAAGCTGCTTATGCTTTCAGCCCTCGGGGGCTGCACCGCAATGGACATCGTTGCAATCCTGAAGAAAATGCGGATTGATATCGAAGGATTGAATGTAATTGTTGAAGGAGACCTTACGGAAGAATATCCAAAGCATTTTTTCAAAATGCATGTAATATACGAGTTCAAAGGCAAGGATCTTCCGGTCGACAAGCTACAGAAAGCCATTGATCTCTCATCCGAGAAGTATTGCGGTGTAAGCGCTGTCTACAGAAAAGCGATGGAGATGACTTCGGAAATACGGATACTGGAGCCATAGAGGCCGGAAACCGTTTTAAAATATCGCAGAATTGCTGGCTCCCGGCTTAAAGTTCCAATGGCTTGTCGTGCTTTATGAATGTCCTTTCGTCGAGTTCCCTGAAGGCTTCATTCAGCTCCTCTTCGGTATTCATTACAATTGGTCCGCCCCATGCAACAGGTTCCTTTAGCGGTCTGGCAGCCACAAGAAGGAATCTTGCCCCTCCCGGTCCGGCTTTGACACGTACCTCTTCAAAGTCAGAGCTGCTGTCCGATGAAGCAGTCATCAGCATTGCGCAGGCTTTCTCTTCAAACTCAGTCAGGGCTTCATCTGCAGCCAGAGTTCCGTCAACCAGATACAGGAACAGAGTGTGGTCGTTTGGAGTTTCATTATAAGTCCAGACACTGTCGGGCTTAAGGTCAACATCAAGGTACTGAACCTTCACGTATTCTCCTTTTACTGCTCCGTGCAGATTTTTATACTGGCCCGACAGAACTCTGACAATTGCATTTTCCTCGTCAACAACATCAACATCCTGCTGCCTGATATCACGATAAGCAGGCTGCGTCATCTTGTCCTTTGCCGGAAGGTTTACCCAAAGCTGGCATCCCAGCATCCGTTCTGAAGGCTTGGGCATTTCCTGGTGAATAATTCCTGACCCGGCGGTCATCCACTGGCACTGAAGGTCCCCGATAACTCCCTTATTGCCAAGGCTGTCGCCGTGTTCGATCTCTCCTCTTAAAAGATATGTAACTGTTTCGATCCCGCGGTGAGGATGCCAGGGGAATCCCTTTATATAATCGCGGGGATCGGTCGAATCAAATCCATCGAGCATAAGGAAAGGATCAAAATCTTTTATTGTCCTGTATCCCAAAACTCTGCGTAAACGAACCCCTGCACCGTCGACAGCGTGCTGACCCCTTACAGCTTGCATAAATTTCCTTGTTGTCATGTTAAATCCTCCTGAATGATTAGCATTTAATTTTACTAAATATATCCTGTAATCTGCCAGAGTATTTCAGCATTCACAATTTTTCCCCCTTGCTTTTTCGAAAGCTTCCCTGCCCTCCGATACGGAAAAATAAACAAGGCCGGCAGCTCCGATAGAATCAGCATAAGCGAATCCGGTAAGTTCATATATAAGACTCGAAATAAGCAAAACCACAGACATATAAACACATACCTTCGTGCAATTGGCATCGGCTATTATCGGATCGGAATTCAGTTTCCTGCCGGTATTTCTCTTGGCCTTCATCAACCAGACCATTACAGCAATTGAAATTACTGATATTATTACCCCCCAAATAGTGGTTTCGGGCTTATTATTGTTAATAATATTAAATACTATACCGGCAATCAGTCCGGCCGATAGAAGAAAGAATGCAGTACCTGTTACTTTCAGTGCAGCAATTTCAAATTTGCTTTTTGAACTGTCCGGATTTCGCCTGATACGGGTAATCATCACTGCAATTCCGATTCCTGACATTACCTCGATAAAACTGTCGGCGCCAAAACCGAACAGGCTGAGCGTTTCATCCTCATAACCCAGGAACATTGAGATTATACCTTCGAGTATGTTGTAGAAGATTGTAAACAGGCTTAACTGAAAAGCCCTGTTGTATAGTTTCTGTTCTGAATTTATCATTCCCAGGCCTTTTTTAAGTATTTCATAAAGATAAGTCAACAATTCAGGATGACCTGCTCTTATTCATAAATATCATATTCCGTTCTTTATCAAGGTCTGAATTCATGCCTGTGACTTTCATATTTTAATACATTTGCACAAACAGAACCCGCTGATGAAAAAGCTTTATTATGTGCTTGGTACACTTCAGGCTGTTACGGCCATAGGTGCAATTCCTGCCGGAATAGGCTACCTGATGGACACATCAGGTCAGATAATGGGTGCCTCGGTTGAACTGCTTGCAAATTCTCCGCTTAAATCATTTCTCCTTCCCGGCTTGTTCCTTTTGCTGATAAACGGACTGGCTCATGTCGCAGGTTCCTTTCTTTCATTTTCCCGGCACAGGTATGCCGGCAATGCCGGCCTGATCCTTGGGGTACTTCTTACCCTTTGGATAATAATACAGATAGCATGGATCTCACTGACAAGTTTTCTTCAACCTTTGTTCCTTGTAATAGGACTTGTTAACACCTTCATAAGCCTGAAGATCAGCAAAGCAGGTACAGAAATGGATATTCACAAAGAATCCTGAAGAATCGGAAATGAGGAACCAGAGTTCATTACAATGAATATTTCCTTTTTATGCCTTGTCCCGGTATTTTCAAATTGCATCAGGGGTGAAAAAGTGATTAAGTTTACTTTTATTACTGGTTTTGTTCTGATGATCCTCTCATTAGTGGCAATCTCCCTGCTTCATGGACTTAACAGGGAATACAGATTTGAAATAGTAGTAATATCAATAACCTGGATTGAGCTGGTTATTGCCGGCATTCTGTTCTCCAGGTTTTTTAAAAGAAGAGAAAGAAATTAGGAAGAGGAGAATTGGAAGACCGCAAGACTGCAAGACCGCAAGACATTTACACGACTCCCATGTTATTTCAGTAATTACCTGATCCTTACCCCATACAATGAAGTTTCAGTTGTCACAAACAGGGTATTTCCATCAGTTCCCCCGAAGGTCATCGCCAACGGCCGTTCCTCCAGGTTAATCCGTCTCAGTTCGTTTCCTGACTTGTCAAAAACAAATATCTGTCCTTCTGCTATGTAAACATTTCCCTCCTTATCAATTGCATTTGTGGTCTCCCCCCTTGGACAGAACAGTTTCTGGTTTGACAGTTTACCTTTTGAATCCACATCCATTTCAATTGTTCGCTTCTGTATTTCATCGGATGAATATGCCTTGCCACCCGGGATAGCCGGAAAAAGAGCGGCGCATCGTCCTATGTCATAGGTTTCGGGAATGATTGTGACGCCATCGGGGGCAACAAATGCGGAATCAGGAAAATATAGGGCTGCGTTATCGAATGTGTAATGCCATCTGCTTGAGGGATAATACACCTTTCTCACCTGTGTCAGGCTGCCGGTGGCTGCCCTGGGCATCGGTTTGAAGGTCTCATCGGGATCATCCGGATCAAAAGATGCCGGGTATGCTGCCCATCCGCTGTTGCCGTATGAACTGTAAGCCGGATTATCATCAGGCAGACGCTTTACTGTTTCCTGCTTACCTCCGACCAGATAACCTGGCTGCGGATCATACCTGAACACGGCAAGGAGATTATCTTTGGAATCGGCGGCGAGAACAAGAGGCTGATAAGGATAATCTGCCACCAGTTTCCCGGTGTTGGTTTCAGCCGACCACTTATAGATCTTTTTTAATCTTGTATCGCAGAAATAGACATTCCCCTTGCTGTCGCTTGTTATCCCTGTCAGGAAATCGAAACCCGACATCAGTTTTTCGGGCTTCCAAAGCTGGCCTGTAATCTCAAGGTTGCTCTTCTCTTTGCCGCTTATAGTAAGCCGGGCATATTCCCAGGGATAAACCGGAATCCTTTTGTTCACATCATAAACCGTGAACTCTGTGTTTACAAGCTTCTGAGTATAGTTTTTTACATTGCGGAACTCGATGTTCCTGCAATTCCAGACTTGCACAGCAAAGCTTTTCGGTGTATAAACCCGTATTACCCTGTAGTTCCAGAAGTTGGCAAATAGCATATTTCTGCAGCCCGATAATTCAACGCTCTGGCATTCCTTTCCCTCGCGACTTTCTTCTTCAAGCTGAAAGGCATACAGTTTCCAGTTAGATATGTTTTCGAATCTGGCTTCATTGCGGACATGATGTTCAAGAGATATCGCATAGATACTGCATGGTGTTGACGAATTGCTTGCATAAAGTCCGCTTGTTGCGTAGCTGTTTGCAGTCCAGATATCCTTAATTGTCCCTCCCCCGTTTTTTGTGATCCACAGGCTCCATAACTGGTTGTCCCAGGCCAGGTCAAGGCCTTGTTCGGCGACAGGGTTGTCGGGTGAACTTGCCGCCCTTGGGCCCATACCGAAAGCAAGGGCTCCCCTCGGACCCCCGCCCGGCCTCCCCTGCTGACCTGTCCGGTTCTGCTGTAACTGGTTCCCAGATTCGGTTACTGCTACCGGTTTACTCATGGTTCCATGACCGCCGACAAATTTAATATCATTCATTAAGGACTTTTCACCCGCCATCCATTTGCATCCCACTGCACGATAATTTATCCCTCCTGTATTCAATCCTATACCGTTCAGGATATCATCTCCTCCTTCAGACGATTCAACTATGGGAACCGGCCCCCCGAAACCACTGAATGAAGGTTCGCTTTCGTTAATTATGAACTGGGTACCCATGGGGTGAAGCCCGATAAGAGCAGTTCCGGGCCTCATCTTAAGTGTTCGGGTGATGTGGTACCAACCCTGGGGAACATATATGTTTTTATGTGTTGCAATTGCTTCCTCAAAAATCCTTGTATCGTCTGTAACGCCATCGCCTGTGGCCCCAAGTTCCCTTATGTTTACCCATGTCTCCATGGGAGGAAGGGAAGGAATTTTTCGTTCAGCGGAAGCAGGAAATGTATTAAGCGGTTCAAAATACTTTATATTCCTGTATTCGGACCCCGTTTCCATGTCGTTCATAACCAGTCCGTAAGTAAAATCCTTCACCCTGTACATTTTCATTCCCGGCTCTGTTTTTTCGCCGCTCTGACGCATAAGTGCCAGAACCGGTACATTCCTGCAAACCACGTTCATCAGATTAACCTGGGTAAGGGCATGCTGTTCCCTGCTTATAATAATAGCAGCATCCGTCACATTGTCAAAAATGCAATCTTCCATAAAGAGCCTGTCGGTGTCGTTCTCCCTTATCTCAACAGCCACCGGGATATTCCTGGCATGCATGTTAACGATTGCAAATCCAGTGTTATGGCATTGGATTGCAGCTTTGCGCTGACCTTCAAAGTAAGTATCGACCAGGGCCACGGGCCAGCTTGGCGAAGTTTGTCCGGCCATTATCCCGTAATCGCCGCCGAAGAATTTTACGTTCTCGAGTTCATTTCCAACTTCCGAAATACCTGCTTTACCATTGCCTGTGTTTATGTTCATATGGCTTACAAATCCATGCTGGGCAAAATGGGTTCTGAGGGCCACAGCGATTGGATTTCCGTCCTCTATTCTGAGATTGATGTTTGAGATTGCACTGTAGAAAGTTCCGGCTCCCGCATCGCCGGGCTGCCTTCCTTCGGTTACAGTATTTCCTGTGAAAAAGATCATGTATTTCTCAGGATAAGGACTTTCAGGATCAATCTTCTGATAACCCGGAGAGTTTCGGGCAAGGATAATCTCCGGCCGTTCCCTGCCGTATCCTATAAGCCTTACAGCAGGCGGGATATAGATCGTTTTGCTTATCAGATACCGTCCTTCGGGAAGGAAAACAATTCCGAAATTCTTTTCAGTCTTCACCTTGTTGATTGCAGCCTGCAACTGATCGGAGACATCCGTTTTTCCATCGGCTTTGAATTTGAATTCCCCCGGAGTGAAAAAGACGGCTTCAGGGTCGTTGGGTTTCTGGGTATAGACTGATTCACCCTGCTTCCCGGATGATTGTGAAAAAAGCAGAACAGAAGCAGGGATCAGGACAGCCAGAGTAAGAAGTTTTTTCAGTTTCATGGACGGAAATTTTTAATTTTGTGATAATTAATGGAATGGCCCCCTCACACTGACAGGACAGGCCTCCTTCAATTATTGCCGGTTCTGTCTTTTCCTGAACCACTGCCGGTTGTTTCTTCAATTATTAACACATCCCAGGGATTTATCTGCAATTTTTGTCCTTTACTCACCTTATTTCCGGACAGCAGTTCCCTGCTTCCCTCATACGGGTAAACAAACTCCTGTGAATCTGATGAATAATTGTAATAATAACGAATTGTGTTATTTTCATCATTCTTACCTGATTTCGTTATCAGCGGCCAGCGCAGGTCCTGATCGGGTGTCTTGAGGTTTAGTTTTTCAAGTTCATTCAGAATTATCTTTTCCTGGATTGCATCCGAAACCATGCAGCCTTCATACAAAAGTCCGCCTTTGCCGAAATTATTGCGGGTTATTGCCGGATATTCGCCAAAATAAGGATGATCGTAAAAAGCAAGGGGTTCTGCCTTATCGCAAATAAGGTACTCTGCCCATGTATTCACTTTGTTATCCTGAGCTCCAACCCCGAAGGGATCCCCCTTCAGCCCCATTGAACCGAAATTTGTGAACTCCTGATAGTAAAAACCGCAGGCCTCCATCAAGGGGCCGGGAGCCATAACAGGCCGCACCATTGAATTCTCATCACAGAATCCCGACTTGAACTGCATTATAACATGGCCGCCGTTCTTTACGTAATCGCTGATCCCTTTCAGCAGCTCGTCGCTTGCAATGTACAGCGATGGGATAATGACAAGGTCATATTTTTTGAGATCGGCATTTTCAGGAAAGATAAAATCCACTCCAACATTATTCCGGTACAGTATCCCGTGAAACTGAGCCACAAGATTATTCCTGTAAAAATCGTTCCCCGAACTTTCCCACGCCGATCCGCCCTGGTCAAATGGCATGAAATTGAGCGCATCGTTAGAATCGTGGCTGAACAGAATTGCCACCCTGTTCTGCTTTTTAAGATTGACGAGTTTTTTGCCGATCAGCTTCAGTTCCTGTGCCGTCTTCGTGACCTCGGCATAGGCCCGGTTAGGCTGAAGGTCGTGTGAAAGCACTCCTTTCCAGTAGGTCTCCTGGCCATAATGAATTGAATGCCAGTGCCAGTATTCAACCATGTTGGCGCCTGAACCGAGATGCGCGTATACATTCTGACGCAGCTGACCGGGATACGGCGGCTGCTGTATTCTTGAGTTCCATCCTATTGTCTGTGCATTGGTTTCGGTGATAAGGTAGTTGAGTCCGTTCTTTACGGAACGGAAGTAATCACCGGCAAAGGCAATTTCTGTTCCTGTAAGCTGATCCTGCTGGCCATGATAAACATTCACAGCCATCATGTCCATATATTTTGAGCTTTCAATCTGATCGACATCCTGGACCGCAGGCATAAAGCACTGCATAACGAACTGGTCAGCCCTTTTGTATTCGCGGACTATTTCCGACTGCCATTTCAGAAAATCCGCCACTGCTTTCCTGTTGAAACGTTCCCATTCAAGCTTGTATCCGGTGTTTGTAATTCCATCGCGGGGAGCCAGTTCATCCCAACTGCCGATGTTCATTCCCCAGTATTGGAGTCCCCAGATCTTATTCAGGTTTTGAGGGGTTCCGAATTTATTCTTCAGGTAGCTTCTGAAGCCCACATTGAAATCGTAGTTGTTCACATCGCGCGAAGTAGTTTCATTATCAACCTGAAATCCCACTATTCCCGGGTGACTGGCATAGTGTTCCATCATTTTACGGATGATCCGTTCACAATAGAACAGGTATGCCGGGCTTGTTATATTCATATTCTGCCGGATGCCGTAATAAGCCCTGTCGCCTTTCTGGTAGCTGAGAAGCACCTCAGGATGCTTGTTCCAAAGCCAGGCAGGAATTGAGTATGTAGGTGTACCAAGGATCACTTTGATGCCGGCGGCATGCATTTTATCAATTATCCGGTCCATCCACGCAAATTCGAATTTACCTTCCCCTGGCTCAAACAGGCTCCAGGTCGATTCCCCGACACGGACAACCGAGATCCCGGCATCTTTCATCAGCCTGATATCCTCATCAAGCCTGTCTGATGGCATGTATTCGTGATAATAGGCGACGCCATAGAGGATGTTGTCAAACCTTGACTGGGCTTCTCCTGCAGCGATGGGCAGCAATAAAAGCAATGACAGAAATAATTTGTACTGCATTATCCTGAATTTTAAAAAGGTTAAGAGTTCATAGAAACAATACCGATAAGCCAATATAATAATAGTTTTCCGGCAACCGGCACAGGTAAAGCTTATTCTGATATCATCTTTTAAGCTCTTCGAATCCCTTTCCAAATACACCCATAACATTGGCCACTGTAATGAATGCTTTGTCGTCGATGCTCTTTATGATCCGGTATAAATCGCTGGCCTCCTGTTTTCTGACGAGCGTTATTATCACTTTCTGGGGTTCCTTGGTATACCAGCCCGTGCCGTCTATAACCGTCACTCCCCTTCGCATTGTCGAAGTAATCTGATCAGCTATCTTTTCATAATGCCTCGAGAATATGATTATCTGGACCGACTGTCTGTTGCCGGAGAGGATTGCGTCGAGAGTATAGGCCTGAATGGCCATTGTAACGAAACCGTAAACCATTGTTTCTATCCTTTGGGCCGATTCCAGTTTTGTAAGCACAACATAAGATGAACAGATTATAATTACGTCGCAGAGAAGTATAACTCTTCCCGGACTGATATTGTGGTACTTGGTAACCCCCATGGCAATAATATCCGTCCCTCCTGTGCTGCCCCCCTGGGTAAAAATTATTCCGAGGCCGGTGCCGCAAAGCATTCCTCCGATTATGGCTGACATGAATTTTTCCTGGACGACTGCAGCCGGTATCAGTGGTTGCAGAACAGTAAGCATTATTGCCGACAGCACAACTCCGTAAATTGTTTTGATGCCAAAACCTGTACCCAGGATCTTAAGAGCAATGAGTATCAGTACGACATTTATTGCGAAGTAGGTATAGCCCATTGGAATACCTGTGGCATAGAAGACGATGGCTCCTATTCCTGAAACGCCGCTTCCGGATATCTGGTGAGGCAGAAGGAAAGCTGTCCAGGCAATGGAGTTAATCAGCAGACCGAAAGCTATCACGATATAGGTCCTGGCAGTTGAAATTATTGTACGCATTACCATAAGCGTTTCGAATTTCACACAAAGGTAAACTTAAGGCTAAAGACTTCCAAAAAGATGCTGTGGGGAAGCTGGACGGAAGGGATTTAATCAGTGAAAGCCGAATCACAATCGTCCTGAGAAAGAATGTTAACTTTAATCAGCGCAGAAATCAAATAACATCAGTCAAAGAGATATTAATTAACCTAACAATTTCACATTATGTGATATGCTAATTAGCAGGATCCATTAATAAACAATTATTTTCTCTTTTGAAATCAGATTAGCCAGGATTTCTAGTCAGGGTTGTTTCTATTTTCGTACATATCAAACATTTCCTCAATACTCCTTTCGCCTGAAAGTTCTCTGAAATCTGATTTTTCCTCAATGATCCTCCACATTTCGGTTTCCAGTTCCTCTTTGTTATTATTGAAGAAACTTTTCCTGTCCTCTTCTGAAAGATGTGAATTCAGTGAAAGAAATTCAATAAAATGTCTGTTCTGTTTGAAATTTTCAATTATCTCTTGGGTGTTGAGAAGCCTTTCAGCAACTGACAGAATCTGAATAGTTTTAGGTGCCATTTCATAATCGCCCTCTTTCGTTTCAAGTTCAACCTGGTAGATATCTGTCTCATCCAGTTTGATATTACCTCCGGGATATACATCCGAAGATTTATCGAAAAGGTTATTGAATGTCAGAATATTAACCGTTGAATGGAGGTTTATTTTTTCGGCAAAACCAAAAGGAGACAGGAAAGAAACATTTTCGTCCAGATCACATTCATTTGCCCTGAAGGTAAATAATATGGAGTTCTTGACGATAAGTTGTTTTTTGCAGTAAATCCCTCCAAGTACAATTGAATCTTCAATGTTTGCCGAAGAGGCATAAACATTACCATAAACAATACAGTTTTTAAGATTTACCCTGCCAAGATAAATATCAGATAAAAACCTTGTCCTGGTTTTGCCGCCAGGTATCAGCAAAGTACCCGGACAGACAACAGCTGACCCGAAAACCACATCCCTTTCAGAATCGCTTTCCGAAAAGTCAATCTTAATGTTTGATTTGCAATAGACCGTGCCTTCAACGGTTATTCCCGAACCATTAAGTAAAAGTTCATTTGCGAATAAACCTCCTTTAATAAAAGCGCCTTGCTGAAGATAGACATCTCTTTGCATCTCGGCCCTGTTTCCCGGCATTATGTTACCGTAATGAACACTATTTACAAGGTATCTCGTACTATCATGAATACTGTCTGATTCCATTTTGTCCAGATTAATTTTACCAGTTTTTATTGTCTCTCAATATCATTCAGAAACCTTTGCCTCTCTGAGTCAGGTAGATGCTCTTCCAGGTACGGATTAATTGCAGCCAGGGTCTGACTATAAAAGTCGGAGGAAGGTTCAATGTTAACCGCCATTTTTATCATTTCCTCCCGAAGGAAATCCAGTTCATTATTTACTCCACCTGTTTCAAGTTCACATTCAAACCGGCATTCGATATGTCTTTCACCAGTCATCCTGTCTTCTGTTTCAATGAAGCAGAATGGGAGATCATAGACACCTTCAGTCAAAAGGTCGCACTGGTAAGAACCGATCTGTTCTTCAAACATTCGTTTCTCTTCAACATAATTGGAAACCTGATCATAGGCATCATTAAAACCCTTTTCAATACATACAGTGCGGTCGGTGGCAGAAACAATCGCATGATCGGCCAGAAAACCTGTCACTGGTATTGAATCATATGAAAATCTCTCCTGAACCTGCTGACTAAAAATCCTGTCAGTAATTTCATAGGCGTGACTATCAAGCTTCTTAAGGAATGTCTCATGTTCCCTGTTTAGCTGATCAGATAGACTCTCATATCTCTTGTCAATTCTTTCAATTGTTTTATCAAGGTTTTCCTCTTTCAGTCCTATATGACTCTCCGTCGATACAATTTTTTTGTTCAAAACTTTAATTGTTGCTTGTCTGTTCATTACGTCAGCCTCAATCTGTCCCTGAAAAAGATTTGTAAACTGGTAAACCACTGTTTGATTAACCTGTTTAACAAGATCAGGAACAGACTTAAGAACAGTGAGCGGCTCAATAATATTCCTAAGATCATGATGAAGCCAGTTGCTTATTTTCTCGCTAACCTTCAGGATCGAGTCAATTTCCGGAGAAGATACTTTCATCTCTTTTGGAAACTGCACCTTAATAATATCTTGTTCAGCCATAGTATTATCCTATTATCAAATCAATATCTTTCATATCTATTTCTGCAGTTGTACGGCCGCCAAGTCTTCCACTAACCTGGTTTAAGCCTCTTTTAATTGATCTTAGCGGCCTCAATAATGAGCTGTCATCGTTTGGATCCAGTCCCTGTGCCCTGTTGCTTGCAGCTTTCATTGCGTTGTTGAATCTTAATTCTTTCTGAATATTTTGACCAATCGTGAATGATTTTTCAAAGCCTGTCCTGGTAGTTTTCTCAACATTATCCAAGCCCGTTCTTACACTTTGGAATCCCTGCTTGTTGGTTTCTTCAAGGCTATTTATGCTTTTCGTTACCTGGCCAAATCCGGTCCGGTTTGTATCAATAAGCTCATTGAATTTGTTATTTAGTATAGAGTTAGTTTCAAGGTGTGCGGCGCAAATTTTCTGCTGCACTGCATCTCTTCTTTCATCATCCAGGCGCTTTGCTTTTGACAGTTCAGTCAGTTCCCTGCTCAGAATTGTCATCTCACGGTCCTTTACCTTATCAACTTCTTCTAAAATCTTACGTGCCCTTTCCTGAATTTCCTCCTTGATCTTTTTGTTTGATTCCTCAATCGCGTCAATGAGTTTAGACTGAAGGTCCTTGTAGCTGGAAAAAACTTCCTTTATGAAGTTTATTGCTTCCGTCTCTCCATCGATTTCAGCTTTAAACCTTTCCATTTCATCTTTCAGGCCAAGAATCCCGTTAAGATTGTCGAAATAAATTCTTTCTAGTTCTTTCTTCATTTCATTTTTGAACTCAATTTCTTTCTTCCTGACCTCTGAGTAGTCCTTTTCCCTAAGAACCTTGTTTTCTTCCATAAGATTGTCATACACAGGGAGGAATATTTCGTCAAGCGCTTTGTGCATCGGGATGGGCGATGGAATGATCTTTTCGCACATCGGACATCTCCAGGCATTAAGGTCAAGTATATAGTGACACCTGGTATTTCTGGAAAACCTCTGGGGTGAGAGATCCTCATTACTGTGAACGCTGTAGTCTCGCCTCATCAGTTCCTCTGATATTTCCTTATTACAATCCGGGCAATAGAAATTAAAACAACTATACTGTGAATGGTGGCTGAACTGGACAAATTCGGGAATAACTTGTTTTGTAACTGAATCAAATCGGGAATTTGCCATGATTTTGAGCCAAACAGGCCATTTTTCGAGCCAGTCAGTGCATGCTACATCAAGGCTTTCGCTACTGGCTAATGCATCCAAAAGCTCATCTCCAGCATTAATAAACATATCTTCCGTTTTACACAAATAATTCTTAAGCGGAGATTCTTCAAACAAGTTTGAAGAGAATTTTTTCATCTTCATATTACTGAATACATATTCCGTTGAGATGAGATGATCCATTATCTCCTTCTCAATACCACATAAGGAAATAGTTACATTTCCGTTATTATTGTCATTTATTTTAAAGCCTGACTTTTCCCCACCAAGGACAAAGGGGATGTTTTTCAGTTTCGACTCAATATCATAGAATTCGCTCATAAAATCGTTTGCTTGTTCCACGACCGGATAACTAAATTTCTGATTTGATGAAGTGAAATTGACAGATGTAAGATATCTGACACCATTTACTGCTGAAACTCCAAATTTCATAGTACCGTAACCGAATCTTTTCACAGCCATGTTGGCAGGAATAATTTCATCTCTGAATTGAGGAATTTCCCTTGAGATATTCTCAACTCTGGTTTTATTGACAACTCTCTGGTGGGTTTCGGTCAAGATATTTCGAAAATATCTTCTGCCTGCAAGAAAGCATCCTATTGCAAACAGGAAAAAAAATGTACTTGCTACATACAAACCTTTCAATAAAAAAACAATACCAAAGACTGAGATTGCCCCGACTACTAAGAATACCCACCATTGCATGCCATCATCAACATTTACATTATAGTTTTCGGTTTCAGTATATGGAACCTCCTGCTTTTCCAATACTATCTTTGGCACGTCAGCCACTTTTCGTGTGGAGGTTTTTTCATAAACTCCCACAATTCTCCTTTGGAAGAAATCAATGATTTTCTGGTTCTGTGTTATCATAATGGAACTGTTAATTGTGTTTCGCTTGTAACCTGAAAAAGCACATTTTAAATGGACTCACTATTGCAGTGACAACAAGGAACATCATGTATTTAAAAAAAAATCCCAATAATTATCCGGCCATGAAAAAGTTTAATTGGGATCAGATTTGATTTATACTGATCTAGGACATGTAACCAAATGATTAAATTATGCAAAAACTGTCAAAAAATTTTCCTCAACTAACAAAAGGCAGAACTGAACCAACAGAACAATGGATTAAACTGATATAACTATTAATTAGAACAAAACAGGAATTTTTTTTAAGATCATTGTAACCAGACCGTAAAGCCATTACCAGGCATAAGGAGTCGAATAAATCAACAATAAAAACGGGATGCCAATAAACCAACCATTTTAAGCAAAACAGATATTTAACACAACTAAAAAAGGTAAGGCATTTAGCTTGTGATGAATTTATGCCTGTTTGATGAATTTACTTGACTTTGAGGAAGTTTTGGAGTATCTTTGCATAATGAAAGATGAATTAACAATACCCGATCATATTCCTGATAACGAGGAAGAAGATTTAAGAAGGGAAGAGAGCTTAAAAGCTGCAGAATTACGTAGGGAAAGATACTCGCTTGTCAGGGATCAACAAGCCCTGGATAAT
Organism: uncultured Rikenellaceae bacterium; assembly: GCA_964555805.1. GTDB lineage: Bacteria > Bacteroidota > Bacteroidia > Bacteroidales > VadinHA17 > LD21. The sequence goes on from CAZKTX010000010.1 coordinate 21,622, forward strand.
AACGAAGCAATCACAAAAAGACTGGCGAGAGAAAAGAAAAGCACGGGTGAAGATAACAATTAGTCAGAATTCACTCCCGCCGTTCAGTTTTCAATCTGCGTTCTGAGAATATTTCTTCTGGTTTCTTTTGACCGGCAGATATTCTTTTGCAATGAATAACCGTTATAATATTCCGGGTATCACATCTGTTAGGGGCAGATGCGGGTATTTCGGAAAACACACTTTAAGAAACTTACACATTATGATAACTGCCACTGTTGTATTTCTTCTAATGCTTTTTGTCGGAATCCGTTTTTCAAAGAAATACAGGAGAATACGACACCAGCAATGGCATGTTAGAGACTGGATAAGAACAATAAAAGGCAATTTAATAACCAGTAAAAGCAGGAACTCTTAAAAACTCCCGGGAGATATAACTATTCCATAATTCTGGAAGTAGCTTCATCGGCCCATTCTGACAAAGATGAAATCCCTTCGGAATTCAACTTTGCATCCCTGTGGATAAGCAGATATGACTTCAGCGGCATTTTACCCGATACGACTTCATCCTTTATGTCTTCGAGCAATCCTATTTTTTCACGATTGCTGTAAGCTTCCCATTCGGAAAAATTAAGGTGGGATCTTCCTTCTCGGATATGATTTGCAAGCAGCCATGATGAAGGAGCCAGCTTTGAATACCACGGAAACTGAACCTGGTTGGAATGGCAGTCAAAACAGGATTTTTTAATCTGTTCAAGAACAGAGCCTGATACAAATGTGCTGTTCACAATGCTGTTTTTATCCTCAGGAATATTCTCAGGAATTCCCGACGGGATAAACTGTATTGCGATAAACACAACAGCCAAAGCGATCAATATTTTCTTATATGGTTTCATCCGTATTTTGTTTATTCTATTTCAGCAGGCTGTCAGCTTTGGAAACAGCCCACGACAGGAGAACCTTTTTTTCCATTGGTAAAAGCTTCATTTCAGGATACTGCCTGATAGCTCGTGCTGGCGGCATTTCGTCTTCCCTCAACACTTTGATTATGTCATCAAGGGAAGCTACCAACTTGCCTTTCTGCAGACTTGGCAAACTATCCCACATAAGGGCATTTTTTGCATCAGCCGATTTGCCATTCACACTGTGGCATCCGTAGCATTTCCCATCAATTACCTTTTTTACTTCTGCGGGATACATCGGTCCGCTCTTCTGCCCGCCTTGTTTAACCGGGGAACTTTGAATAAAGATAAACCCGGCTATTATTACCAGTGCTAGAAAAGAAATTGAGTTTTTCATGATTTACTGAATTTATTCAAATATAAACAAAATCTTAATCCGAAGACAGCAACATGAGTATGAACGGGCCAGATGCCACAGAGTACACATTAACTGCAATAGAAATGGAACGAAACAAGGTCCTTATTAAGCAATTAACCCAGACTATTTTCAGAATCTGTAAAAAACTCCCAGGCTGCCAGAGAATGGAAAGATTTCGGTGATGTAGCCTTCGGGAGGATTTGTGGAGCGGTGAACAGTAATTCCCAGGTCGGCATTAAGCCCGGCTTTGCTTGTCTTGCGTGAAAAGAAAAACGATCTTCCGATCCTGGGATAAATGAAACTCTGTTCGAACGCATCGTAACCTGTACCAAAAAGGGTTGTGCTGGCGCCGCACATAATGTAATAAGGCCCTGATGAACCGGGTTCTCCTTTCCGCGAAAGTCTGTAATAGATCTCCAGGCCAGTTGTATGGAGCTGGCTAAGCACGTCCTGACTCAGTCCAACCTGGGTTTTACTGCCATATTTAATCTTAAGGAAGCCGCCTTCAAACAGTCCGGCCCCTGTGCTGACTTCGAAGAGGTCTTGTGCCTGAAGCGACTGAAAGGAGATAAGCAATACAATAAAGGGGATTATCCCTGATGATGAACGTCGGGTCATTTTGAATTATTAAGACTAAGTATAAAACTATAAGAATGTCAGAATAAAGATATAAGAATGTACCGTAATGGTTATTTGTTAAGAGACATTTTTAAGAGCCAGGGCAGGATTCTGAGCTGACCCTGGAATCCTGGCAGACGTATTTCAGCTTTTTAACAGGCTCTCCAACTGGTCATGACAAATTGTAATACCCTGTTCGAACCCCATTTCGGTCATTTTCTCCAGATCAGCGAGAGTCGGGTAGCAGGTTTTAAAATCCACCCTCGTTCCGTCATCGGTTTTTGTGAAAGTAATTTGTCCTTTTGACACAGGAAATTCATTATTCAACTTTCCGTCTTCATCGCAAAAAGCATCTTCAATCTCAATACTTTTGTATTGCTCAATTGCAATGTAATTCATGCGTCCCCATTGTTTCTGATTTTCCGGACCTACCATTGCATATAACCAGTAGCCGCCTGCTTTAAAATCCATGCTTTTTGTTTCGGCCTTCCAGGGCAGTGGTCCCCACCAGAGATCAAGGACCTGGTTGTCGGTATGCGCCTGCCAGACTTTATCAAGAGGCGCATTGAAAACCCTTGACACGAGGATTGAATTTTCCCCGAAGTCTTTGGTTACCTGTGTACTGTTAATCCTTTTCATTTTGGTTTTTTCAATATAACAATCCACAAGTCATTATGGTTGATTCCGGAGGCCTTGGCCTGTGGTGTGAGGTGTGCGGAACCCTGTAAAGGGTTCAATAAAATCATACGAAAATTTATCGATTAACAATAACTGGATTGTTGTTAATCAATAATTTTTTTACCCAAAACGATATGATTTTTACAAAAAGGACTTGTTGCTCCCGCCTCAGGACAGACTCTTCTTCAACCTTAAAAACCAACGAGGCGTTTCCCTGTCAGGTATTTCAGAAATACATATCTTTAAACAAACCTGAAATTATGACAAGGACTATTCCTATTATTCTGACAGCCATTGCATTAACCCTGAATCTTGCAGCGCAGGACAAGTTATTTACTGCCTCTGATTACCTCAACAGGGAACTGTCGCCAAAATCAATACCAGGCCTTTCATGGAGGCCGGGACAAGATGCATTCACATGGATTGAAAATAAAAGTCTGATCCAGAAAACAGTAAAGAATCCGGCCTTAGCTGACACGATTCTGAAACTTGAATCCCTTAATTCAAAAATGCGGGAACTGAAGCAGAATGAACTAAGGCAGTTTCCTTCAATTTCATGGATTGGAAAGGACAGTTTCTATTTCCGGGATCAGAACAGGATTTTATTGTACGACATCTCAAACACGAAACTCGTTAAAGTAAATGAATTTGACGGCTCCGGTGAAAATGTGACAGTCAGCGGCAAGAGTTTCAGCGTTGCCTGGACAGTCGAAAACAACCTGTTTGTTGCAGTTGACGGCGAATCTGTTCAGGTAAACGGCGGAGAGGATAAAGACATATTTTATGGTCAGGTCCCGTCACGGAACGAGTTCGGTATTAATGCCGGTATTTACTGGTCGCCCGACGGGAAAAAGATTGCCTTTTACAGGATCGATCAGAGCGAGGTCACCGATTATCCTCTTGTTGACATCTCAAGCCGTATTGCAGAATCCTCTCTTATAAAATATCCAATGGCTGGAATGAAAAGTGAGAAGCTGAAACTGGGTATTTATGATCCGCAGCAGAATGAAACAGTATATCTTCAGACGGAAGGACCGGAAAATCAGTATATTACTTCAGTGACATGGGATCCTTCATGCAGGTTCATATACGCCGGGATACTGAACCGCGACCAGAATCATCTGGTTGTAAATAAATATGATGCTTCCACGGGAAAACTTGTAAAAACCCTGTTTGAAGAAATGGATGAAAGATACGTTGAACCCTTGTCCGGACTGTATTTTTTCCCCAACGACGATTCTAAATTCATCTGGCAAAGCCGTCGCGACGGCTGGAATCATCTTTACCAGTACGATACAGATGGCAACCTTCTGAAGCAGGTCACTAAAGGAAAATGGGAAGTGTTGAGACTTATTGGGTCCGATCCGCAAGGCAGTTCGCTGTTCTATGAATCAACGATTGAAAGTCCGCTTGAAAAGCATCTTTGCAGAACTGAAATAAAGACTGGAAAAACAGAAAAGATCACATCAGGAGAAGGAGTGCACAGCATAGTTGCTCCGGAAGGCATGAACTTTTTTCTGGATGTGTTCAGCGGGCTGCAAATGGCAAGAGCATACTATCTGATCGACGGTAAGGGGACCAAAATTTCAACGCTGCTGGAAGACCCGAATCCCTACAAGAACCACCTTACCGGTGAGATGTCGATATTCACAATAAAAGCCGATGACGGAATCACCGATCTCTGGTGCCGCCTTATCAAACCGGTGAATTTTGATCCTGCACTTAAGTACCCTGTATTTGTTTATGTATACGGTGGTCCTCATTCCCAGATGATAACAAAGTCATGGACTGGCGGAGCGGGATTTTTCCTGAATTATATGGCTCAGCAGGGTTATGTTGTATTCACTCTCGACAACCGCGGCTCCGCTAACAGGGGAAAGGAATTTGAAAGTATAATTCACCGGCAGCTTGGCGAGACGGAAATGGCAGATCAGATGGCAGGGATAAGGTATCTGAAAACTCTCGGATATGTTGATGGTGACAAGATAGGTGTGAACGGCTGGAGCTACGGAGGATTTATGACAATAAATCTGATGGTTCGCAATCCGGGGGTGTTTAAAACTGCCTGTGCAGGCGGACCTGTAATTGACTGGAAATTCTATGAGGTTATGTACGGCGAACGCTATATGGATACACCCTTGAAAAATCCTGATGGGTATACGAAATCATCTCTGTTAAACTATGCCGGCAACCTTGAAGGGAAACTGCTTATAATACACGGCACCAGCGATCCCACTGTTGTCTGGCAAAACAGCCTTGCATTTATCGATGAATGTATTAAGCAGGGTAAACAGGTCGATTATTTTGTTTATCCTGGCGCCGGGCACAACATGACCGGCAAGGCAAGAGTCCATCTCTTTGAAAAGATAGCCGGGTATTTTAATGATTACCTTAAATAACCCCCTGAACGCTGATCTGAAATATTGAAAGTCAGGCTACAGCCAGAAGGGATATGACACAATTTGATTTCCGGGAAGCGAGAACCGGCCGGGTCTATGCCATTAGAAAAATTTCCGCATGATTCAAGCCGCTGCATTCATCCTGTCAGCGAATCTGCAATAAGGATAACCATTATAAAAAGGCTGTACAGATTTAATAAAGCAAAGGAATACTTCAGCCCTCCGCCTCCGCTACGGGAAAAGAGGAATCCGGGGAAAAGAATTATGAAAACAGCCGTCAGTGATATTAATGCAATTGTAAAAAAGCTTATGAATAATCCTGCATAATAAACAAAAAGAATCAGCAGCAGAGACCACGACACAATCCAGAACATTATCAGCAGTCTGATCTGTTTTGTATTCAAATAGTCATAAATTGTTTTAAAACCGGCAGCCTGGTATTCCCTTCCATAGCTTATAAGCAGGAGCCAGAAATGAGGTATCTGCCAGAGAAACATGAAAGCGGTAAAAAAGAGAATTTTATCATTAAGCACCTCACCGCCGGCTGATGTGTAACCGATAAGCGGCGGGACGGAGCCAACCATCGCCCCGGGTATAATTGCGAGAACAGTTACCCGTTTAAGGTAAGTATACAAAAGGTTATAGAGGATAACCCCGGAACAGCCAAGCATGAAGGGGCTGAGGCCTGCCGGAAGAAGCAGTAAACAACCCGACAATATTAATAAAGAGGAGATTGTGAGAGCCGAACCAGCCGAGATCCTTTTAGAGGCAACCGGCCGGTGCATTGTTCTGCTCATAATTGAATCCTGCTCCCTTTCCGTATACTGGTTAAGGGCTGCAGAACCGCAGGTAAGTAAAAGTATACCTGAAATAAGCAGAATAAAATCGAAGCTGGGATAAGTGCAGTAAATCAGATATCCTGTTGCTGCTGAAAACGAAACGGCAAGAGAAAGCCTGAATTTAACAAGGCTCAGATAGTCCCTGAGTACCGGACCACGGTCATTGTTCTCCTGCAAGACTTTTGAGATAATCCGTTATTACCTGAATATCGGCCTCTTTTAAGATATCTGCGTATGATTGCATTAGGCCTTTGTTGTAACCTGTCACTAATTCATCATTAGGATTATAAATTGAGTTTTTGATATATTCCTCATCAGCAGTCACATTTTTCTGCCCCGAGGATGTAATAACCGTTCTCTCTGTTCCGAAAAGATCCTTAAAGGAAGGCCCTACAAGTATTGCCCCATCGAGTGAATGACATGCAATACATCCTGTATTTCTGAGAAGAAGGTATCCGTCTGGTTCCGGCTCCCGCGAAGTACTTTTGAATTCAGCGAACCAGGTATCATAATCCGTCTGTTCCAGCACCTTAGCCTTTGCGAGCATTGAAGAATGCAGGAGGCCGCAGTATTCAGTGCACAGGATCTCATATTCACCTGCGATCGTGGGAATGAACCACAGGTAATTATTATATCCGGGAATAACGTCCTCCTTAACCCGGAATGCCGGTATGAAAAGGCTGTGGTTTACATCCTCGGATTTCAGATTCACCCTTACCGGTTTGTTGACCGGCACAACCAGATCCTTTGATTTCATGCCATCTCCATAATCAAACTCCCACTCCCACATCCTTCCGACCGCTGTTATGTTCATTGCATCAGATGGTACATTTCTCATGGGAGCAAAACCAGACCAGCCGAAATAAAACATTATGAACACAAGTATTGTGGGCACTATTATCCATATTGCTTCAAGCTTTGCGTTCCCGCTGAACTGCATTGCAGGTTTGCCTTTTTTCCTGTTGAACCGGATTACGGTATAGATCATGAAGATTGTTATCCCGATGATGAACACCGCCGCAATAGTGAAAATAAATATGAACGTCCTGTCTACTCCTTCAGCCAGATTTGATGCGCCTGTAAACATAATGGTTGGTTTAACCTTTTTATCGTAATAAATAATCTATAAAAGTAATCCCGATTACAAGAGCGAACAAAATGAAAACTCCGGTAACAAGCAGTTTCAGAAAGAGGTTTTCGAATTTCAAATGCATGAAATAAGTCAATACTGTCACAGCTTTAACGCATGCTATCAGCAGGGCAACCGCTACGGTAAAAGCTCCCAGATGCCAGCCCGTTACGAGAACCGAGGCTGTTGTCAGAATTAAGAGAACAACAAGAACGGAGGCAAGGGAAGAATAGCTTGAAATATGAATTTCGTTCTCTTTCATAAAACTACTAATTTTCAGGTAATAAGATACAGCAGCGGAAACAGGAAAATCCAGATAAGGTCAACCAGGTGCCAGTAAAGAGCGCCGTTCTCAAGTAACAAAAAACGGGAACTGCTTATCTTTCCTGATTTTATTTTAACCAGGACAACAGAAAGAATCACAATTCCTATCAGGACATGAAGTGCATGCAACCCGGTCATCATATAATAAAGACCGAAAAAAAGTATTTCCCCGTGAGGAAGGTTTCTTACAACTTCTGATCCCGGATAGAGCTTGTATTCAAACTTATGTGACCACTCAAAATACTTGTTCATCATGAAGAGAGCGGCGAGCAATATCGTTACACTCACAAGAAAAAGGGCCAGAGTCTTTCTGTTCTCCTGTATCGCTGTAAGCGACATTGCAACTGTCATACTGCTTATCAGAAGAAAGACAGTGTTGAGAGTTCCGATATAAGCGTTCAATTCAGCGGCGGCTGTATGGAAATCGGCAGAGTACTTTGCTCTGAAAACAGCATAAACCAGGAACAGTCCTCCGAACAGGAACAGTTCCGTGAAAAGGAATAACCACATTCCAAGTTTCCCGGTCTCACTGTCAGAATGTTCGATATGAATGTTCCGGTCAGACATAAAAGCTATTTGGATTTGTTATCATTTCGCGGTCCGAAGAAATATGGCTTTGTTTTTATTTCCGGGATTTCATCAAAATTCTCATGTGTCGGCGGTGAAGGAATCTGCCATTCAAGAGTAACCCCGCGCCATGGGTTTGCCGGCGCTATATCTCCCTTCTTAATGCTCCTGACAAGGTTATAAACCATTAGAATCAGTCCTATGAATAAAATGAAGCCCCCGATTGTAGAAATCACATGTCCGGTCTGGAATTGAGGAAGATAATCGAAATATCTTCTTGGCATCCCCTGTATCCCGATTATAAACTGGGGGAAATAGAGCATGTTGAAGCCAATGAAATTTATTCCCCAGGCGATATTTGCAATTTTGTTATTATACATTCTTCCAAACATTTTCGGATACCAGTAATGGATCCCGGCGAATGTTGCAAATCCCATTCCTCCGAATATTATGTAGTGAAAATGAGCTACAACGAATGAGGTGTCATGAACCTGGACGTTTGCGGCAAGAGCTCCGAGTGTCAGACCTGTGAAACCACCGATCATGAACAGGAAAATAAAAGAGATTGCATATAAAAGAGGAGGCTTCAGGTCGATCGAGCCGCCATACATGGTTGAGACCCAGTTAAAGACCTTTATTGCACTCGGTACTGCGACAATAAAAGTAAGGAATGAGAAAAACCATCTTGATCCAACACTAATTCCGGCAGTAAACATATGATGACCCCAGACGAAATAGCCGACGAATGCAATTGCAAGGCTTGAAATCAGTATAGCCGTATATCCGAAAACGGGTTTCTGACTGAATGTCGGGAATATCTCGGTGACAATTCCCATTGCCGGGAGAATCATTATGTAGACTGCGGGATGAGAATATATCCAGAAGAGATGCTGAAAAAGGACAGGATCGCCCCCGAGGGAGGGATCAAAAAATCCAATTCCCAGTACTCTTTCTGCAATTACCATCAGAAGGGTGATGCCAATAATAGGTGTGGCCAGAACCTGTATCCATGCTGTTGCATAAAGCGACCACGGGAAAAGAGGCATTCTGAACCAGCCCATCCCCGGGGCTCTCAGGCGGTGAATTGTAACAATGAAATTTAGCCCGGTAAGGATCGAGGAAAATCCGAGGACGAATGCAGCAGTAAGGGCAAAGATTACATTTGTTGAAGATTCCGCGCTATAGGGGACATAAAAGGTCCACCCTGTATCCGGAGGTCCGTCTCCTGCAAACTGGGAGAGCACTCCCAGAATTGCCCCGATAAGAAAAAGATAAAACGAAAACAGATTCAGCCTCGGAAAGGCCACATCTTTGGCTCCTATCATTATAGGCAGGAAGAAATTTCCGAATACCGCAGGAAGCGCGGGTATCACAATCACGAAGATCATTATGATCCCATGTATTGTAAAAACTCCGTTATAGGTCTGCGGCTCCATGATAGTCTTCCCCGGAGCAAAAAGCTCCACCCTCATCAGAAGCCCGAGTATTACTGCAACAAAGAAAAATACAGTAATAGTGTACAGGTACATCAGGCCAATCTTCTTATGGTCAGTTGAAAGCAGCCAGGAAAGTATTCCCCTGTATTTTCCCTGATGCCTGAGATAGCTTATATAGTCGGTTGATTCACTGCTGGTCATCTCTGAATTATTTTCATTTCTTTCTTTTTTTCACAATCAATACAATGAAAACAACCAGGGCAACAAAAAGAATAATACCTCCCAGTATTCTGGTTACCTGGAGAGTATAGGTCTGGCTGCCCGGATTATATGCAAAGCAATATTCAAGAATCCTGTTTATTGTCGGTCTTGGGATCCCTTTCTGGGCTTCAATAAGAGCCATCTTTACATCAAAGGGAAGATATGTAAGGCCATACAGGTACCTTGTGATCTTTCCCTGCGGGCTCAGGACAAATATTGCAGATGCGTGAGCGAAATCAAGTCCCTGGGCCTTGTACTTGAAACCGATAGCAGATGTAATTGCAGATATATTTTCCTGAATGCCTGTCAGATATATCCAGTGTGCCTGGTTTTCCTTGCTTATCCTCTGAACGAAATTCACTTTTTTCTCCCTTGCCTTTTCCGGTGTATCCCTTGTATTGAAACTGATTGTAATTACCTCATAATCGGTTCCAAGTGAAAGATCAAGCTTGCTTACAACCTCAGCAACTCCATCCATAAGCGGGCTGCAAAGATTCGGGCAGTCAAAATATACAAAACACATTATAGTCGGTTTGTCTATCAGCTGCCTCAGTGTAACCGTATCGCTGTTCTCATTCAGAAACCATAAATCAAGAGGGATAGTATCACCAAGATGTTCTATAATCCCGATCTCAGGCTCATTATTCAAAAGCCCTGATTGCTGTGTTTCCTGTGCCTTCAGGCAAGTAACAAACAGGAAAGCCGTAAAGAGAATGATTATTCTTTGCATTTGTAGCGTTTTAGTTTTTCACCCGTTCATCGGAATAGATCCCTGCAATCATCAACGACCCGCCCATAAGTGAAATATCCTTGAGCAGGGCTATCAGTGTAACCGTTTTGTCAACACCTTCTATGAGGTGAGGGATATGGATTGTTACAATGAAAAGAAAAAGCAATCCGGCCAGCAGATATGTTGATAATGTGACATACTTTTTTGTAATTATGCTGATACTTGCAGCAATTAACATCACCCCTGTAAGTACCATCACAAAGGCAGTCCGGGGAATAAACGAAGTAAGCATGCCCATGTAATAATCCATCATTAAGAAGTGATTCAGTCCGAAAAATGCAAAAGGAAGTGCAAACAGGACTCTTCCGATCGTAGTGATTTTATTCATTTACTTTGATTTTGGTTATTATTCAATAATCCGTTTTCATCATCTTCGGTCGGAGTGGCTTTCCCGATTACATATATATCCCTGAGTTTAAGAAGAACAAGAAGAATAAAACCCCAGACAAGTAGCATTCCGGCAGTATAAGTCAGTATTACCCACACAGGGGCTTTCCGTACATTGTTCCACATGGCTCTCTCTGCTACAAGGCTGACAGGAGTAATTTTTACAGCTGCAGCCAGAACAGTATCCTTTGTTACAGATCCGAATAATCCTTCGTCTGCAAATCTTGCGCTTACAACTATCCTCCCTGCCGTATCACCGGGAAGATCATCCGGAATCCTGAAAAATGCCATTCCTTCTTTCCCTGTAATCTTTTCCTCATCAATCTGAAGTGACCCAAATGTACGTGCCACATAAAGCCTCACGGCTGCATCAACAACTGGTATTTCACGGGTTTCATTAACTGCAAGCGCCGAAAGCGAAATGATTGTATCTCCGGGAATATATGAGAGGTTGATCTTAATTTCAGCCCCGGGGTATGCTGACGATGTAATTACCGGCATAATTTCCTGCCTGTAATTGCTGTTAAAGCTCCTGACATATGAGATTACGTTCCAGATATCGTTTGCAGTAAGCACCGACCTGAAAGAAGGCATCTGACCGCGTCCTGTCGAGACCTTATAAAACAACTCACCGTCCCTGTTTCTCTGAATTTTCTCCGTAGCAGGATCCCCGGGGGAAGGAACAAGGCTTATAAAATTACTTCTCCCGGGATTTCCGTGACACGAAATACAGTTCACTGTATAAATTTGTTCACCTGATTTTCTTGTTTCTTCATTAAAAGGAAATGTGCTGAGACGGGTTGCCCTGTCGGCCGGTACTACCCAGTCCTGGCAGAAAACCCGCGGCAAAAATGCCATTAAAATTATTAAGGTCAGCAGTGTATGTCTCATCCCATTATAGTTTTCTTCCTAAGCTTCCTTTAATTCCTTTCTGGCTTCCTCTTCGGCAAGTTCCCAGATAGGAATCACAGGAAACAGCTTTGACAAAATTGTTACAATTATAAGAACAAGAAGTATCGATGCCAGAGTGACTAGCGATTCAATCAGTGTAGGCTTATAAATTATCCATTCTGCCGGTACATTCTGAACCGGAAGAAAAGGATGAGCCTGGGGTGGGACCACAATTATAAATCTCTTCAACCAGGCGGCAGCCAGCATTACTATCGAGATAAGGAGCATGGGCAGGGGCCGGCGGATGGCTCTGAAAAGCATCAGAAAAACGGGAATCACAAGACCGAACAGCTGAACTCCCCAGAACAAAAAGGCATACTCACCAGTAAAGAGCTCCCTCAGGTGAATTGCATCAGCGCTCTTGAGCTTGTAGCCTGGTACCAGGAATTCATTAATATTGAAATATATATAAATAACTGATATTAAAATGAATACTTTCCCCAGTTTATTGAAATGGTCAGTTGTGATGTAATTTTTCAGATTGTATGATTTACGGAAAAAGAACATCGCTATTATAACCGCTGCAGTGCCTGACACGAATGCCCCTGAGATGAAGTATGGTCCGAAAATAGTACTGTCCCATCCGGTTCTCGGGGTCACCGCAAACAGCCATGAAGTAACTGTGTGAATAGCAAATGCAGTGGGAATTATAAGAATAAGCAATATTCTGACTGCTTGTCCCAGAGTTCTGTACTGAGCGTCATGATGAGTCCATCTGAAAGAAAGGAATTCATAGGCTTTGGAAAGGAACTTCGGCTGACCTTCAAGCCTGTCTTTTGCCACAGCAAGGTCGGGGATAAGAGGAAAGAACCATAGCAGAAGGCTTAGCACGAAATATGTCGTAACAACACTTACATCCCAGAGAATAGGTGATTGCACCCTTCCGAATAAGAAAACATAGGGAAGACGGTCCGGCCTTCCCATATCGGAGATTATAACAAGTCCTGCAACCGCTGCGAAGGCGACTGCGATTATTTCTGCAATGCGGCTTATCGGTTTGACCCATAAGGCTCCTGAAAGACCAAGGACACAGCTTATAAGCATACCGACAAGACTTGTGGCTACAAAAAATACGAAATTGGCAATATACATTCCCCAGCTTGTGACATCCCGTAATCCTGTAACACCCAGACCATCTCTCAACTGTATGTAATAAGCAAACAGGCACACACCCAATGCCGTCACAAGGATTCCCATCCATATGAGAAAGCCTTTGCTTATTCCAACATTTTTTAAAACATCGGAGGATATCGAATCGAGCTTTTCCCTGTACTGTCTGGAACTGAAGACTGATCCTGTCATATAATCAGGTATTAAGTAATTTCCTTGTATTCAGTATCAGGTCCTTTATTGAATTCAAAAAGCCTGTTTTTGGGAGGAAGATAATATACCCTTGGCTTTGTTCCGAGCTCCGCCATAAGCCTGTAGGCCCCATTCTGTTCGAGCAGTTCCTTCAGGTTGACAGTTTCCTTCGTGGTTCCGTTTGTTACGGCATTTTCATTCTCATCTCCAAAATAAAAAACTCCGTTAGGGCATGCCGATACGCAGTAGGGAAGCAAGCCTTCCCTCAATCTGTCGGCGCTGAACAGGCATTTTGAAATTGTCCCTTTTTTGTGAGGCACATTCAGTTCCACATTATATTCCTTATCCTTATCTTCAACAGCTGCTGAAGGTTCCCTCCAATGGAACATCCTGGCGGAATAGGGGCATGCTGCCATACAGAAGCGGCAGCCGATACATCTTTCATTATCGATAAGAACAATCCCGTCCTGTCTTTTATATGTAGCATCCACAGGGCAGACAGAAACACAGGGAGGATTATCGCAATGCTGACATGGCTTCGGCATGAAGAATTCCGGGGTGTTGGCCGACTCCTGCATCGCAAGTGTATTGATATGGTATTCGTACGGGCGCAGATGGTGGGCATTCTGGCAGGCACTGACACATTTTCGTGCGTTCCTGCACTTTGACAGATCGATAACCATAACCCATCTTTTACCTTCAATGCCTTCGCGTCCTCTTGTCTGAAGAACTTTCAGGCCGGGCTTGTAGTCCTTCATCTGGTCGCGTGGTACCTCGACAAGCCTGTTATCCTCGGTAAGGACCTTTACGGTTTCGTCGTTCTTTTTTGCCTTCTCAAACCTGTAACCTGAATAGATAGCAGCACCGCCGGCAACAGAGGCTGCTCCTACTATACCAACCTTTTTAAGAAAATCACGGCGTGATGATTCAAGTATCTCTTCAATGCCGGTTTTTTCTTTCTTTTTCTTTTTTTCAGGCATAGTTATGTTTTTTAACCACAGATAACCTGAGATATACCCTTTTACAATTCAGGTTAATCCTGTGGAGCAACAATGAATTTATTTACTGTATATCCAGTCCCTATTATTGCCTCCTTTATCTTAAGGCTATCCACAAGGGAAGGATAATACTCAATAATAGCATTGGCTGTAATATGAGAGGCTTTAACACTCTTTATCCCATCGAGTTTACTGATTCCTGCCTGTATTGTTTGCTCGCAGCCCGTGCATGTCATACCTCCAATCGAAACTTCAATTAACGAAGCTTCCATCTTCAAGTCATTCTTTTTGCTATTTCCTTCCTGCCCGCAGGAAGCTGGAAGAAACAGGATAAAAAGCAAAATCAGGTAATTTGGCATTCTCTTTTTCTTCATGGTCAATAAATTTAAGAATAGCTAGTTACGAGGTTAAGTCACGCTAAATGTATGAAATATTTTAAGTCCTGTCCCTAAAACATTAAAAAAAACAGCTCAGATGATGTTTTTTGATTTGAAATATTCGCTTCCGGCAGAATTTCAACCATTTCAATTGCAAAGCATAGTAAACCCTTTCTGCACAATCGTGGAAAGTGGCATAAAGAGATTCTGCGGATGCTCTGAGATATGAGGAAAGTGATGCCGGCGATTGCCAGCCTGGTTTATTGATATTGACTTTCAGAGGTTTTATGAAACCTGACTGAAGGAAAGGTGTCCTGAATCACTTTAATCATCCAGTCGCTATCCGCAAAAAATACAGGTTCATTTTCCTTATCATAAGCAATAAAGCTTGCTTTCCTCTTAAGAAACTCGTTTAATTCCTTTGGATCATCAAAAGTAAACCATAGTGCCTTCACAAAAGGAAGAAGACGGAAATCGCATAACGCACCGTATTCATGTTCAAGCCGGAATTTTATCACGTCGAACTGAAGCTCTCCCACAGTTCCGATAATCTTTCTGTTTCCGGGCTGCTGGAGGAATAGTTGGGCAAGTCCTTCATCCGTAAGCTGTATGATGCCTTTCTCAAGCTGTTTGGTCCTTGACGGATCACGATTTATGACCTCTCTCAATAACTCCGGGGCGAAATTGGGGACTCCCTTGAAATGAAGAACCTCACCTTCGGTAAGGGTATCCCCGATTTTCAGCGATCCTGTATCGTACAAACCTATTACATCACCCGGAAATGCCTCGTCTATAGTACTTTTTGAATTAGCTATAAATGCTGCAGAGGAAGAAAACCGCATTTTTCTTTTTAACCTCGGGTGGTAATACAAATTATTCCTCTGGAAAACGCCGGAACAAACTCTCATAAACGCCATCCTGTTACGATGCTTGGGATCGAGATTTGCATGGATCTTGAAAATGTATCCGGTAAAATCAGGTTCTTCCGGTCTGACAATACGTTCATGTGATTCTGACCGGGTCGGCGGCGGGGCCAGCTCAATAAAAGTCTCAAGCAACTCGAGTACACCTGTATTATTGAGGGCGCTTCCGAAAAAGACTGGAGCAAGATATCCTTCAATATAAAGGTTGGGCTGAAATGCCTCATACAGATCAGCAGCAAGATCAATTTCTTCCCACAGGCGGTTTAATATTTCCTCTCCTATTAATTCCTTTAGCAAGGGATCTGTCACATCGCCGGTTTCAATGAGTTGTTCAGACAAATTGCTCTTTTCTGGTGTGTAAAGTTGTATGTTCTTCTTGAAAATATTGTAAACCCCCTTAAAATTGCTTCCCCTGCCTGCAGGCCATGTAAACGGGGTTACAGCAATTTCAAGTTCCTTTTCGAGCTCTTCAAGAAGTTCGAAAGGTTCCTTTCCCTCCCTGTCCATTTTGTTCACAAAAATCATAACAGGGGTTGCTCTCATACGGCAAACCTCCATTAATCTGCGGGTTTGCTCTTCCACCCCTTTAGCGCTGTCGATAACAAGAATTACACTATCGACAGCTGTAAGGGTACGATATGTATCCTCGGCAAAGTCCTTATGCCCCGGGGTATCCAGTATGTTTATCTTTATCCCGTTATAATCGAAACTCATTACTGAGGTTGCTACGGAAATACCTCTCTGTTTCTCAATCTCAAGGAAATCAGATGTGGCAGTTTTTCTGATTTTATTGCTTTTTACAGCTCCTGCAACATGGATGGCGCCGCCAAAGAGAAGCAGCTTTTCAGTAAGAGTTGTTTTGCCTGCGTCAGGATGCGAAATTATAGCAAAAGTCCGCCTTCTTTTTATCTCATCAATTATACCCACAAACAAATTTTATTTAGCAATTAAAAGCCGGTTCAGGATTTATTAATGAATTTCCTGTTAGACCCTGCCTTGTTCCATTCGCCACGGTTCCTGTTTTTCTGATACTTCCTGTTTTTTGGTTTCTCCCCCGAAGAATCCGGAATTGAGTTCCTGCTTCCCCTGTCTTTTACAGATACCCCGGCTACAGAATCAGGAAGGCTGACAATGTTGACTTTATACCCTATCAGTTTTTCTATCCTCTGCATTTTAGGGTGATCCGACCGGTTAATAAGTGTTACGGCAAGGCCGGTTTTTTCAGCACGGGCAGTACGTCCGACCCGGTGCACATAATCTTCTGCATCCGACGGGACATCATAGTTTATTACCATATTGATATCCTTGACATCAATTCCTCTGCTCAGAACATCCGTTGCAACAAGTACACGGCATTGGCGCGAGCGGAATCTTATCAGCACCTCTTCCCTTTCATTCTGTTCAAGGGCTGAAGAAATCCCTTCTACCAGATATGAGCCGGTGCGTAATCCCCTGACAACATCAGACACCTTCTTCTTTGTGGATGTGAATATCAGAACGCTCTGGTGATCGGGATTCTCACTGAGAAGCATGTTAATGAGTTGTATTTTCTGGTTTTCTTCCAGATGATATACACTTTGAATGACACCATCTGCAGGCTTCGACATCTCAAGAGATATCTCAACCGGATTTTTCATTATCTTCTTTGACATCGACCTGATCCTGTACGGAATTGTTGCGCTGAACATGAGAGTCTGGCGTACCGGAGGGATATGTGAGATTATAAGCATTATATCGTCATAGAAACCGATGTCGAGCATGCGATCGGCCTCATCAAGTACAAGCATCTCTATTTTGTCAAACCTGACATAACCCTGTGTAAGATGTGAAATCAACCGCCCGGGTGTAGCCACAATTATGTCAGCTCCCTTTGTAAGAGCAATCTTCTCCTGTTCCCAGCCGGTGCCGTCACCTCCTCCGTAAACAGCTATTGATGTAATATTTAATGTGTATGCAAGGCCAAGTATCTGCTGATCGATCTGAATAGCCAGTTCACGGGTGGGGACCAGAATTAGTGTATGGGTATGCTCGGGACGTTTCCTACAAATGTCATTCATTACAGGAAGAAGAAAGGCTGCAGTTTTACCCGTACCTGTCTGTGCAGAGGCGATCAGGTCCCTGCCGTCCATTATAACCGGAATTGATTTTTCCTGTATGGGCGTGGTTTCCGTGAAACCCATATATTCTAGTGATTCCAGCAATTCGGGGACCAGGCCCAGGTTTTCAAATACCATAAAGGTTCTGTGATTTTCTTAGATTCATGAAAGCCGGCAAATTTAGTGAATAATGCCGGATCGGCAAAATTTAAGGGTATGTATTGAAATATCAGTGCCTTGAATCCGGAAATGCTCAAGGAAATAACCTCGCAGTAAAAAACAGTATATCCCGTGATTCTGAGAAATACAATAATTGCCTTTCCGGACAAGTTATTATCCTGTAAAAAGCAAGGGGTTAAAGACAACTGTTGATATGACTTTTAATAAGATCTGTAAGCAAGGCCGGTTGAAGGTATTTATAGTAAAAACTCTTTTGGTTTTATTGATCCTTCAGGCCCTTGGAAGTTGTGCCACACAAAATAAAGCAAGGAGACACAAACAAATGCCCTGTCCGTGTGAAACAAATTTCAGAAGATGATCCGGATTTTCTTTATTACTGACAGTCCTGCCAGCTTGTATTGCTTCAAAAATTAAACCTGTCGTCCTGTACGGTCTCGGCCTTTACTTAATTTTAATTGTCCCCGGCCATACTTTGGTGGCGGAATATGGTCAGAGCTAACCACTTATGTCTTAAGAGTTAATAAATGTTAACGCCGGGTCGTAAAGTTTTATCAAACAGACTTTTACACTATATTTGGCCCACTCACAAATAAAACTTGACATAAATGAAGCCAATCCATTCAAAATTATTCCTGACAATATTTTTAAGTACTCTTTCCTTTACTATAGGTTATTGCCAGCTTTACGAATGGCGGGGACCGGACCGAAGCGGCATTTATAACGAATCGGGATTGCTGAAAAAGTGGCCTGCAAACGGGCCTGCACTTTTATGGGAAGCTGAAAACATGGGTGACGGGTATTCTTCACCAACAGTTACAGATGATGCTGTTTATGTTACAGGAAGAAAAGACAGTTCAGATGTGCTTGTTGCCCTGACCCTTGATGGCAAGAAGAAATGGGAAACTGTTTACGGCAAAGCCTGGATGAAGAACCATACAGGAACACGATGTACACCCACTTACTATAATGGCAACATCTTTCTTATAAGCGGAAGCGGCGACATTGTATGTGTCGGGAAGGACGGTAAAATTAGTTGGTCAAAAAACCATTACAGGTTATATGACAGCAAGCCAATTCAATTCGGGATCTCTGAATCTCCTCTAGTCGTTGATAATATAGTAATTGCATCTCCTGCCGGAAAGAAAGCTTCAATTGTAGCATTCAATATTGCCGACGGCAAGGTTGTATGGGAAACGGAACCAATCGATCAGGAGCCCCAGTATATGAATCCAAGGCTTATTGAATATGCCGGCAAGAAAATGATAGTTACAGTATTAGGGACTTACATTCTTGCAGTCAATTCAAAAGATGGAAAGATAATCTGGAAACTAAACTATCCTGAAATTAATGCGGCAACCGGCAGAGTGATGAAGAATCATGCAATGACACCACTTTACAAGGATGGGCACATCCTCATTGCCAATGGTTATAACTGGGTTGCATTGAAGTTGAAGCTTTCCGCTGACGGCAATTCAGCTGATATTGTATGGGAAAACAGAAGTTTTGATCCGCAGCTTGGAGGAACACTGCTTCTCGGTAATAATATTTTCGGATCAACTCACATGTCAAAGCCATCCGATATGTGGGCCTGCGTTGACTGGACAACCGGAAAAACGCTGTGGACCCAGAGATGGTACGCAAGAGGTTCTGTAATTTCAGCCGACGGAATGCTTTACATATTCGAAGAAAAGTCAGGTCATATTGCTCTTGTAAAGCCCGACCCAACCAAACTTGATATTGTAAGCGAGTTTCAGATAACAAAGGGAGAAGGACCCTTCTGGGCTCATCCTGTAATTAACAAGGGAAAACTCTATGTGAGACATGGGAATGTGCTGATGGTGTACATGATAAAATCCAGCTGAAGATCTTCACATAACAAATATTAATTCAACTTATTTCTTAATTTGGTCCTTCAAACTTCGGAATGAAGGAACCAAATGAGTAATCAGCGAAGACTTTCCGGGACACTCGGACTGGGTTATGTAGTTATTTTCGTCTTTGCAAACATAATTGGCTCAGGTGTTTATAAAAAGATTGCACCCATGGCCGACGGGCTGCAATCATCAACGTGGATACTGATTGCATGGGCCGCAGCCGGAATTATAACTCTTTTTGGCGCTCTGAGCAATGCCGAGCTGGCCGGAATGCTGGCTGACACCGGCGGGGAGTATGTCTATCTTAAAAAAATCTACAACCGCTTCTTCTCCTTTCTCTATGGCTGGTCTCTCTTTACAGTCATCCAGACTGCTACAATCGCATCGCTTGCATACGTCTTTACCCAGTCGGTCAACAGTATAGTTCCCCTTCCCGTATTGTTTTCTTCGTGGCAGAATACTACAATCGGAGGCGTTTTCTTCCCTTTCCATGATTTCGGTATCAAGCTAACAGCAATTCTGCTTATAATGGCTCTGACACTCCTCAACATGACCGGACTGAAGAGTGGCGCCCGGGTCAACAAGGTTCTTTTCTTCCTTGTTTGTGCAGGTCTGACAGTGATTGTTGTATACGGCCTGACAAACGCTTCCGGGAGTCCTTCAGAGATTGTTGATTTCAGCAGCCTTAAGGGAGGTTCGGTCACTGTTTCATCCTTCATGACAGCGATGCTGGCAGCTTTCTGGGCTTATCAGGGATGGGTGTCTGCAGGATTCATCGGGGGAGAAATAAAGGATGCCCGGCATAATATCCCTAAAGGGATAGTCATTGGAGTTTTTGCAATAACAATAATATACCTGCTTGTAAATTATTCCTACCTCGCTGTAATGTCAGTTCCAGATCTGGTAAAGGTCCATGAAGCAGGCAATCAGGTTGCCGCGATCGAGATGGTGAGGAGTTTCAGCGGATCGGGAGGTATATTACTCATTTCACTGCTAATACTTGTATCAACCCTGGGCTGCCTCAATGCAAGCATCCTGACCGGCTCCAGGCCGTATTATGCAATGTCGCAGGAGAGGCTTTTCTTTTCCGGAATCGGAAAGCTGAACAGCCGGAATGTGCCGGGTAACTCATTGTTGTGGCAGGGAATATGGGCATCAGTCCTGGTTTTGTCAGGCAACTTCGACCAGCTGACCGACATGCTGATTTTTGCTGTTTACATATTCTACGGCGCGGCGGCCCTGGGGGTTTTCATACTTCGCCGCAGGATGCCGGATGCTTACCGGCCGTACAAGGCATGGGGTTACCCGGTCGTAACGGGATTATTTGTGCTCTTCTGTGCCGGGTTGTTCATCAATACAATTATTACGAGGCCCCGTGAAGCCCTGATTGGCCTTACCCTGATAATGTCAGGCATACCTGTTTATTTCCTGTTCCGCAGGAAATACAGGCAGACGGGAAGCAATTGATTTCTTTTAAATTGCAACGGCAATGATTTTTAAGGATGAACAAACTCAGATCGTGACAGCTCTTCCTTTTACAAAGTCACTCATATACAAGGGCTATAAAACAGATACCGAATCCCTTAAAATGAAAGATCAGGGGGATCTATAGCTGCCGGCGTTCCTTCCTTGGTTGAAATTCAATACTGTACTAAGTCCTGGCTGACAAACATTCCGGTAGTCGGAACAAATCTTGCCGCAAAAAAAACTTGATTTCGCTTTACGGCTGGTGTAACTTTGAATATAATTCCGGGAAATATTTCTATCAAACAGGCATATAATTAACTAATTATCAAACAGTATTTCTAGCTTAAAAACTAAAATCATCAGCGATGAAAAACTTTAAGATTGTTTTTGCAGTTATCCTGATCATGGTTTCTGGTCTTTCTCTAAAGGCTCAGACCATAACGGGTAAAGCTCAGCCAGTTGATAGTGAAGAACTGGCTCAGAGGCTTGTGAATCAGTGTGCTAACATTCGTGAGGGCGAGAATGTTTTGATAACCGGCGGAGTACGTGACATAGAGTTACTGGAGAACATAGCAGTAAATGTCAGGAAAATCGGTGCATTTCCACTTATAGCTGTCGGAAGCGACCGTTTGACAAGGCGTCTGTATGCAGATGTACCGGAAAAATACGACAATCAGGTTCCCGATTTTGACATGAAACTTTCTGGTTTTGTAAATGCCCAGATTGCGATCGACTATAACGAAAATCCAGGTTTACTTGCAGATATTCCGCCGGAGCGGATGATAGCCATGGCTAAAGCATCCGATCCGGTAACCGGGATTTTCATGGATCGTAAAATAAGGTTAATCTCACTGGGGAACGGATTATATCCGACTGAAGCAAGAGCAAAGCAATTCGGGATCACACTGAATGAACTTTCTGATCTTTTCTGGAAAGGAATAAATGTTGATTACCGGGTGCTTGAAGCCACGGGTAAGGAAGTTAAAACAATCCTTTCAGCGGGGAAAGAAGTTCAGATAACCAATACAAACGGGACCTCTATTAAAATACAGATAGAGAAAAGGCCTGTTGTTGTGCTCGACGGAACAATTTCTGACGAAGACCTCCGGGGAGATTTTGCCGGCTCACAGGTTTATCTTCCTGCCGGAGAGGTTTGCCTGGCGCCTGTCCCGGGCACGGCCGAAGGCAAGATTGTGGTCGACAATGCATTTGTTCAGGGTAAGGAGATTAACGGCCTCACTTTAATTTTCCGGCAGGGTAAGCTCATTTCAATGACTGCAAAAGCAGGTCTCGAAGTACTTCAGAAGCTCTATGATGCTGCTGAATCCGGGAAAGAAGAGTTCTCTTTTCTTGATCTTGGGATTAATCCGAATATATCCGTAAAGCCTGGAAGTAAACTGGTTGCGTGGATGCCAGCCGGAATGATTACAGTGGGTATCGGTAACAACCTTTTTGCAGGGGGAAACAACAGGAATGTTTTTGGAATAAGCTTCCATTTGCCAGGATCCACACTCACGGTTGATGGGAAAACAATTGTAGAGAACGGGGTCCTGAAGAATTGAAATCCGGTCCGGGATCTGCGAAGTGAAACAACAAAACAGCTTGTGCGACATCCTCAGGATATGGCCACAACACAAGCATTATGCCCTTAACATATTTGATCTGTCAAATAGTTGTCCGGATAAGCGGAGATTTTCTAAATTTGAGTTCTGCCTGTTTGCAGGACAAGCTTTGTAACTTTTAAATCAAGTTTTATAACGCATGAAACCTACATGTATCAAATACACAAACACGCTTGTATATAATTTTCAACCATGTGGGTTCCATCAGGCCTTTAAAATCATAATTATATACGGATGAAAAAATTCATTATAAGTTCACTTCTTTTAGTTGCCGCACTTGGCGGAAATGCTCAGACTACAAAAAAAGAAATACCTGACAAACTGGTTGTATTCACTTTCGATGATGCCACTGCCAGTCAATATTCATTTGTTGCCCCGTTATTGAGGG
>CAZKTX010000011.1:0-11202 GCA_964555805.1 uncultured Rikenellaceae bacterium
GAAATGGAAGTCTGGGCTCTCGAAGCATTCGGAGCCGCACATATCCTCCAGGAGATTCTTACAATCAAGTCGGACGATGTTATCGGCCGTGCAAAGGCTTATGAGTCAATAGTCAAGGGGGAACCAATGCCTCAGCCAGGTATACCCGAATCACTGAACGTACTGTTGCACGAGTTGAGAGGACTGGGACTGAGCGTCATTCTTGACTGACCTTCCTCTTTATTATTTTAATTAAAGGACAAATAAATTACAGTATATGTCATTCAGAAGAGATAACAAAACAAAAACAAGTTACTCAAAGATTTCTATTGGTCTCGCTTCACCTGAAGAGATCCTCGATCGTTCAAGCGGCGAGGTTCTGAAACCTGAGACAATCAACTACAGGACCTACAAGCCCGAGCGTGACGGACTCTTCTGCGAAAGGATCTTTGGACCGGTAAAGGATTACGAATGTCACTGCGGAAAATATAAAAGGATCAGATACAAGGGTATTGTGTGCGACCGCTGCGGCGTTGAAGTCACTGAAAAGAAAGTCCGCCGTGAGAGAATGGGACATATTTCGCTTGTGGTTCCGATTGCACATATTTGGTACTTCCGCTCCCTCCCCAACAAGATAGGTTACCTCCTGGGCCTTCCTACCAAAAAGCTCGATTCAATTATCTATTACGAAAGATATGTTGTAATCAACCCGGGTATCAAGGCCGCCGATGGTATTAAATATCTTGATTTCCTTACTGAAGAGGAATACCTCGAAATAACTGAATCACTTCCCAAGGAGAATCAGTACCTTGAGGATACCCATCCCGATAAGTTCGTTGCCGACATGGGAGCTGACGCTCTCTATAAACTGCTTTGCAGAATCGATCTTGATGAGTTATCATATTCACTTCGTCACAGGGCTAATACCGAGACTTCCCAGCAGCGTAAAAATGAAGCCCTGAAAAGACTTCAGGTTGTAGAGGCATTCAGAGATTCAAAGAATGTGAACAAACCTGAGTGGATGATAATAAAGGTAGTTCCGGTAATTCCGCCTGAACTGAGACCTCTTGTACCTCTTGACGGAGGCCGTTTCGCAACGAGCGACCTTAACGATCTCTACAGAAGGGTAATTATAAGGAATAACCGCCTTAAAAGGCTGATCGAGATCAAGGCTCCGGAAGTGATCCTGAGAAATGAAAAAAGGATGCTTCAGGAGGCAGTCGATTCATTGTTCGATAACTCACGAAAGGCAAATGCCGTAAAGACTGATGCCAACCGTCCTCTTAAATCACTGAGCGACAGCCTTAAAGGAAAACAGGGAAGGTTCCGTCAGAACCTGCTTGGAAAAAGGGTTGACTACTCAGCCCGTTCGGTCATTGTTGTAGGACCGGAACTCGATCTTCATGAGTGCGGTTTGCCTAAAGACATGGCTGCTGAGCTGTACAAACCATTCATAATAAGGAAACTGATTGAGCGGGGAATTGTTAAGACCGTCAAATCAGCCAAGAAAATTGTTGACCGCAAGGACCCGGTTGTTTGGGATATCCTCGAGAACGTTCTCAAGGGCCACCCGGTTATGCTTAACCGTGCTCCCACTCTTCACAGACTGGGTATCCAGGCTTTCCAGCCGAAGCTTATCGAAGGAAAGGCAATTCAGCTTCACCCGCTCGTCTGTACGGCATTCAACGCCGACTTCGACGGTGACCAGATGGCTGTTCACCTGCCGCTCGGAAACGCTGCCGTACTTGAAGCTCAAATGCTGATGCTTGCATCTCATAACATTCTTAACCCCGCCAACGGAGCTCCGATAACCGTTCCTTCGCAGGACATGGTTCTCGGCCTCTATTATATTACAAAGGGAAGAAAAAGCACTCCCGAGGATAAGGTAAGGGGTGAGGGCCTTTCATTCTATTCACCTGAAGAGGTAAATATCGCTTATAATGAAAAGAAGATAGACCTTCATGCCTATATTAAGGTAAAAGTCAACGACAGGGTTGACGGACAGCTTGTTAACCACCTTCTTGAAACTACAGTCGGAAGGGTTATCTTCAACCAGTTTGTCCCGGAAGAGGTAGGTTATATTAATGAGATCCTTACAAAGAAATCGCTCAGGGATATTATCGGCAGGGTTCTGAAATTATCAGGCACTGCAAAAACAGCTGCTTTCCTTGATGCAATAAAGAACCTTGGGTTCAACTCGGCATTCCGCGGAGGTCTTTCATTCAACCTTGATGATGTTATAATCCCTGAGGAAAAAACCAAATTCGTTACTGAAGGTTACGAACAGGTTGAGGAAGTGCTTAGTAACTACAGCATGGGGTTCATAACAAACAACGAACGATATAATCAGATAATTGATATCTGGACACATGTAAATGCACGACTGACCCAGTCGCTTATGAAGCAGCTGTCTACCGACAAGCATGGTTTCAATTCGGTATTCATGATGCTCGACTCGGGCGCAAGGGGATCAAAGGAACAGATCCGCCAGCTTTCAGGCATGAGGGGACTTATGGCAAAACCTCAGAAGTCAGGCGCCACAGGTTCTGAAATCATCGAAAACCCGATTCTCTCCAACTTCAAGGAGGGGTTGTCGGTTCTTGAGTACTTCATTTCAACTCACGGTGCCCGTAAAGGTCTTGCCGATACAGCTCTTAAGACAGCTGACGCCGGCTACCTGACACGCCGTCTTGTCGATGTTTCGCAGGATGTGATTATTAACGAGGAAGACTGCGGAACGCTCAGAGGCCTTGTGGCAACCGCTATAAAGAAAAACGAGGAAGTAGTTGAATCCCTCTACGAAAGGATTCTCGGCCGCACAACGGTTCACGACGTGTTCCATCCGCTTACAGGAGAACTCATAGTTGAAGCCGGTCAGGAACTGACTGAAGATCTTGCGAAAAAGATAGAAGATTCTCCTATCGAGCAGGTTGAAATCCGTTCTGTGCTTACATGCGAATCGAAAAAGGGTGTCTGTGCAAAATGTTACGGCCGTAACCTTGCGACCGGCAGAATGGTACAGAAGGGTGAAGCAACAGGTGTCATTGCCGCTCAGAGTATCGGTGAACCTGGTACACAGCTTACACTTCGTACTTTCCACGTTGGAGGTACTGCATCAAATATCACAACTGAATCGCGCCTTGTTGCAAGGTACAGCGGTATTGCCGAGATTGAAGAACTCAGATCGGTCTCCAAGAAGGATCCGGAAAAGGGAGAAGTTGATATTGTAATCGGTCGTCTTGCCGAAATGAGAATTATAGACAAGAAGACGGGAATTGCTCTCACAACCCATACAATTCCCTATGGCTCGAGATTGTATATAAAACCCGGACAGGAAGTTGAGAAGGGAAAACTGATCTGCGAATGGGATCCGTTCAATGCTGTAATTATTTCTGAACTCCCCGGGAAAGTTGGTTACGAACACCTTATCGAAGGTGTAACCTTCAGGGAGGAATCTGATGAACAGACCGGATTTAAGGAAAAGGTCATAATAGAAAGCAGGGATAAGACCAAAAACCCTGCTATTAAGATACTTGGTCCCGACAATGAAGAACTCAGGATTTATAACCTGCCTGTAGGCGCTCACCTTGTTATTGAAGCAGGAAGAAGGGCAGAGGCTGGTGAAGTGCTTGCAAAAATACCAAGAGCTGTAGGAAAATCGGGCGATATAACCGGAGGTCTGCCGCGTGTTACGGAATTATTCGAGGCTCGTAACCCCTCTAACCCGGCTATCGTTTCAGAAATCGATGGTGAGGTTACTTTCGGAAAAATTAAAAGGGGTAACAGGGAGATCATAATCAAGTCAAAAACTGATGAGATAAAGAAATACCTTGTTCCGCTCTCAAAACAGATACTTGTTCAGGAAAACGACTATGTGAAGGCCGGCGTTCCTCTTTCTGATGGCGCTATCACTCCGTCGGATATTCTTGCAATCAAGGGCCCTACAAAGGTTCAGGAGTATATTGTGAATGAAATTCAGGAGGTGTACAGGCTTCAGGGTGTGAAGATCAATGACAAGCATTTTGAGATCATTGTCCGCCAGATGATGAGAAAGGTCGAGATAGTTGATCCTGGTGATACGAAATTCCTTGAACGCCAGATAGTTGATAAGCTTGAGTTCATGGATGAGAACGACTGGATCTATGGCAAGAAATATATTGTAGAATCAGGCGATTCCCAGACACTTCGTCCGGGTATGATCGTAACAGCCAGAAAACTGAGGGATGAGAACTCACTCCTCAAGCGTCGCGACCTCAGGGTTGTTGAAGCAAGGGATGCCGTTCCGGCCACTTCAAACCAGGTACTGCAGGGTATTACAAGGGCAGCTCTTCAGACAAACAGCTTCTTCTCGGCAGCCTCCTTCCAGGAGACTACCAAGGTACTCAACGAAGCAGCTATCCTCGGAAAGGTCGATAAGCTTGAAGGACTAAAGGAAAACGTGATCGTCGGTCACCTTATACCTGCCGGTACCGGTCAGCGCCAGTACAACAGTATTATAGTCGGCTCGCTTGACGATCTGGAAAATCTCACTGAGTCACATGTTGAAACAGCATCTGAAGCAAGGAAGTAAAATTAATATTTGCATATAATGTCAGATCCTAAAAATCCCAATCAGATCAATATTGAACTGAGTGAGGAAGTGGCTCAGGGCGTCTATTCAAACCTTGCCGTTATAACACATTCAGCATCCGAGTTCGTGATCGACTTTGTCAGAATCATGCCCGGTATTCCAAAGGCACAGGTGAAGTCGAGGATCATACTTACCCCTGAGCATGCCAAAAGGCTGGTGGTTGCCCTGGAGGATAATATAGCCAAGTATGAAGCAGTACATGGTAAGATAAAGGATGTAAAGGGCTCCGCTCCTGTGCTGCCCATGAACTTCGGGGGGCCGACAGCACAGGCCTGAGGAAGGTTATTAATAGTCCTGTGAAGGAATTTAAAATATCTTTCATTGGTGCCGGAAAAGTGGCTGGTGCATTATGCAGGCAGTTACACAGCGAGGAATTCAGCATCAGAAAAATAGTGTCAGCGACCGGGCAGAGGGGCGAATCCCTCGCCCGGTCGTGTAACGCTGAATGGTCTCAAAAGACTGATTTCGACAGCGATGAAGACCTGATAATTGTAGCTGTCCCGGATGACAGGCTTCCAGGGATACTGAAGAACATCCATTGTCCCCCAAACACAATCGTGGCTCATACTGCCGGAAGCATCGGTCTCGATGTTTTTCCTTCTTCAATTAAAAACAAGGGTGTTTTTTACCCTCTTCAGACCTTCTCTGAAAACAGGCCTATATCGTTTAAGGAACTGCCTTTATTCCTGGAAGCCTCTGATTCATCTGTTTTGGACGTACTCAGGAAGGTTGCCCTGCAACTCGGAGCAAAGGTCTATGTCACTTCAACCGACCAGCGAAAAATGCTTCATGTGGCAGCGGTTTTTGCATGTAATTTCACAAACCACATGCTCTCAGCCGGAAAAGTCATTTCCGGCAAAGCCGGTTTCTCTCTCGATGTCCTTAAACCTCTTATAAATGAAACATTTATAAAGGCATTTGAGAACGGCCCTGAGAACTCCCAGACGGGCCCCGCCTACAGAAATGACAGAGGGACTATAAAAAGACATATTGATTTGCTATCTTTCTCTCCCGAACTTCAGGGGATTTACAGGGAAATATCACAATCAATTTTGAAACTATACAACAACGATTCTGATGACCAACTTTAAGGAAGACCTTACAAGGGTGAAGGCTTTTGTGTTTGACATCGACGGGGTTATGTCGCTGCAGACAATCAGCCTGAATGCCTTCGGCGTGCCTAACCGCACGGTTAATCTTCGCGATGGCTATGCAATTCAGCTGGCGGTAAAAAAGGGTTATCACATCGGAATCATCTCAGGCAGCAATGCAAAGGAATATATCAGAAGACTGAAAGGGCTGGGAGTCAGCGATATTTACCTTAACAGCCGGGCGAAGACGGAACACTTCAATAATTTCTGCGCGAAACATGAAATTCAGCCTTCGGATGTAATGTACATGGGTGATGACATCCCGGATTACGGAGCGATGAAACTGGCGGGAGTGCCTGTGTGCCCGGCCGATGCCGACAGTGAGATTAAGAAGGTTGCATCATACATATCCGACAAAAGGGGAGGGGAAGGTTGTGTAAGGGATGTAATCGAACAGGTTCTGCGGTTGCATAATAACTGGATGGATAATGATGCTTTCACCTGGTAATAAGAGATGAAGACATTTCTCAAACTTGTTCGCTGGCCAAACCTGCTTATTGTTGCCTTTACAATGATCCTGATGCGTTATGCTGTTGTGGAACCGGTAATCAGCAAAATCACAGTGTCAATTATCGGAGGTACCGGGGAAATGATGCCGCTGTCGCTTAAATTTCCGTGGTACGACTTCATTGTACTTATTCTGGCCACAGTCTGCCTGACTGCAGGTGGCTATGTTATAAACGATTATTTTGACATCAGGACCGACCTTATAAACAGGGGAGAGGTAATCGTGGGCTCAAAAGTGCCAAGAAGAAAGGCAATGCTATTGCACAACATTCTAAACATCATTGGAGTGACAGCAGGTTTCTATATCTCCTGGAAAGCCGGATACTTCTGGATGGGTATGCTGTTCCTTATTGTCTCCGGACTGCTTTACTTCTATTCTGCAAGTTATAAACGGCAATTCCTTGTGGGAAACCTGGTTGTTGCAATTCTCACGGCAATGGTTCCCCTTCTTGTTGTCTTCTATGAATGGCCTGCCCTTTACAGGTTTTATGAGGTGAATGCCTTTTCATCGCCCGACTTAAACGTAATATTTTACTGGGTAGGCGGCTTCGCACTGTTTGCCTTCATCACAACACTGACTAGAGAAATAATAAAGGACATTGAGGATTTTGAAGGCGACATGGCTTACGGCCGGAATACGGTGCCGGTCGTTACAGGCATCCTTACTGCCAGGATCATTGCTATTGTACTGACGGCGGTCACAATAGCAATGCTTTATTTAGTCTGGAGATTTTTCCTCCACGATAAGATAACCCTTGTATATATTTCTGCTGCTGTTGTTGTTCCGCTTGCAATTGTTATTTACCGGCTTATTCTTTCCCCCGGTAAACGACAGCTTCATTCAGCAAGCAGGCTTATGAAGATCGCACAGTGTTCGGGTGTCCTTTATTCTGTTGTGGTTAAACTGATCCTCGATTTTAACCTTATCTGACATGGGGATCGATGACCTAAACAAATTCAGGATCATCCTTGGTTCGCGCTCTCCCCGGCGGCAGGAACTTCTGATGGAACTCGGCCTTAAATTTGAAGTTGTCACAAAAGACTGGGACGAGCGTTATCCGGAACACCTTGCAGGCCCGGAAATTGCACTTTTTGTGGCTGAAGAAAAGGCAAAATCCTTTATCCCGGAGATCAGGGACAACGAGATAGTTATTACTGCTGATACTATTGTATGGTGCGATAATGAGGTGCTTTCCAAACCGGCAGACAGTGAAGATGCCCTGAGAATAATCCGGAAAATATCAGGCAGAACCCATGAGGTGATAACGGGAGTCTGTCTTCTGTCAGCCCTTAAAATGGTTTCGTTTCAGTCATCCACAAGAGTTACATTCTCTGAACTTACGGATGAAGAAATTGTTCATTATATAAGCAGATATAAACCCTACGACAAGGCAGGTGCATATGGGATCCAGGAATGGATTGGCATAGCCGCATGCAGCTCAATCGAAGGTTCTTACTTTAATGTTGTTGGCCTGCCTGTTGAGCAGGTATACAGCGAACTGAAAAAATTTACGTTATGAGGAAATTATTTTTTATAGTCTTTCTTGCCCTGACAATCCGTGGAAGTTATGCTGCGACAACTCCTGATGAGGGGATATGGATACCCATTCTTATTGAGAAATACAATATCAGGCTGATGAAGGAGAGGGGGTTCAGACTGTCGGCTGAGGATATTTACAGCGTCAACCGCGCCAGTATGAAGGATGCAGTCGTTAACTTCAACGGAGGCTGCACTGCAGAGTTCATCTCAGGCGACGGTCTGCTTATAACAAACCATCATTGCGGTTACAGTCAGATTCAGGATCATTCCACTCTTGAAAAGGATTATCTGACAAACGGTTTCTGGGCTATGTCGCGTAGCGGGGAACTGCCCAATCCGGGGGTCACGGTGACACTGCTCAAACGGATGGAAGACGTAACTGAAAAAGTTCTTCAGGGTGTAACGGATGAAATGTCAGACCAGGAGCGCGATAAGCTTATCACTTCCCGGATTTCCGAACTCCAGGCTTCAGCTGTGAAAGGAACCGGCTACAGCGCAGTTGTAAGGCCTTTTTTTATGGGCAACCAGTATTTCCTTTTTGTAAATGAAACTTTCAGGGATGTGAGGCTTGTTGGAGCTCCTCCCTCAGCAATCGGAAAATTCGGCGGTGATACAGACAACTGGGTCTGGCCAAGACATACAGGCGACTTTTCATTATTCAGGGTTTATGCCGGCAAAGACAATAAGCCTGCTGATTATTCTCCCGACAACGTTCCTTACAATCCGGCCTGGTACTTCCCGGTATCTCTCAAAGGAGTAAATGAAGGTGATTTTACAATGGTCTTTGGTTATCCCGGAACAACTTCTGAATATGTGCCTTCCTATCACATCGATATGGTAAAAAATCATATAAATCCTGCAATGGTTGGCATAAGGGCGAAGAAGCTTGAGATAATCGATAATGCAATGGAATCGGATCCTCTTATCAGGCTTCAGTATTCCTCAAAGAAAGCCGGAATATCAAATTCCTGGAAGAAATGGATAGGAGAGATGCAGGGACTTGAAAAAATGAATACAATAGGGCAGAAGCAGGAATATGAATCGGGACTTACTGAATGGATAAGATCCGACAATGACAGAAGAGCAAGGTATGGAGATATACTTCCGGCCTACAGGGATCTTTATGAAGGTTTGAAAGAGTACACACTCGTTAACAGTTATACAAGCGAAGTCTTTAACGGAATTGAAGCTGTTGTGCTGGCAAGAAGAACATATGAACTGGCATCCCTGTACAGGAAAGGTCAGGCACCCGATGCTCAGACTGTCTCAAAGACCAAGGAAGCTATCTCAGAATATGCCGCCGGATTTTTCAAGGATTACAACAGGGCCACCGATCAGAAACTGTTTACCGCCATGCTTACCCTTTACGGGGAAACTCTCGGTTCAAAATGGCTTTCACCGGAGTACCTGAAGCTGAAACAGATTACAGGAGGCGACTTCAATTCAATTGCGCCGGGCTTATATGACAATTCGGTGTTCACCGACAAGCAAAGGTTTGACTCCTTTTTGAAAAAATTCGGAAGATCTTCTCTTAAGAAACTCGAAAAGGATCCCTTTTACAGGCTTGCAATTGATGTCTCAGGTTTTCTTTCCGGTAATGTTCTTCCGGAACTGTCGCGTATGAACAGCGAACGTCAGAAGCTGAACAAACGCTACATGACGGCCCAGATTGAATATGACAGCGCCAGAATCTTCTACCCTGATGCCAATTCAACGCTCAGGGTGTCGTTCGGAAGCGTAAAAGGCTACTATTCCAAAGATGCTGTATATTTCAAACCTGTTTCAACATTAAAAGGTATAATTGAGAAGGACAATCCCGAAATTTACGACTACAATGTGCCGGCCCGGCTCAAGGAGTTATACGCAAACCGCGACTACGGGCGTTATGGCCGCAACGGAGAGATGCCTGTGTGTTTCATTGCAAACAATCATACCACAGGCGGGAACTCCGGAAGCCCTGTGATCAATGCTGATGGATATCTGATAGGCATAAATTTCGACAGGGCCTGGGAAGGAGTGGCCAGTGACCTGGCCTTCAACCCTGAGCAAAGCCGCAACATAAGCCTTGATATAAGATTTGCCCTGTTCATTATAGATAAATTTGCAGGTGCAGGCTACCTGCTTGACGAAATGACAATAATCGAATAGAAATCTTAGTATCAGTATGCCCTGATCTTCTTCAGTTTGTCGGCATACCTCTGATAAACTGCATCCTGGGCCGCAATCTGTTCCTTGACCTTTTCCTGCATCCTTTCATTCCTTGGAATATCACCGGTTGCCTGATCAATTGATGTATCAGCTTTACCTATTTTTTTCTCAGCATTTTTGACGCCCTTTTCTGCTTTCTTCTTTCTCTTCTCAAGCTCCTTTATCTGTTTCACGAGCTCATCTTTTGCGGGCCCTTCCTCCATCGTTAAAAGCACACGGTTCTGTTCCGCAATTGCTGCTGTAACAGTGTTCAATTCATTGTTCTGAAGTATTATGCTTTCATTCTCAGAGGATATTCTGGAGTTGTTAGACTGAATGCTCTTTTGCATTCTGGATTTTTCATTCTCGAGCGACGAAAGCTCTTTCTGAAGATCTTTCAGCTTCTTTTCCTCAGCATCAGCCTGGCCTTTTGCAACATCGATATATTTATTCTTTGCGAACTCCTTCATGAATTGCTGGGCGCTTACGAAGGCAGGGCTGCCCGTTGCACTTTCAATGTACTCGTCCTTTTTGACTTCAAAGGCAGCAAACAGCTGAAGCATCGAATCAAGCTTGACAAGCTTGCTGTATACATTTATGTCACTGTCACTGATCTTCTTGATCCTGGCTCCGAAAATCGACATCTCGCCGTTTTCGTTGACAACTTTGGATTTTGTACCTGATTCTATCTCCTTGATCCAGTCTTTCAGAACAACATCGAAATTTGCTTCCGGTATTGTCACCGACAGGCTAGGGATATATGATTTGCCTATCTGGATCGAGTCCTCAGAAAGGACAATGGGTTTCTGGGCATTTACTGCAATTAAAGGCAGCAAGGCAAAGAGAATAATTGTAATTTTTATTTTCATGACTTTAATTTTATTATTCAAACTTAACTACGTTTGTCTAAATATCCAAATAATTAGATAAACAGATATTCATAGTAACAAAGATACTAATTTATAAAAGAAGTATCATTATTATACTGATACTTGCAAAAACCGGACCTGAAATTATCCTTCCTGAAGTAAGGCCCTTCTTTCATAAAATCCGGTTCATAAATCCGATTGGAATTAAAATTTATTACCTTTCAGCGATAATCTGAACTTATGATCAGGATAACAGCCGACAATAAGATCCCGTTCCTGAAGGGGGTTCTTGAACCCTTTGCCGATATTACATATCTTCCGGGCAGTCAGATTGACAGA
>CAZKTX010000011.1:11302-31228 GCA_964555805.1 uncultured Rikenellaceae bacterium
GCGAGCGTCTTGCAGGAGCCGTCCTTGATGTCTGGGAAAAGGAGCCGGAGATTGATATTCCTCTCATGCACATGGCTTTCCTTGCCACTCCTCACATCGCAGGTTATTCTGCCGATGGCAAAGCCAACGGTACCTCAATTGTAGTGAATAAACTCTGCAGTTTTTTTGATCTTCCCCTTAAAGACTGGTTTCCCCCGGATGTTCCTGAACCGGCAGATCCCGGGCTAGTAATCGATTGCCATGGAAAAAGCCTTGAGGAGATTGCCGGAAGAGCTGTAAACCATTCATATAATATAAGGGAAGATGACGTAAGATTGAGATTCGACCCTTCCCGGTTTGAAAAGGAGAGGGAGAACTACCCTCTCAGGCGTGAATTTCCCAGCTACTCGATCGAACTAAGAGACGGAACTGAAAAGGCCAGAACACTTATATCATCACTTGGCTTCAAACTCATTGGCTGAGTTCTTTGCTGATCCCCTGTTTTTTTGTTTCCTGACAGTCTGTAAACATTGTTTTTTATGTTATAACATTGTTATAACGTTGCCGGCGTTGTCTTATATGTCTTTTTTCGTGCTTGTCCCGATGCCGCAAACTCCTTTACCTGGAAGGCAAAAGCCTGAAGCCTTGTTTCGAGCGACACCGAATCCTGGCCGTCATAGGCAATGTTGATGAAAGGGATGTTGTCATGATCCTTTCTGAATGAATCGCTGAGCGATGCCACCAGTGTTCCCGGCATACATGTAAATGGCAGTATTGCAGCCATACCCGAGACACCCCTTTGTGCAAGCGCCACCGAAGTTCCAAGGGCTATCGGCGGGTCGCCGTCGTAAAATTCACTTACATATTTATTCGACAGCCTGAGCATGTCGTGAAGGGATACATCCTTTTCGTGATCGGTGAATTTCTTTATTCCTCTTGTCAGCATCTTCGAGATCACTTCCTGGCCGATTCCCTGGATCTTCGATTTTATGATTCCCTTCTTGTCATTCCTCCATTTGCTGTCGCGGGTGAACCTGTGTGTTGAGTAAACAATCCATTCGGAGAACGGTGCTACAAGAACTTCAAGGCCAAGTTCCTCCATACGGTTTGATATGTTCCCGTTGCACCCTGCATTGTCGCGCATGAAGATTTCACCTACAATTCCCACAACAGGCCTTCTTACGCTCCGGTCAGCAGGGATCGCAACAAAGTCGCCGGCTATTTCAGCCAGTACCCTGTGAAGTCCGGAAGCACCATTTTCAATGCACCTTTCGAGACGGTGTATCGCATCCTCGTAAAGCCTGTCGGTTTCACCCCTGTTGATCTCGTACGGTCTGATTTCCCTGTGTATTTTCCGGATATAGTCTGCAGCAAGGAATCCTTTCCATGCCCTTAACCTGAACTTCTGTCCGTGCTCACCGGCCACATCCTGATAGGACGTGTCATTTGACGGTGTTATAAGTTCAGCCTTTTCAAAACCGAGACGGTCAAACAGTATCCTGTGGAATTGGTTGTACTGTCCGAACCGGCAAGGACCATTGTGGTCGGGCATGAAGAAGCACATTTTTGACGGATCGGCACCGGGCTCACTCAGTTTTTTTATAAAGCTTCCGGTCGTACAGATCATAGGAAAACACTCCTTCGAGGAGGTGTATTTTCTTCCGATTGCGATTTCTTCCTCTGTTTGTTTTGGAAGCACTTCTGACCGGACCCCTATGCTCCGGGCAGCAGCTGCGATCATGTAAGCGCCGTCATTCATGTAAGGGAAATACAGCACCCTGTCTTTTGATGGAGATGAAAGCCCCGCCCTCGGCCTGAACACATTGACTTCCTTTTTTTCATTCTGTTCCGATCCTTTCAGACTGTCGAGAAATGCCTCTATACGTGTAACCATGCCTGCATCGGCCGAATGCTCATCTACTTCAAGATGCAGGAAGGGCTTTCCCTTAAGCTCTTCAGTTATATAGTGCCAGATGAATGAATCGGGACCGCATCTGAAATTACTTATATAAACCGCATAAAGACCTTCTGTTTTTGCTACATGCTGGGCGGCGGCAACAAGTTTCTGACCGTTTGGCCAGTACATGTTCCTGTAGTTTTCGAAAATATTATATGGAGCCAGGTCGAGCATGTCAAGGGGAATTGGCATCACGTCCTGGGCTATCAGTTTCTCAATAAGATTCAGGTTCAGGTGAGGATCGGTGCCGTTATAGGGCCGGCCCAGCAATACAACCGGCCGGCAGTTGTCAGGGATCCTGCTCAACGCTTCCTTTCCGAACGTAACAAGGCTCTTTTCAAACGTTACCTGGGCCCTGTCGGCTTCATAGATCGCATTCCTGATCTCCTTACTGTCTATCCCGAACCTGGAACCGAAAAACTGACTCATCTCTTTGACAAGAGCCCTTTCAAAGAACCTGAAATGCAGGGTTGGCACAAGAAGCTTTGATTCATCCACCTTGCCCCTTAGTGCAGCCTTTACCATAAACGGATATGTCTGGATCCATGGGCAGTTGCAGTTGAATGTCTTGTTTCCTTCCCTGAATTTTGCATTTACGATGAATGGAAGGAAGATGTAATCAGCGCCTTTTTCAATCAGATCCATCACATGCCCATGCATGAGCTCGACCGGAAGGCATATCTCGGTTGTGATTGTTTCAATAGATTTTGTTACAAGTTGTTTATCGGACTCTTTCGACAGTATTACCCTGAATCCCAGCTTCTCAAAAAATGTGCGCCAGAAAGGGAACTGCTGGTAAAAAACCATCAGGGCTCTCGGTATTCCGATTGTCGGACCATTACCGATGCCTTCCTTATATCCTTCCATAAGCAAAGCAGTTCGCTTCAGGAAGAGGTTGGGTATATCGTTCTGTTCCTTTTTACGGCTGTCAGTCTCATATTTCTCACATCTTCCTCCGTAGAAAAGTGATTTCTGCTCTCCGGCGATCTTGACTTTTCTTATTTCACAGTTGTTTGCACAGCTCTTGCATACGAACCGGCTTACTTCATATTCCACATTACTGACCCCGAACCCCTTGAATTTTGTTTTCTCCCCGTTCCGCAGCTCCTTTTGGGCAAGGATTGCAGCCCCGATTGCGCCGGTCACATCAAAATGAGGGGGTATTGTGATCTTCTTACCAGTTACATGTTCAAAGGCTGCCACAACAGCTTTGTTGTTTGTCACACCTCCCTGGAAAAATATCTTATTCCCAACCTTCCGGTCGCCAACTACCTTTTCGAGATAGTTATACACAATAGAATAGGCAAGGCCTCCTACCATGTTGTCGTTCCTTGCCCCTTTCTGCACACAGGTGTTGAGGTCCGATTCCATGAAGACTGTACACCTGTCTCCCAGTTTGACGGGGCTGTCGGCTTTCAGCGCCATCGATCCGAATTCTTCGACTATTTTTATGTTCAGCTTCTCAGCCTGTTCCTCAAGAAACGATCCTGTGCCGGCGGCGCATACCTTGTTCATTTCAAAGTCGACTACAACTCCGTTCTCAATACTTATATATTTTGAATCCTGTCCTCCTATCTCAAATATAGTGTCCACGGTCGGATCATAATCGATTGCGGCAGTAGCCTGAGCTGTGATTTCATTGCGGATTGTATCAGCCCCGATGAAGTCGCCTGTCAGATACCGGCCCGATCCGGTTGTTCCTGCACCCAATACTTCAACATCATTTCCAACTTCAGCAGAGATTTCGGAGATGCCTCTGCGGATAGCCTCCAGGGGCTTGCCTGCCGTCGGCAGATATCTTCTTGCGACCACCCTGTGATCCGGATCGATCAGAACAACGTTTGTGCTCAGAGATCCGACATCAACACCCAGGTAAACAGGTATTTTTTCGGTCCCGTTTTTCCTGAAATGAACTGTTTTATTGTAAACCGCTTCAGATTCAACAAGGGGAGGCAGACTCCTGAAATTATTTGTTGTCTTTCCCAGATAAGCATCAAGGTCTTTCAGCCCCTTGAAATGATTCATTGATAAGTTGTTTGCGCGGGCATGCATAATAGCTCCGATAGCTCCCATTGAGGCATGATGTTCAGGTATTATCAATTCACAATCGTTCAGCGATAGTATTTCCCTGAATGCTCTCACCATTCCTGCGTTTGCCGCCACTCCTCCGCAAAATAGGACAGTTGTTTTAAATTCCCTGCTCTTTGCGACATTGCTCCTGAAATTTCTTGCAAGGGCAAAGCACAACCCTGCCACAATATCGTGAAGAGGCGTGGCAATCTGCTGATGATGAATCATGTCGCTCTTCGCAAACACACTGCATCTTCCTGCAATGCGGGGCGGATCGACCGACCTTAATGCCATATCCCCGAACTCCCTCTCGATCGGGACTCCTATCCTTCGTGCCTGCTGGTCAAGAAAAGACCCCGTACCTGCTGCACAGATGCTGTTCATTTCAAAGTCCACAAGCCTTGAGTGCCCGTTTGCCGGATCCTTTTCAAGCAGTATCAGTTTTGAATCTTCTCCTCCGATCTCGATAACCGTCCTGGCTTCGGGATATAAATGACCTGCCGAGGTGGCCTGTGCGATTATCTCATTGATAAATACCCCTCCTATCAGCCCGGTGGCCAGCCTGCCGCCCGTACCCGTCACAGCTGTACCGGCAATCCTGTCAGGCGGATAAAGTTTGAATATTCCATCAAGCCTGTCGCGAAGAACGTTGAACGGCCTGCCATGGACATAATCATAAAATTCATCAATAATATTGAATCCGCTGTCGAGAAGGACTGTGTTCAGAGATACAGAACCTATATCCAATCCCAGGTAAAGTTCCTTGCTATCATTTTTGACTCGGGAGCCTTTTTCATCCATATCCGGAGATTTTTTATCATGTAATCAGCCTGAATAAGATAGTAATATTAAGAAATTTTAGAAAGAGTCGAAAAAATATGATAATTATCATGCGACATGCGGGAAATGCCCTGTTAATAAGGTGTTTGGAACGATTTACCCTGAGTTGTTGCCATTATCGGGCAATTGAATGAACGGCTTCGGCAATTGTAACATATGTTACAATTGCTATTTTTGAGGGAGATTTATGCCTCGATTACTTTTAAGACAACTGAAACAAACAGAGATATCAGGCAGTAAAAGAAACTAAAATGGACTATGCCTATCTTTTAAATACTCCTGTTTTCAGGGGTCTGGATATTGCTGAGATAATGTCGGTTATCTCTTCTACTCCATACAGGATCAGACGTTTCAATGCAGGAGCAATGATTTTCCAGAGCGGCGAACCGGTGAACTCATTTGTAATGGTTATAAGCGGATCCGTTAAAGGAGAAATGACTGACTATTCGGGACGTGTCCTTAAAATTGAAGAGGTCAGGGAACCGGGATCTGTAGGTGCTGCATTTCTCTTTGCAGGAAGTTCGCTTTTTCCGGTGAATGTAGTTGCAGTTACAAATGCCGAGCTTCTTACAATCGAGAAAAATTATTTTCTGAAGTTTCTTAAAAGGGATGACAGAATTCTGGTAAACTTCCTCGGAATGATTTCAGACAGGTCAGCTTTTCTGAGTGAGAAGATTAAGTTCCTGAATTTCAAGACCATTAAAGGCAAACTGGCACAATACTTCCTTCAGATTTCCGGTCCCGACAATTCATCTGTCATGCTGACGATGACTCAGACCGATCTGGCGGATTATTTTGGGGTTGCCCGTCCCTCAATTGCAAGGGTAGTGTCAGAAATGGAGACTGAAGGTATAATTAATATCAGGGGACGATACTTACGGATACTCGACCGTGAAAGGCTGTCGCACCATACAAGGGAATAGCCTCTGTCAGGAGGACCCTGTTGAATCGGGCAGGGAAATCGTAAAGCAGGCGCCTTCTCCCTCGCGGCTTTCAACACTCATGGTTCCGCCATTGATCTTTACAAGTTCGTAGCAAAGCTTGATACCAAACCCTGTGCCTTTTTCATTCTCTGTTCCCGGTGTGCTCTCAATCTCCACGGCAGTAAACAGTTCCTTCTGCTTCTCCTCCGGGATGCCGACTCCGTTATCGCACACTTTGAGGGTGATCCCTTCGTGTGTATTTGATTTGTCTTTTAACAGTATGCTAATCCTTCCCCCCCTGGGAGTGTACTTCACAGCATTTGAAAGCAGGTTCCTGATTATGATGTCCAGCAGATCCCTGTCGAAAAATGCCTTTGAGTTGCCAACCTGGGTGAAATTGACTTTGATTGATTTTTTGTCGGCAGTCTCCTTGAAAATGCTTAGGTTGGTCAGAATGATGTCGGCAAGATCGTGCTTCCCGGGTGAATATTTGATTTTATCCTCCTGTCCTCTTCCCCATACAAGCATGTTTTCAAGCAGGCTTATCACCTGCTGGGAGTATTGGATGCTTGCATCTGCAAATGAATCGTATTTCTCCTTATACTCCTCCTCCTTGAGCAGGTTAAGCATATAAAGGATGTTTACAACCGGGCTTCTCAGATCGTGGGCTATCACTGAAAAAATCTTGTTTTTCAACTGTATTGTTTCTGAGAGCTTTTTGTTTTGTGCGGCTATCCTTATATTCTGCTCCTCGATCTCCTCCTTACGGGCAATAATCTCGTGTGTACGGTCATTGACTATTTTCTCGAGATGACGGTTCAGGTACTCATGCTCTTTCTGCAGCTTCTCCTTCTCTGAATATGCCTTCACCCATTTGTACAGGATCAGTACTGCCTGAATGAAAACGAACACAACAATGGCCTGGGTAAGTATGTATCCGGAAAAAACCGCATGTTTACCAAGCGATATCCTGGTATCGTTGGCAGCAGCCGCACCCAGCATGAGAAATGTCAGAAAATAAAAGAAATCGATCAGATTTCCCTTGATTACCCCTTGTACCGAGTTTAGAAGTACAGAGGAGAAAAGTATTAGCAGAAGAGGATAGATAATATATGTAGCGTAACTGAAAATATACACGGGAAAAGCTATTGTAACAACTGCTGCAACAGCCAGGATTAATGTTACCCCCCAGGTGATTATCCTGAATAACTTTGAACGGTAAAGGTTTAGGGAAAACCAGTACCATCCGGCAATTATAACATAAAGTCCGAGGTATTCCCATCTTACTATCCAATCCCAGCTTATGTCCATTATATTGTGGATCAAAAAATTGGATGTAAAGAGGGGCCTTATTGCAAGCCCGGTTACTGCAATACTGAAAAATGCTGTCTGCTTATCCCTGGAGAAAATGACAAAAAAGAAGAAGAAAAGCAATGAAAATGCGAGGAGGAAACTCATCGAAGACCAGTCCTTTGCCCAGCCGGAGGCATAATCCAGCTGAATCTCATTGAAAGTGCCTATCTTCATCGGCAT
The DNA here is from genome assembly GCA_964555805.1 of uncultured Rikenellaceae bacterium. Lineage (GTDB taxonomy): Bacteria > Bacteroidota > Bacteroidia > Bacteroidales > VadinHA17 > LD21. The sequence goes on from CAZKTX010000011.1 coordinate 18,605, forward strand.
CCAGAATCCTCCCCTGCGGTGGTGAAAGTTTGAAACGTTTATCACGATTTCAATAGTATCGGCATCCGGATTGAACCTGAAAAGGCGCTTTTCATACCCGGGTTCTGTATAGCTTTCCGTGACACCCGGAATGCCATTCCTTACCATTTTTTTCCCATCGACATAAATTTCATAAGAGGTATCGAACACAGGCATGTCGAAAGCCAGGGAGTTCCTGAAACCGGGTGGAAGAAGAATCCTTAAACGGTAAGTGGCAAAGCCCATACCAGGAATCTTCAGTGAATCATTCGAGTAACTGGTCCAGTAGGAGGGGACCTGCCCAAAAAGATCCGGAACTGGAGTATTGTCTAAATAAAAATCCCTCGGGACAAGCTTCTTCGACCAGTAGAACTCCCATTCACCGTTGAGCTCGAAGATGAATTTATCGCCGGCCGATTTCCTCAGGTCGACAATCCCTTTAACGGCAGTGGGTTCAGCACAATGGGCCGGAACCAGAAAATGTGGAAACAGAAAATAAACAAGAAAGAAAAGAAATGCTTTTTTCATTTAAGTCCTCTGTTTTCAAGCAGGGCTTCAATTCCTGGTTCTTTTCCCCTGAACGCAATGTACATTTCGAGCGGATCCCTCGACCCTCCCTTCGAGAGGATCTCGTTTTCAAAACGAGAGGCCACCTCCCTGCTGAATATGTCGCCTGTCTCCTTAAATGCCTGAAAGGCATCTGCATCAAGCATTTCGCTCCAGTAGTAACTGTAGTAGCCTGCTGCATACCCGCTGTTCCAGATATGATTGAAATATGTCGACCTGTACCTGGGTTTGATTTCAGGGATCAGACCGTATTTGTCGAGCACTTTCTTTTCAAACTCGCGAACATTGACTTCAACAGGTTCGTTCAGAACATGATACTCCATGTCAAGAAGAGCGGCAGCAAGGAATTCGACTGTTCCGAAGCCCATATTGAATTTTCCGGCGTTGTCGAGCTTTTCAATAAGCTCTGAAGGGATTACCTCTCCAGTCTGATAATGTAATGCATAAACTTTCAGGACTTCGGGTTCAAGAACCCAGTGTTCCATGATCTGCGATGGAAGTTCGACGAAATCACGTGCCACAGATGTTCCTGAAACTCCGGGATACGTTGAATTGGATAACAGCTGATGAAGTGCGTGTCCGAATTCATGGAACAGTGTGCTGGCTTCATCCGGGGTTAGCAGCGATGGTTTGCCGTCACCAGGAGGGGTGCTGTTTGTAACCATTGTCACTACAGGATGGATCATGTTTCCGTCCCTGTCGCGGCTCTGTCCCCTGTAGGCTCCGCACCAGGCTCCTCCGCGCTTGGAAGAGCGGGGATAATTGTCAATCATCAGCACTCCGACATGCTCGTTGTTACGGGTCACTTCATAGGTCACCACATCTGGATGGTAAACTGGAATATCCGTCCTCCGGGTGAAGTCGAGGTTGTAAAGCCTGTTGGCTACATAAAACATGCCGTCAATCACATTCTCTATCCTGAAATATGGCCTTGTCAGCTCATCATCAAGAGCGTACTTCTCCTTTTTGATCTTCTCTGTGTAGTACCACCAGTCCCAGGGTTCAAGTTTGAATTTTCCTCCTTCCCTGTTAATTATCTCCTGTTGGGCTGCAGCTTCAGCTTTTGCTACAGGCAGGGCTGCAGTCCAGACCTGTCCAAGAAAATCGAGAACTTTTTCGGGTGTCTTAGCCATATTCCTCTCGAGGGCGAAACCGGCATAGGTATTATAACCCAGCAGCTTAGCCCTTTCCAGCCTCAACCTGGCTATCCTGGCAATTATCTGCTTGTTGTCGTATTCATTGTCATTGTCGCCTTTCATGAAATAGGCAGTGAAAAGCTGTTTTCTGAGTTCACGGTTCTCAGCATACTTCAGGAAGGGTTCCATAATCGGATACTGAATTGTGAATACCCATTTACCTTTCTGATCCATTCTTTCAGCAGTAGAGGCAGCCTGGGCTATTACACCTTCGGGAAGACCGGCCAGATCCTCCTTCCTGTCGATTACAAGGGTGAAATTATTTGTCTCAGCCAGAAGGTTCTGTCCAAACCTGACCGAAAGTGTAGACATTTCCTCGTTTATCTTTCGCAGTTTGTCCTTGTCTGCGGGTGATAGTTCCGCACCGCTTCTTACAAATCCCTTGTAGGTGTCATCAACTATTTTCTTTTCCTCCCCGGTAAGATTGAATTTGTCAATGTTGTCATAAACCGATTTGATCCTGAGGAAAAGGGTGTCGTTCAGGTTGATGTCATCCCTGTGCTTCGACAGAAGAGGCGCCATCTCCATGTTGATCGCCTGGAGAGAATCGTTTGTATGGGCTGAGTTAAGGGCTCCGAATATCCGGCTTACCTTTGTAAGAAGTTCGCTGCTGTATTCAAGTTCCTTTATTGTGTTTTCGAAGGTGGCCTCCTCCTTGCTTGTAATTATCTTTCTGATTATTGCCTTCTGTTCTTCAAAACCTTTCAGATAAGCAGGCTTGAAGTGTCCGGGCCTGATTTGTTCAAAGGGGGGAACTCCGAATGGAGTATCGAATTCAGCAAGAAGTGGATTATCGCTTGTTTCCTTCCGGCTGCATGAGGAAATAACAAATGAAGCCATAACGATGAGCAGTGCAAGTTTCTTCATATCGGGAAAAGGATAGGTTATTATAATGGCCGTTATTTCACAAAGATTATAATTTCCGGTAATATTAGCCAACTATACAGGCTTTTTCTTGCCTTTCCTTCTTTTCTGTTCCCTGATCCTGAAAAGTATATCTCCTTTGTTAACGTTGGCTCCCTGGGCAACAGCTATCTCTGCAACTTCTCCCTCCCATGGACAGATTATCTCATCGATGTATGAATTTGTCTGGATATAGCATATTCTTTCGCCTGCGCTTACAAGATCGCCGGGCTTGGAGGGTTCTGTCTGTTCACCGTATAAATTGTAGTAGATTTTGCCCTTTGCCGGTGCAGTGACCGGTTTTATGGCCGGATCTTCTTTCTTTGGCACATCCTGTTGTACAGCTTTGGCCGCTGCTGTATCAATAACCTTTGCCATACCTGCCGAAGAAGCCTGCTCTTTCGCTTTTGAAAGTTCGATCTCAAATCTTGCTTTTGCGGCGCCACTCTTATAGTCACGGTATTGCCTGTCGTGCATTGCAAGTTCAAAGAGTTCCTCATCATCCTGTCCAGTGTCCCATCCGTTTTTCTTCATTTCAGCCCTGTAGGCAGGAAGTTCGTCGGGATAGGCATCCTGAGGATTGCCTGTATAAAATTCCTTTCCCGTTTTTTCGGCCAGACTGATTATCTCATTCCCCAGCTCCCCGGGAAGCTTTCCGGCTTTCCCAAGGATCATGTCCCATGTATTGTTGTCTATCATACCGTATCGCTCCTTGCCGCTTGTCATCTGAAGTATGTTCATAAGTGCCACGTTTTTCACATACTGGCTGAACGGAGTTACAAGCGGAGGGTATCCAAGCACAGGCCATATAGTTTCAACTTCCTTGAAAAGTTTCACAACAAGCTCATCTTCTGTCAGCTCCTGAAGACCCTGCTTTTTAAGTGAAGCGTTTATTCCCTGGTGGACACCCTTCAGGTCGGCCATCAGGCTTCCCATCATTCCTCCGGGCAGTCCGCTGTTTATAAGCAGCGACGATACCTGCTTGTTTCTCGGATCGATGAAATATCCAAGAAAATCATCAATAAACGACTGAGTGAGCGACCTGACCTTCATGTATGCATCCATGTTGATCTCGGGTACATCGAACCCCGCATCATCCATTATTGCCCTGATCGCGATAACATCAGGGTGTATCATCCCCCAGCTCAGCGGCTCCATTGCAACATCGATATAATCGGCTCCGGCCCTTGCCACCTCAAGCATGGAGGCAACCGACATGCCCGGACCTGAATGTCCGTGATAATCCACAATGATTCCCGGATATTTTTTCTTAATCTGTCTTACAAGTTCACCAAGCGTGGCAGGCCTTCCTACTCCGGCCATATCCTTCAGACATATTTCGTCGGTACCATAATCGACAATGTGTTTTACAACATCCATGTAATAGGCAACAGTGTGAACCGGAGAGTATGTGATCGAAAGGGCAGCCTGTGATATCATACCTGCCTCCTTCGCGAATTTTATCGACAGTTCGAGGTTCCTGTGATCATTCAGACCGCAGAACGACCGTGAAATATCCACTCCCTGTGCTTTCTTGACCTTGTACATAAGCCGGCGGACGTCGGCCGGAACAGGATACATCCTTATGCCGTTCAGGGCACGCTCGAGCATGTGGGTCTGAATGCCGGCTTCATTGAATGGCTTAGTCCACTCCCTGACCGCAATATTCGGATTTTCCCCGTACAGAAGCTGAACCTGCTCAAAGGCGCCTCCGTTTGTCTCGATCCGGTCAAAGCATCCCATTTCTATTATATGGGGGGCAACGGCTTTTAGTTGTTCAACACGGGGCTGATACTTGCCCGACGACTGCCACATGTCGCGGTAAAGCAGACTGAACCGGATCTTTTTCTTCATATTTGCATCTGAGTTTTAGGGAGGTTGCTGCCAAACCTTGAAATGCCTTGCAACAACCCGGTTGTAAATACAAAGAAAGGTCAATTATTGCTGAATGCAACTGATTTAAGTCAGATAAATAGCGGTATGAGGTATGAGGCGTAAGGCGTGCGGTACAGGGCGGAAAAAAGCGCAGGGCACAGGGCAGGAGTTGGCAGTTGGCAGAATGCAGTTGGCAGTCAGAATCCATCAACCAATAACAAGCAACCAATAACAAGCAACCAGTAACAAGCAACCAGCAACAAGCAACCAGCAACAAAAAAAAAGGAAAGATAGTTGGGAGTTATCTTTCCTTCATTAACCTAAACCTGATCGTAGAATGTGGCCGGACGGCCAAATAAAGAACGTTTACATGATATAGACGCCCGGGATTTCATTTTGTTGCAGGTTTCTGTGTTAATGTTATGTTAAGCAAATGTTAAATTGGGAAAAATCAGGCTTAGTGTGCAGATAATTAACTGTATACGACTATAAATTATTTTTTATCTGAGTCTGTAAACAATCGAATCCACCGTGTATGAAGCAAAAATACCAAGTCCTCCGGTGATATTTGAATATACCGGTGATATCTCCCTGAACGGATCGTCTCCGCCGGAAAATTTGTTCAGTGACTTGTGCCATGAGTAATAGTCCTTGTCGGTATTCAGAATGTAAAAAATAAAAAGGGTTGAGTCACTGTCTGCCAGCAATCCTGCATCATATACTGCATTTGCAAATATCCTTTTCCCGTCATTCCCTTCATCGCTGAAATAAATATCATTTGACGAATAGGTTTCGTAAATATACGGGTAGGTCGCAAAATAAGGATTGTAATCGAGTACCTTGACTGAGAAACTGTAATAGTTGTCCTCCCCGGGGGGATCGTTAATAAACACATTCATGTTAAGTAAGGAGTATTTGTCTACTCCGGGATATTCGTACCAGGTTCTGACAGTGTCAATAGTTATCCCGAGATCCCTCTGCTGCGGTACAGTGCATTCTGCTTCGACCCTGAATCCCTTGTCGGACGAGACTTCCAGATGATATTTTTTCCCGTATTCAACAGCCAGGTCTTTTTTCCTGAACATGTAAACATCGCCAGACGGTTCAAGATTGATCCTTTTCTGCCCGTCGGACATTGTCACGGTTAAATTCCCGTAGCCTTCAGTAATACTCAGATCACCGTAAATCCTCTCATTCGTACTCACTTTTACAAATGATGCGGAATCATGCGGGGTGATGAATGAGGTTATCACAAGCTTCTGTTCAAACCCTGGCAGCTTAACGTTCCTGGCTTCCCTTTCGCACGAAAGGGTGACAAGTATAATTATCGCAGCTGATATTATATAAGTTGTTGTTGCTTTCATCTAAAATCTGAATGACCAGGTAATTGATGGAATTATTGGAAAAAGTGTGACCTGTTTTAGCACACCTTCACTTTTTCCGTTTTCACCTGTTTCGGTTGTGCTGTAATAGAAGAAAGGATTAAGCCTGCAATAAGCATTGTATACTGAAATCTCCCAGGTCCTTTCTCCCCATTTTTTTTGCTTGTGGAACTGTATCCCAAGATCAAGGCGGTGGTAGGGTTTCATCCTGAAATTGTTGAGGGAACCAAATTCCTGTGCCGTAAAGTACATTTCAGGCGGAAAATAGCCCCCGGGACTTGGAATATACTGGTCGCTGTTGATTATTCCGGTGAAATTATGATACTCGGCATCGAAACCCGATAATGGAAGTGTCACTGCGTTTCCTGTTCCGTAAACCCATGTCCCTGAAATGTTTATCCTGTCATTTATCTTGTATAATCCAACTACAGAAATATCATGCCTCCTGTCGTACCTGGCATAGAATTTCTTCCCGAGGTTAAGTGAGTCGAACTGCATCTGCGTCCACGACAGCGTATATCCTATCCAGCCTGTGAAGTTCCCTTCCTTTTTCTGAAGCAGGAACTCAATCCCGTACGACCACGACCGTCCTGCCGTAACGTTATTCTCCCATTTGATGTCTGTCATTTCCGATGGTTCCCCAATCTCCAGGAATGAGGCCCCTGCCTTGTAGCCAATTACGTCATTCATTGTCTTGTAGTATCCCTCCATCGAAAATGAAATCCCATGTTTGTCGAAATCCCTTACCATTCCCACGGCCGCCTGTTTCGATCTCTGAGGCCTGATCCTGTCGGTGGAAGGCACCCATAGATCCGTCGGGAGATTTATTCCTGTGTTGGAGAGCAGGTGGATATACTGGTTCATTGAAGCATAGGAAGCCTTTACTGCCAGCCCGGGTTTCACCCTCCAGGCAGCAGAAAACCTTGGCTCAGGATACTGATAGGTTGCCTTGTCGGCAGTGAAGTGGCTGTATCTTATTCCTGCATTGATCTTCAGGGCTTCGAGGGGTTGCCAGGTATCTTCGGCATAGATGCCCGCTTCCAGACTATTGACATAGGTTACATCTCTAATACTCACCTGGTTCGGGATGTCGCGCTCCACGTATGCATGAGGATTGAACCTGTGGAATATCCCTATTACTCCTGCCTTTATCCAGTGCCGGGGATCAGGGTGAAAATCCAGGTCGTGCTTAAAGGTTACGTCCTTGATCCCGGAATAATACTCGGCCCTGTAATCCTCATTCTCAGCTATGTCTCTGAATTTGTCATATATGCCGAAGGAGTATTTGCTGTAAACAACCGACGTGTTGGAAAACAGCTTGTTGCTGAAAAGGTGGTTCCATCTAAGTGTGGCTGTTGAGTTTCCCCAAAGGAAGCCTATATTCTCACGATATCCCGACGACCTGTATTTCATATAGAATTTGTCCTTCCCGAAATATCCGCTGAGGTAAAGCTTGTTCTTCCGGTTGAAATCATAGTTGACCTTTGCATTGAGGTCATAGAAATAATACCCTGTGTTGTCTTCATCGGACATAGCCAAAACCGGCCTGAGTATCAGGTCGGCATAGGTCCGCCGGCCTGAGATTAGCAAAGATGACTTGTTTTTCTTAAGTGGTCCCTCGACAGTAAAATTGGATGAAATTATACCTATACCGCCCTCTCCGTGCCATTCTTCCCTGTTGCCCTCCTTCATGTTCAATTCAAGTACTGACGAAAGCCTTCCTCCGTAACGTGCGGGAAATCCTCCCTTTGTAAGTTCAACGCTTTTCAGTGCGCTCCCGTTGAAGAGCGAGAAAAAACCGAACAGATGGCTGGCGTTGTATACTATTGCATCATCCAGGATGATCAGGTTCTGATCGGGACCTCCGCCCCTGACATACAATCCGCTGGAACCTTCCGAACCTTTCTGAATACCGGGCATCAGCTGAAGTACCTTAAGTACATCTTTCTCTCCCATAAGCGAAGGGACCTCCCTTATCTGGGCAGTCTGAAGCTTTACAGTGCTCATTTTGGCCGACTCACTTTCCCGTTCGGGACGGTCAGCATTGACCACCACTTCATTTAATATCAGATTAGGGCTGAGCTCGATATTAAGCTCTGTGTCCATACGCAAGCCGGTCCTGATTGTCACGGAGGTGAAACCCACATAGGAGATTATCAGATCGACGGAATCGGCAGCAGGCAGGGTGAGCGAGTAAAATCCGTAGGTGTTGGTCACGGTCCCGGTCTTACGGTCGGGCAGATAGATGTTAACTCCAATAAGTGATTCGCCGCTGACTGCTTCCCTGACATATCCGCTTACGGTATGCCTGTCAGACAACCGCAACTGGCCTGCAACTTCAGAAGACACAAAAACCATGAGCAATAACAGAAGCCGGATTCTAATTGACATTGCCTTTCCGTAAAAATAACTGCAATAATAATCATAAATCCCGGTTTTAACCTTTGAAATGAAGCTTAAACTTCTTAACTTGCGGCGTTTTAAGGATATATGATTTTAAAGCTTAAATACAGCTTCATGATGCAGCGTCTCGGACGAAGGCTCTATCATTGCCTTATGTTCTACAGCCTGTAACATCCCTGTTTTTCGCCTGGCTTCTTCCGGGTGGTTATCCCTCTTTATTTTCTAGTTTGTTGTTGTAATGAAAGGATTGATTTTCAGCGTTAAACGGTATTCGGTCCATGATGGTCCGGGAATAAGGGTGACCTTCTTCATGAAGGGCTGTCCTCTTTCATGCTGGTGGTGCCATAACCCGGAGGGAATATCGCCGGAAAAACAAACTGTTGTTCAGACAAGGAAAGTAGGGGAGAAGGAATTCCACCGGGATGAACAGGTGGGTAAATTTTATTCAACCGGAGATATTCTTGAGATACTTGAGCGGGAACGTATCTTCATTGAGCAATCCGGCGGGGGTGTCACATTCTCGGGAGGTGAGCCGCTGATGCAGCATGAATTCCTTCTTGAGGCACTGAAGACCTGCAGGGAACACGGCTTCAATACTGCTGTCGATACATCGGGTTATTCCTCCGCTGAGAGTTACATTTCAATAATGCCGTACACCGATGTTTTCCTGTTCGACCTGAAACACCCCGACGATAATCGTCATGTTGAATATACAGGGGTTTCGAATATCCGTATTCTTGAGAATCTTAAGATTATCATCGAAAGCAGGAAGAATGTTATGATAAGGATTCCCATTATCCCGGGGAAGAATGATGATGAAGCAACTCTGACCGAAATGCGCAAAATGCTGATGAGCCTTAAGGGAGACAATCTTGTCAAGGTAAGCCTTCTTCCCTTTCACAGGATAGGAATGGCAAAATACAATAAATTCGGACTGCCATACAGGATGAACGACACAGTGCCTCCGTCATCACAAAGGATGAACGATTTGAAGCATTTCTTCAGCGAAACGGGGATTAACGTAAAGATCGGCGGATAGTCATTAGAACATAATTAAAAATAACAATGATACTTACAGAAAGAGTAAAGAGACTGAGAGAGCAGAGCCTCAATGCGGTTGAAAAGATAACCGCCGAAAGAGCGCTGCTGATTACTGCATTCTATAAAAGCGATGAAGCAAGGGAGCTTTCAGCCCCGGTGCGCAGGGCAAGGGCATTTGAGTATTTGCTGAGGCACAAGACCATCTGCATAAACGAAGGGGAACTGATTGTCGGTGAACGCGGTCCTGAACCCAAGGCTACCCCGACCTACCCCGAAATAAGCCTTCATTCAATGGAGGATCTGCAGATACTCGATTCGAGGAAAAAGGTAAGTTTCAAGGTCGATGAGGTGGTGAAAAGGATATACCGCGACGAGATAATTCCCTATTGGAAGGGTAAAAGCAACCGCGACAGGATCATGGGGCTGATGACACCTGAATGGCTGAGTGCCTACAATGCAGGCATCTTCACCGAGTTCCAGGAGCAGCGCGCCCCCGGCCACACTGTGCTTGGCGGAAAAATGTTCCGGACTGGCTTTCTGCAGCTAAAGGAGGAAATCAGGGAAAGCTTTTCGAAGCTCGATTATCTTAATGATTTCGAGGCTTTCGACAGGGCAGAGGAACTGAAAGCAATGGATATTGCATGCGATGCAATAATCATGTATGCAGGCAGGCACGCCGATGAGCTTGAACGGCTTGCCGGTTCAGAGAAGGACAACAGGAGGAAAAAAGAACTGTCATCCATGGCTTCCATCTGCCGGAGGGTGCCGGCACACGCTCCTGAAACAGTGCATGAGATGCTCCAGCACTACTGGTTCATTCACCTTGGCGTCATAACTGAACTAAATCCATGGGATTCATTCAATCCCGGCAGGCTCGACCAGCATCTTTACCCTGTTTATAAAAAGGAAAAGGAGTCCGGATCCCTTACCGATGAAGAACTGGATGATCTTCTTGGGTGTTTCTGGGTGAAATTCAACAATCATCCATCGCCTCCGAAAATGGGTGTTACCGCCAGCGAAAGCAATACCTACACCGACTTCTGCCTTATAAACCTCGGAGGAGTAAAACCCGACGGATCAGACGCCGTTAATGAAATGTCGTACATTCTTCTCGATGTGATAAGGGAAATGAGAATACTTCAGCCCAGCTCAATGGTACAGATAAGCAGGAAAAGTCCCGACAGGTTCATTCACAAAGCCCTTGACATCATAAAAACAGGATTTGGCCAGCCTTCCTGCTTCAATACTGACTCTATCATCCAGGAACTGCTCAGGCAGGGCAAAAACATAGTGGATGCCCGAAACGGAGGCGCTTCCGGATGTGTAGAAACAGGCGCTTTCGGGACAGAGGCTTACTGGCTGACAGGTTATTTCAACCTTACAAAGATACTTGAGGTCACTCTTAACAATGGGTTCGATAAAAGAACAGGCCTGCAACTGGGACCTGAAACAGGTTTCGCTTCAGGTTTCAGGACATTTGACGAACTGGTTGAGGCATTCAGAATCCAGGTAGATTATTTCGCCGGCATCAAGATAAGGGGTAACAATGTGATCGAAAAAACCTTTGCAAGATGGCTGCCAGTGCCTTTTCTTTCACTCCTTGTTGAGGATTGCATAGCTAACGGCAAGGATTACAACGGAGGAGGGGCCAGATACAATACAACTTATATTCAGGGAGTCGGTCTGGGTTCAATAACGGATATCCTTACTTCAATAAAGTATAATGTGTACGAGAGGAACAACTACACATGGGATGAGCTGCAAGAGGCTGTTGATGCCAACTTTGAAGGGTACGACCGGTTGAGATACGACCTGATCTATAATACTCCGAAATACGGCAATGATGATGATTATGCCGACAAGCAGGCAGTTACAGTGTTTGAGATCTACTATGATGCAGTAAACGGCAAACCCTGTTCAAGGGGCGGAGTGCACAGGATAAATATGCTCCCCACTACATCTCACGTTTATTTCGGAAGTGTAACAGGTGCCACGGCCGACGGAAGGAAAGCTTTCACTCCCCTGTCGGAAGGGATTTCCCCGAGTCAGGGTGTGGACAGCAATGGTCCTACCTCAGTGATAAAGTCTGCATCGAAGATTGACCACCTGCGTACAGGAGGCACTCTACTCAACCAGAAGTTTTCTCCCTCGTTCTTTGAGGACGAGGAGAGCTACAACTGCCTTACATCGCTTATCAGGAGCTACTTCAGCCTCGATGGCCATCATATCCAGTTCAATGTTGTTGATGCCGGAACACTCCGTGAAGCCCAGAAACATCCCGAATTGTACAGGGATCTTATTGTGAGGGTTGCCGGATACAGCGATTACTTCAACGACCTTGGGGAGGATCTTCAGAATGAGATCATCCTCAGGACCGAACACGAATCAGTCTGATCCCGGTAAAGGAACCTTACGATTCCTTATTTCTTCTTGTCCTTAACCTCGTTGAACATCGATGTTGCTGTGGCTACAATGCCGGCAACATCAGCAAGGTTTGCAGGAAGAATAATAGTGTTATTCTGCTTTGCAAGACCTGCGAATCCGTTAAGATATTGTTCGGCCACCCTGAGGTTGACTGCATTCAGACCGTTTTCTTCGGATATAGCCGTGGCGATTGCCCTGAGTCCATTGGCTGTTGCCGTTGCCACCTGTTCAATTTCTGAAGCGCGGCCGGCAGCCTCGTTGATCCTCTTTTGCTTTTCACCTTCCGACCTTAGGATAAATTCCTGCCTGTCTCCATCGGCAACGTTGATCTTGGCCTGTCTGGCTCCTTCCGACTCGGCAATTGTGGCCCTCTTCTCCCTTTCTGCCCTCATCTGCTTCTCCATTGCATCCTTTATGCTCTGGGGAGGAATTATGTTTTTTACCTCGTAACGTGTAACCTTTACACCCCATGGTTCGCTTGCCTTGTCGACGGCATCAACTATAGTGGCATTTATAGATTCGCGTTCCTCGAATGTGCGGTCGAGTTCAAGTTTCCCGATAACGCTTCTCATCGTCGTCTGGGCTATCTGAATTGAAGCAAAGCGGTAGTTGTCGATGCCGTAAGAGGCTTTCTGGGGATCCAGAACCTGCAGGTAAAGGATTCCGTCGACTTCAACAGCAATGTTGTCGCGGGTTATGCATATCTGAGATGCAACATCTATTGCCTGCTCCTTTAGTGTGTGCCTGTACCTTATCTTGTCGATGAAGGGTATAAGTATCTGGAATCCTGCGGTAAAGGTTGCCCGGTACTTTCC
>CAZKTX010000011.1:31328-42233 GCA_964555805.1 uncultured Rikenellaceae bacterium
GCAACAGCTTCCTTACCGGTAAATTCATCTTCCACCTCCTTCGACAGCTCATCCTTGCTGTAGAAAAAACGCTTTTGTATAATCCTCCTGAGCAGAAGCAGCGACAGGATAGAAGTTACGCCAAAGACAATTGCCTGGAGATTTATTCCGGGATTGGCAATCAGACAAAGAAGTGCCGTGACCCATGCCCCTACTCCGAAAAAGAATATGACGAATCCGGGCAGTACAAGTTCCAGAAGGAACAGTGCAAGTCCGATTATGAACCAGACCAGTTCCGGTTTTGAAAAAAGAGATTGCATAACTTTAAGTGTTTTATAAAATGTGTGATTGTTGTTTTCCTGACAAGTAAAGATATGAAAAATCATTAAGAAACAGCAGTTAATGCCCCGATTAGAAAAAAGGTCAGTTATTTTCAACCTTTGCGGCGGGAGAATTGTTGGATATCAGTAATTTTTAGTAAATTATTACACAAATTTAAACCTGAGACCAGATGGAAAAATTCTTTGATTATTTCGATGAAAGATACAGACAATCAGTGCTTAGCAGCCCTGCTTCCGAAGATGGTCCCGTGATCACAATATCGCGTCTTACCGGGTGCGATGCCCGGGAAACTGCCGCCGCTATTGTTGAAAAGCTGAATTCAATCCATAAAACGAAAAAATGGAGATGGGTCGACAAGGACATTATTTTTTCTATCGCGAAGGAGCTTAATATCGATACACAGCGTGTCGAGAGCTATTACAAGGGAATCAAGCTTTCGAACCTTTCCGAAATGATAATGGCTTTCTCGGGAGGATTTGTCAGCGACCTCAGGGTTAAAAAGGCAATCAGGGATGTGGTGCTTACAATCTGCAAGGAGGGCCATATTGTACTGGTGGGAAGGGGCGGTGTTTCAATTGCACACAATGTAAAGAATTCCCTTCATGTCAGGCTGGTGGCTCCTTTTGAATGGAGGGTGGATAATGTGATGAAGAAGAAGGAAATGAGTATGGATATTGCCCGGAAATTCGTCACAGATACGGATGAAAAACGCGATGATCTCATCAGGACTTTCCTTGAAAAGAAGGTTAAGAACATCGACAGCCTGTTCGATGTGACAATTAACAGACAAACATTCTCAATCCCGGTAATTTCAGATCTTGTGGTTTCAATGTACGACCGGAAGGTGGCGGAGGAGAAAGCAGAAAAGGAGAAGATCAAATCTCTTCTCTAAAACTCACTCAGTTCGCCGACTTTTTTAATGTGGACGCTAAGCCTGCTGTCGAGGCTCTTGCTGTAAGCATTCCAGTCAGTTATAGGCCTGCGGGCTACACCGGTGTCAATTGCCGCTCTTGCCACACAGGTTGCAACGCACGAAATAAGCCTCGGATCAAGCGGTTTGGGTATTATATATTCCTTGCCGAACGAAAGACTATCAAGGTTATACGCCCTGAGAACCACATCCGGAACCGGATCCTTGGCAAGCTTTGCAAGCGCTCTTGCGGCGGCCAGTTTCATTTCCTCATTGATTGTCGTGGCCCTTACATCAAGAGCTCCGCGGAAGATATATGGAAATCCGAGCACATTGTTTATCTGGTTTGGATAATCCGATCGTCCGGTTGCAAAGATCAGGTCGTCTCTTACCGACATTGCATCTTCATAGGTGATCTCCGGATTCGGATTTGCCATTGCAAAGACCACGGGGTGATCAGACATAGAAGCCAGCATCTCTTTAGAAAGCATGTTGGCGGTTGAAAGACCAAGGAAGAGATCGGCTCCCTTTACGGCTTCCTCAAGGGTGTCAATATCCCTGAATGTGATGAATTCCTGTTTGTATTTGTTAAGATCCTTTCTTTTACTGTTTATAACGCCCTTGCTGTCGGCCATCACAATGTTCTCTTTCCTCACTCCAAGCTTCGTGTACAGCCTCGTGCAGGATATAGCCGCTGCCCCGGCACCGCATACGACAAGCTTAAGTTCCTCTATTTTCTTGCCCGAGATCTCGAGAGCATTCAGCAGTCCGGCGCTTGAAATTATTGCTGTCCCATGCTGATCATCGTGAAAAACCGGAATATCGAGCATCGCCTTCAGCTTCTCCTCCACCTCAAAACACTCGGGAGCCTTTATGTCCTCAAGGTTTATACCTCCGAAAGTAGGCGCCATACTTGCACAGATATCAACAAGCTTGCCCGGATCCTTTTCATTTATCTCAATGTCGAAAACATCAATATCGGCAAATACCTTGAAAAGAAGCCCTTTCCCCTCCATTACCGGTTTGCCTGCCAGGGCCCCTATGTCGCCCAGACCAAGAACGGCGGTGCCATTCGAAATTACGGCCACCAGATTCCCTTTTGCAGTATATGTATAGGCGTCGTCAGGCGTTTTCTCAATCTCGAGGCAGGGATAGGCCACGCCCGGAGTGTATGCCAGACTCAAATCATACTGCGTGCAATATGGCTTGGTGGGGATGACCTCCACCTTTCCGTGGCGCCCCCTGCTATGATAGAGGAGAGCGTCTTCCCTTG
Source organism: uncultured Rikenellaceae bacterium (assembly GCA_964555805.1). GTDB lineage: Bacteria > Bacteroidota > Bacteroidia > Bacteroidales > VadinHA17 > LD21. The sequence continues at coordinate 33,833 of CAZKTX010000011.1, forward strand.
TGATCTTTGGCATGGATTCTGAATTTAATAGCACGAATTTACATTTTTTAAATGCATCTCTTTTGCATTACAGACAAAATTCAATACTTTCAGCGATTAAAACCTGATTCCCATGGCCACCGATAAAATTAACATCTCCAGGATTACTCCTGTTCTAATGGCTTTCTTCGTGATGAGCTTTGTCGACCTCGTTGGCATAGGCGTTGACCGCGTCAGCAAGGATATGAGCCTGAGCGCAACTGTTGCCCAGCTTATCCCATCGGCAGCTTTTCTCTGGTTCTTCATACTGTCGGTTCCTGTCGGGGTCATGCAGTCGAGGCTGGGCAAGAAAAACATGCTTAACATAGGTATGGGAGTGACCGCCCTGGGTTTACTTGTCCCATTCATGTTTTATACATTTCCTATGGTACTGGCCGGATTCGCCCTTCTTGGAATTGGAAATACTATAGTGCAGGTTTCGGCAAACCCATTGCTTGTGGATGTTGTACCAGGCAACAGGGCATCGAGCTTTCTGAGCTTCTCCCAGTTCGTAAAGGCTGTCGGATCGATGATTGGGGCCCCCCTTGCGGCATTCTTTGCTGCACAGTTCGGTGACTGGAAAATTCTCTTCCTCGTATTCGGAATTGTCTCAATATTGTCAGTCCTCTGGCTTGGCTCGGCAAAGATTGAGGAAAGAGTGACTGAGGAATCCAGGGCCACCTTCGCTTCATCCTTTAAACTCCTTGGCAATGGTTTTGTACTGCTTATGGTCCTCTCAATTTTCCTTGTAGTAGGTATTGATGTCGGATTCAACTCAAATTCGGGTCAGTTTCTGATAAAAAGATTCGGAATTGACCAGACTGCAGCAGAATCAGGTCGAAGTATCTACTTCCTGGGGCGTATGCTCGGAACCTTTGCCGGAGCAATCCTGCTGACAAAGATATCAACAGGAAAGTTTTTCATGTGGACCTCCTTTCTGGGAATCATCTGCCTGACAGCAATAGTTCTTGTAAAGTCTTCAGCAATGGCCTGGGTGCTCGTGTTCCTTATCGGTCTTGCTGTTGCAAATATCTGGCCCCTCGTATTCTCGATAGTGATCGGCCGATATCCCGACAAGAGCAATGAAATATCAGGACTTGTGATGATGGCAATATCAGGGGGGGCTGTTATCCCGCTTCTCGTTGGCTGGATTAGCGATATAAGCAGTATTGCTGTCGGAATGACACTGCTCATTGCATGCATGGTGTACCTTTGGCTGGTTTCGGTCTACTGCCTCAAAAAGCAGTGATTGTGGAATTCATGAGAAAACTCTTTGCATTTTAATCTTAAAACCTGCATATTGCAGGCAGGGGGAATTTAACCGGAAACCGGTATATAACGCAGAGAAATAATACTTTACGAAATAGACTATACTATGAAAAAAGAGAATCTGGGCAGGCGTGATTTCCTTAAGAAAACCACTGCCGCCGCATTTGCTTTTACTATTGTTCCGCGACATGTTCTTGGCGGACAGGGATATACTGCACCAAGCAACCAGCTGACAAAGGGAATTATCGGTGTCGGTGGGATGGGCAGGGGACATTTCGAATACGAGGGAACCCGCCTCCTTGCTGTATGTGATGTTGACAAGAATCATCTCGATCAGGCAATCGCCCTGAACGGAGGCAAGATTTCCGGATACCGTGATTTCAGGGAACTGATTGCCCGGCCGGAGATCGATGTCGTTCATATCGCAACACCTCCGCACTGGCACGGCATAATGTCAAAGATGGCTGCTGAAGCAGGTAAGGACATCTGGTGTGAAAAACCAATGACAAGAACAATAGGCGAGGGTATCAAGGTGGTTGAGGCAGTACAGAAGACAGGCAGGATGTTCCGTCTCAATACATGGTTCAGATTCAAGGATCAGTTTTATGGTCTGGGTACAACTGTGAAACCTCTTAAGAAGCTTGTTGACAGCGGAGTACTCGGATGGCCCCTAAAGGTCACAGTTAGCGGAATTACCGGCTATGACTGGAAATTCTACTGGAGCGGCCTTCATAACCTTAAACCGGAACCAGTTCCAGCCGAACTGGATTATGATTTCTGGCTCGGCCCGGCTCCTTATAAGCCATACAATGTGGCAAGGGTTCATTCAAACTTCCGCGGTTACTGGGACTACGACGGAGGCGGCCTGGGCGACATGGGTCAGCATTACCTCGATCCGGTGCAGTATCTGCTCGGCAAGGATGATACCGGCCCCGTATCTGTCGAAATAGACGCTCCACAGCAGCATTATGATGCCGTAGGATCGTGGCGCAGAATTACTTATACTTATGCCGACGGATGCAAGATAATACTCGACGGTGAGAACCGCGACAAGGATGCTGCTTATATCGAAGGACCGCATGGTAAAGTATACAAGGGCTTCATATCAGATGTGAAGGATATGCATAAGCTTATCGACTCGCTGCCTGATCCTGAACCACAGATTGAAACCTTCTCAGAATCAGTAATGACAAGGAAAAAGTTTGCTCTGAATGAATCAAACGGTCACAGATCATGTACTATAGTTAATCTCGGAATAATTGCTTTGCGTCTGGGCCGCAATCTGAACTTCGATCCCGTTAAACAGCAGTTTGTCGATGATGAAGGCGCCAACAGGCTTATAAATCAGCCAATGAGAGGTGATTGGAAAATCTAAACAGGCAGGCATCAGATCATTAAATTAAAAATTATATACTAATGAAAATAAAAACAATCATACTTGCATGCTTAACCCTTCTGATTATATCAGGAACTTCCTTTTCCCAGGACAGAAGGACTTTGCAGACAAAGGTTGCGGATCTCCTTGCCCAATTCCCGGCCAACGACCTGGCATACACCGATAAACTGATGGGCGATATGCTGGCCCTGGGCGAAGAAGGCTTAAAAGCAATCTGCAATCAGGTAATTCCTGCAGGCACCGGCGACGATACACGGGCACGATTTGCAGTTGAAAGCCTCTCGAGGTTCCTTTCTCAAAAGGGAAAAGAACCGGAAAGAACATCATGGGAGAAGGTTTGCATTACTTATGCCACATCTCAAAAAGAGAACGGGGTAAAAGATTTCTTCATGAAGCAGCTCCAGACAATTGGCGGGGATGCCTCCGTTGAGGCAATGAAGAGTTACCTCGCTGACAAGGAAATGTGCTACCCAGCCCTTGCTGTAATCCAGGCTGCCGGCGGAGCAAAGGCAGAGGTTGCCCTGGCCGAAGCCCTGAGTAACAAACAGCTTTCATGCGCCGCAGCTGTGATGAATACCCTGGCTCTTATGAATTCAAAAATCGCTGTCAGCGAATATTTAGCTTGGGCTTCCGACGTTAATGTAAATACCCGGTCGTCGGCCCTGAACGCACTTGCAGCAAGCGCCAGCCCTGCAGCCCTTCCTGTTCTCATGAAGGCTGCACAATCGGTGTTGTACAGGTGGGAAGTAAGCGGTGCAACTGCATCCCTTCTTAAATATGCTCTGAATGTCGGAAATAACGGCGACCTTAAGACAATGGATAAGATATGCAGGCTTGTGATGGCAAAAAGCAAGGACAAACTGAATGTGCAATACAAATCACAGGCTCTTGCAACATATGCAGGCTTTCATGGTTTCGATGCTTTCAGTGTTCTGAAAAAAGCTTCGGAGTGGCCCGATAAAACTTACAGGGATGCTGCTTATGAGGCTTCACTGACCATCCCCGGGAAAGAAATCATTTCTTCATGGATTTCGTATTATCCAAAGGCAAAGACTGATGCTAGACCTGAAATAATCTCAATGCTCGGCCGTACCGGCGACGAATCCGTTCTTCCGATAATCTCAATTGCACTTCAGGATGCAGATTACAGGGTAAGGGCAGAGGCCGCGGCAGCCATAGCTGCTGTACGCGGACCGGCCGCAGTACCTGAACTTATCGGATTTATGAAAAATGCAACGGGACAGACCGACCAGGAAGCTGTTAAGTCAGCTCTTATGTCTGTAGCCGGAAACAAGGAAATCGCACTTCTGAAACCGGTGCTTGCCGATGGTTCGTCTGTTGCAAGGAAAACCGCTATTGAGCTTTTTGCATGGAACAAAGGAAATGAATACTTTAAACAGGTTCTTCCTTTTGCCTCTTCACCTGAGGAACCGGTTCGCACTGCAGCAATCAAGGCTCTCTCAAGCCTTGCCGGACCAGCCGATCAGAATGATCTTATTAATCTTCTGTCGTCAGTTCAGGACAAGGCTTACATTGCCGATCTGCAGTCGGCCCTTGCATCAGCTGCAACAGCTGTCGACGATCCGTCATTGCGTTCCGATGTAATCCTCCGGGCTTACAAAAACAGCACGGCAAAAGAAAAACTCATTCCTGTGCTTGCCACAACAGGAGGAAAGGAAGCTCTCGACCTGGTGCTGAACGAATTTGAGCTTGGGAATCCTGAGATGAGGGATGTTTGCTTTAAAGCACTTACATCATGGAGTGATTATACTGCTTCATCAGCCCTGTATGAGATAGTTGCTTCGCGCAATAAGAATTTTGAGGATCAGGCCTTCAGGGGATATATCAGACAGGTCAGAACGGCTCCCGTCACCGATGAGCAGAAGCTTCTGCTTTACAAGAAGATACTGCCTTTCGCCCTGAGTGCCGAGAGAAAAAATGAGATACTGACACAGCTTGGCAGACTAAGAACCTATCAGGCATTGTTCCTGGCCGGGACATTCCTCGATGATCCCGCAACATCTTCAGCTGCTGCGTCTGCTGCAATGGTTATTGCTCTTCCGTCGGCAGAGTCAACTACCGGTATGTACGGTAACATTGTGAGGGAGATACTGACGAAAACGGCACAGAAACTGACAGGCCCTGAAAGCGAATACAATAAGGAAATGGTAATCAAATACCTGGCCTCCATGCCTTCTGATGAAGGATTCAAATCAATGTTCAACGGCAAGGATCTGACCGGATGGCAGGGTCTTGTTGAAAATCCAATTGCAAGGTCAAAAATGAGAAGAGTTGACCTTGAAAGGCGTCAGGAGGAGGCTAATGTGATGGTGCCGGCCAACTGGAGTGTAAAGGATGGCTGTATCTGGTTCAACGGTAAGGGAAACAACCTTTGCTCCGTTAAGGAATATGGCGACTTCGAAATGCTTGTCGACTGGAAAATTACAAAGGACGGCGACAGCGGGATCTATCTCAGGGGTACACCCCAGGTGCAGATATGGGATACCTCAAGAACCGATGTGGGTGCCCAGGTGGGTTCAGGCGGCCTTTACAACAACCAGGTCAATCCTTCCAAACCGCTGAAGGTAGCAGATAACCAGGTCGGTGAGTGGAATACATTCAGAATTGTAATGGTGGGAGAGAAGGTATCGGTCTGGCTGAATGGAGAACTTGTTGTGGATAACGTTATAATGGAAAACTACTGGGACAGGAAAATCCCGATTTTCCCGAAAGGCGCTATCGAACTTCAGGCACACGGGACAGATCTGGCTTTCAGGGATATTTATGTCAGGGAAATCAGCGACAAGGAATTTAATCTGACCGATGAAGAAAAAACTGAAGGTTTCGTCTCACTGTTCAATGGCAGAAACCTCGACAACTGGGTCGGAAATACTCAATCGTACGTTGTCGAGGATGGAATGATAGTTATCAAACCGGAAAACGGCAGCGGCGGAAATCTGTATACATCAAGGGAGTTTTCCGACTTTGTCTTCAGGTTTGAATTTATTCTGACCCCGGCAGCCAATAACGGCCTTGGAATAAGAACACCTCTTGAAGGTGATGCCGCCTATGTTGGTATGGAACTGCAGATTCTTGATAATGATGCCGATGTATATGCAAAACTGCAGCCATACCAGTACCATGGATCAGTGTACGGTGTTATACCGGCCCGGCGTGGCTTCCTGAATCCTCTTGGTCAGTGGAACTACCAGGAGGTGTATGTAAAGGGAACCCATATCAAAATTACACTTAACGGAACAGTTATACTCGACGGAGATATTGCAGGACCACGCGACAATGGCACTATGGACAACAACGATCACCCCGGACTGAAAAACACATCCGGACATATAGGTTTCCTCGGACATGGTTCTGTAGTCAAATTCAGAAACATAAGAATCAGGGACCTTTGATTATTGTAAATACATCACCCATGAAGATCAGAATCCTTTTCCCGGTCATGCTGGCAGCCGTTCTTACTGCCTGCTCACAAGCAGGCCCGCCTGAACCTTACGGACCGCTCCCTTCGGAGCGGCAGCTTGCCTGGCATGAACTTGAATATTACATGTTCGTTCATTTCACAGTAAATACATTCACCGACAAGGAATGGGGTTACGGCGACGAGAAGGAGTCAGTTTTCAATCCTTCGGCCCTGGACTGCCGCCAATGGGCAAAGACAGCAAGGGAAGCTGGCATGAAAGGGATAATCATCACAGCCAAGCACCACGACGGGTTCTGCCTCTGGCCATCAGCGCTTACGGAACATTCAGTTAAAAACTCCCCCTGGAAGGACGGAAGGGGAGATGTTCTGAAAGACCTGAAAGAAGCCTGTGATGAATACGGACTCCGCATGGGTGTTTATCTTTCACCATGGGACAGGAACTCAGCGGTGTACGGTACACCGGAATACCTTGTATATTACAGGGCGCAGCTCAGGGAACTGCTTACAACCTACGGTGACATTTTCGAGGTCTGGTTCGACGGCGCCAATGGCGGAGATGGTTATTACGGCGGAGCCAGGGAAACCCGGCGCATCGACAACAAAACATACTACGACTGGCCAAATACCCATCAGATTGTAAGGGAACTCCAGCCCGGTGCTGTCATGTTCAGTGATGCCGGTCCCGATGTAAGATGGGTTGGTAATGAAAGCGGAATGGGGAGCCTTACAAACTGGTGTCTCCTTAAAAAGGATGAAATGTATCCCGGAGGGGATTTTGCTAAAATACTCGGGGAAGGACATGAAGACGGTAATTATTGGGTGCCTGCTGAGGTCGATGTGTCAATACGCCGCGGCTGGTTCTATCACGAATCACAGGATTCGGTTGTGCGAAGTCCGGAGAATCTTTTGGAACTCTACTATTCATCCGTGGGCCGCAACAGTAACCTCCTTCTTAATGTTCCTCCCGACAGGAGAGGTCTGCTTCATGAAAATGACGTAGCCTCTCTTATGGGTTTCAGGGAACTGCTGAAGAAGGAATTTGCAAGCGAACTCGCAGCCGGAAAAAAGGCCTCATCTGACGTGTCAAGAGGAAAAGGCTACAAGGCAGGCAACGTTAACGATGGAAATCCCGCTACATGCTGGGCCACTCCCGATAAGGTGACAACCGGTAGTGTTGTTATAGATTTCGGAACTGAAACAGAGGTGAACAGGATACTGATCCAGGAGTATATAAGGCTTGGACAACGAGTTCAGGAGTTCACAGTGGAAGCCTTTGCTGACGGATCGTGGCAGAAACTGATTGACGGAACCACTATCGGCTACAAGATAATCCGGAAATTCCCAGTTGTCAGCACATCGAAAATCAGAGTGACAATATCAAAATCAAAGGCAGCACCAGTGATCTCGAATATTGAACTCTACAGGGCCCCGGGAGAATAGGGAAAGGGTAAAAGAAGTTAAGTTAGTTCCGGGGTATCAGCTCTTCCGGACTGTCTTTACTATACTGAGGGTGTCAGCGATTCTGGCTGCCATCCCATCCCAGTCCTTTTTCTGAATTAACTCTTTGGTGATCAGGTTTGAACCGATACCTACACACGAAGCTCCAGCATCAAACCAACCCTTTAGGTTTTCAACTGTCGGCTCCACACCTCCTGTGGGCATGAGGCTGGACCACGGACATGGTCCCTTTATTGATTTTATAAAGTCGGGTCCGCCAACTGCCATGCCGGGAAATATTTTTACGTATTCAGCTCCAAGCTCTTCAGCATAATTAACCTCCGACAATGATCCGCAACCGGGAATCCACAGGATTTTCCTCCTGTTGCAAACTTTCGACATATCCGGGTTGAGAAGTGGTGAGACAATAAAATTGGCACCCAGCTGAATATAAAGCGATGCGGTACCTGCATCAACAACCGAACCTGCACCCAGCATCATGCCGGGCAGCTCCTTAATCGCCCATTTATTGAGATCGCTGAAAAGCTCGTGGGCAAAATCGCCCCGGTTTGTAAATTCAAATATGTTTATACCGCCTTTGTAACAGGCAGTCATCACGTTCCTGCAAATTTCAGGATCCTTATGATAGAAAACCGGAATTATGCCAGTTTCCTGCATCCTTATTATTACTTCAATCCTGCTGAATTTCGACATGGTTTTAAAGTTGTATGTACAAATGTACCAAAAAAATTCTCCCTTTCCCCTCTTCACCTTTTCTCTTTTCTCTTTATAAATCTCTATCTTAGCTGATCATTTTTCAAAGATGGCCCTGAACTATA
>CAZKTX010000012.1:0-42048 GCA_964555805.1 uncultured Rikenellaceae bacterium
TTTGGGGAAGAGCTCTTCACCCTTATCCGGAACAAGGATGAGAAAGTTTCAAACGAGGATTTGTTCAATGACTATATAAAGGGATTCGTTCTGACCTCAGGCTCTGTTATGAACAAAGCCATCCTTGGTTTCAAGGCAAACACCGACCAGCTTGTGCTTAAGCTTTTTTACCATGTGAACAGGGAGGAGCCTGAAAAGAAGGAGATCGTCATAAAGATGGGCGATATTGGCAGACAGTTCAACAAGGTCGATTTTGACCTTTCGGGCACTCCGCTGAAGAATATAAGGGAGATGAAGAACGAGGTACCGGCAGCGCTGACCGGGAACCGTGCATTCATGTCGGGCATGGCAGGACTTTACATAAAGTGTCTGTTCCCCACGGTTCAGAATCTGCTGGCCGACCAGGGATGGAAGATAATTAAGGCTGAACTTATTGTTGAACCTGTACCGTACAGCTATGACCAGTTCGAACTTCCCGACAGCGTATACCTCTATGCCGGAGACAAGAGAAACAATCTGAGTATGCTCAGGGACTCAAAAGGGCAGCAGCTCAAGGCCTCCTTCGAGTTCGATGATTATCTTCACGAAAACAACAGGTATACATTCGAGATAACTGATTTTATTCTGAATGAGCTTGCCGACTCATACTTTAACCCCGATCAGAGCCTTGTGCTCGGTCTGGCATCAACAGAACAGGGTGCAAGGTTTGAAAGGCTTATCGCCGAAGGCAAACGGCCTCCGGTCAAGCTTAAGCTTTATTACTTATCATATTGAAAGGATGATGCGGAGACTGGTAACTATATGCTTGCTTTCTTTGATGCTGATGACTCTGGTGCCGCGCACCGCTTCGTCCCAGATCACCACGTCACCTTATTCAATTTTCGGAATGGGGATCCTCGAAGGTAATGCCTCAAGTCTTTCAAGGGCTATGGGCGGAACCAATATTGCTTTCCTGACAGAGCGTGCAATCAACTACGGAAACCCGGCATCTTATGATGGACTTGACAGTCTGATTACAATTTTTGAGATTGGAGTCTTTTCAAAATATACAATGTTCAATACTACCCGCGACAATCAGAATCTCCTGAATGCAAATTTCAGGTATATGGCAATGGGTTTCAGGGTAGCGCCATGGCTTTCCACAAGCTTCGGCTTCACACCTTACAGCTCGGTGGGATATAATATTAATTCAACTGCTTTTCTGGAGGGCACAACAATCGAGTATCCCAAAACCTTTATCGGCAAAGGCGGAGTTAACAGGGTTTATATTGGCGGAGCTTTCAGTTTTGTAAAGAACCTGTCGCTCGGAGTGAATGCCTCCTATCTCTTTGGAGATATCACTCATATTGAAGCTGCCGATACTTACGAGTATTCACTCCAGGACGTAACCTACCTGTCGAATTTTGCCTTGAATTACGGCCTTAACTACCAGGTCGATATGAAAGACATGAAGTATAATATCGGCCTCACTTACAGTGATGGGAAGAAGTTGAAATCCAGAAATATAACCACGATTGAGACCCAGTATGAAAAGGAGGTCCTCAAAAGCAGGAAATACAGGTACAGCATTCCCAGGACAATAGGGGCAGGACTGTCGGTGCGCAAGGACTTCTTCAAGGCAGGTGTCGACTATGAATGGAGCAACTGGGAGGAAGTTGAATTTGCAAGCAACTATCTTCATACAAGAAATTCAAACCGTTATTCCGCGGGTGTCGAGTTCCCGTCGCAGGGGTTAAGGAAGGGAAGCGGACGTATGGTGATGTTCAGGTTTGGAGGTGAATACCGCGAATCCTATATGGTAATCAAAGGAATCCCTATCGATTACCGGGCAGTTACAATGGGGCTGGGAATTCCTCTGAAGGGAATTGTAAGTGTTCTCAACACTACACTGGAGTTTGGACAGAACGGAACAACAAAACGTGATCTTTTCAAGGAGAATTTTGTGACTCTCAGCCTCGATCTCTCGCTCCGCGATCAGTGGTTCATGAAGCGGAAATACTATTAGATCATATTCCTGTTAAGCAATTCGAAGAATCCGGGTCGGTACGATTCCCCGATAGGGATACGCTGGCTGCCTATAACTATGCGGCTGTTTTCTATAATATCTATCTTATCAAGCGATATAATATAGGATTTGTGAACCCTGAAGAATGATTCGGATGGCAGTTTATCCATAATATTCTTCATCGTTGTCTTTGTGAGGATCAGCCTTCCTTCGGCGTGGATCTTCACATAATCCTTCAACCCTTCTATAAACATTATCTCACTAAGGTCGACGCGTATTGTCGTATATTCAACCTTCACAAGCAGGAAGCTGCCGGCTGCTGAAATTAATTCTCCTGCCGTAGATTCTGCAGGGTTCTTCATTTTAATCAGTCTGAAGGCCTTGTTTACAGCCCTTGAAAACCTTTCGAACGAGACCGGTTTAACAAGGTAATCAACAGCATCACATTCGAATCCTTCAATTGCATATTCCCTTGAGGCTGATACAAAGATCACAAGCGGCGGGTTGTAAAGTGTTTTGATGAACTCGGGTCCTGTTATCTGAGGCATTAATACATCAAGGAATATGAGATCGGGCTGGTTGTTGTTGATGGTTTGAACTGCCTCAAAAGGATTGGAGAAAACCCCTGTAAGATTCAGGAACTGGATCTTTGAGCAGTACTCCTTTATAATTCTGAGCGCAGCGGGATCGGGGTCGATTGCTATGCAGTTGATTGTATTCAGTTTCATTTTTAATCCTCCGTCAAACCCTGCCGGGATAGGCTTTCAAAGCCTCAGCCAGTGTTTCCATGGCGTTTTTAAGGTCATCGGTGTTCAGGACATAGGCAATCCTGACTTCATTTTTACCAAGGCCGGGTGTAGAGTAGAATCCGGGTCCGGGGGCAAGCAGTACGGTTTGTTTCCTGTATTCAAACTTCTCAAGGATCCAGCGGGCGAATTTGTCCGAGTCATCAACAGGAAGCCTGACCATTGAATAAAAGGCTCCTTTTGGTTTGGGGCAATATACACCCGGCATGCTGTTCAGCGCATCAACCATGAAATTTCTTCTGCGTGTATATTCCTGATTGACTTCCCTGAAGTAACCGGCCGGAGTGTCGATAGATGCTTCACCGGCTATCTGGCCCAGACCGGGAGGAGATAGTCGTGCCTGGGCTATCCTGAGGGCCGATTCAATAATATCCCTGTTTCTTGAGACAAGCGCCCCGATACGTACACCGCACTCACTGTAACGCTTCGAAACGGAATCGAAAAGCACAACGTTTTGTTCAATTCCATCGAGCTTCATTGCTGAGAAATGTTCCTCACCATCGTAGCAGAACTCCCTGTATGCCTCATCGGAAAACAGATAGAGGTTATGTTTCTTTACAATGTCCCTCAGCCTTAAGAGTTCTTCCTTTTTATAAAGATAGCCTGTCGGATTGTTGGGGTTACAGACAAGTATGCCTTTTGTCCTTGGAGTTATTTTTTTCTCTATTTCTTCAACAGGAGGCAGAGCAAAGTCGTTCGATATTGTTGATGTTACAGGGATTATCCTGACACCTGTCGATACTGCAAAGCCGTTATAGTTGGCATAAAACGGTTCGGAGGTTATGATCTCGTCACTCGGGTCGAGGCATGCGAGCAGTGCAAATGTAACTGCTTCCGACCCGCCTGTTGTGATAAGAATGTCGGTGTGCTCAACTTCGATACCCAGGTTCCTGTAAAAGCCGGCCAGTTTCCTCCTGTACGATTCGTTTCCGGCCGAATGACTGTATTCAATTACTTTCTGATCAAAATTACGTATTGCATCAATTGCAACCTGAGGGGTTTGTATATCCGGCTGGCCGATGTTAAGCCGGTATACTTTAATCCCGTTTCTTGCGGCTTCTTCTGCAAACGGTATTAGTTTCCTGATTGGCGAGGCGGGCATTACCCTTCCTCTCGCGGAGATGGATGGCATACAGTGAAGTAATTATTGTTCAGTTTCAATGCTTGACAAAATTATTAAAAATCCTGATAAACAAAGTGAATTTGCTGTTAATTGCTTTCCCGTGAAGGACCCGCCGGAGGGGCCTGTTTATACCTTATGTGAAATGACCGCGGTATCTTATGTTATAACAATGTTATAACCCGGTTATAACATTGTTATAACATAATTAAACAAGCTTTGAGATACCTTGATTCCGTGCAATTTGAGGATACAATTGTTTTTGAGCCAACTTTTCCCCCTGAAGGGGCCTATCTGATGAATTTTTATAATTTTGCTGTTTCATTCAAAAGCAATCATTTAAGATCATAAAATGGAAATTCAATCCAAGTACGAACCGGGGAAAGCTGAGAGCAAATGGTATGATTACTGGATGAAGCACGGATTCTTCAGGAGCACACCCGACGAAAGAGAGCCTTATACAATTGTGATTCCCCCTCCGAATGTAACAGGAGTGTTGCACATGGGGCACATGCTTAACAATACAATTCAGGATGTACTTGTACGCAGGGCAAGGATGCAGGGGAAGAATGCCTGCTGGGTTCCCGGAACGGATCATGCATCAATAGCCACCGAAGCAAAGGTGGTGGCAAAGCTGAAGTCGGAAGGGATTGAGAAAAAGGATCTTACAAGGGAAGCCTTCCTCGATGTTGCATGGGAGTGGACTCATAAGCACGGAGGGATAATCCTTGAGCAGCTTAAGAAACTGGGAGCATCGTGCGACTGGGACAGGACCCTTTTCACAATGGACGACAAGCGGTCGGAATCCGTTATTAAAGTGTTTGTGGATCTCTATAATAAAGGTCTTATTTACAGGGGTGTCAGGATGGTCAACTGGGACCCCCAGGCTATGACGGCCGTATCGGACGAGGAAGTTAACTATACTGAGGAAAAGTCGAAGCTTTACTACGTCAGATACAAAATAGTCGGGGAGGATGATTACATAATGGTTGCAACCACCCGTCCCGAGACGATTCTGGGCGACACCGCCGTATGCGCGAATCCGGCCGACGAAAGGTATCAGCGGCTTCGGGGCAAAAAGGTTATTGTCCCAATTGTAAACAGGGAGGTTCCTTTTATTTTTGATGATTATGTTGATATGGAGTTTGGTACGGGCTGTCTGAAGATAACCCCTGCCCACGATATTAACGACTATGAGATAGGGATGCGGCACAACCTGCCCTCGATAGATGTATTCAATCCCAATGGCACAATAAGCGATAACGCAGGCATGTTTGCCGGAACCGACAGGTTTGAGGCAAGGGAACTGGCTGAAAAGGAGCTTAGGAGAACTGGCAATCTTGAAAAAGTTGTTGCATACAATAACAAGATCGGTCGCTCGGAAAGGACAAATGCAGCAATTGAGCCGCGTCTTTCGGTTCAGTGGTTCCTGAAGATGAAGGACCTGTCAAAGCCTGCACTTGATGCCGTGATGAACGGTGACGTACACCTTCATCCTTCAAAATTCAGGAATCTTTACCGTCACTGGATGGAGAACGTCCACGACTGGTGCATAAGCCGTCAGCTCTGGTGGGGACACCAGATCCCGGCCTGGTACTATTCGGCAAATGAATTTGTTGTTGCAGAAGATATTGACAGGGCTCTTATGATGGCCAGGGTAAAAACCGGGAACCCTTCTCTGAAGAAGAGTGATCTTAGCCAGGATGAGGATGTTCTGGACACCTGGTTCTCATCGTGGCTGTGGCCAATAACATGCTTCGACGGGATAAATAATCCGGATAATCCCGACCTTAAATACTATTATCCTACAAACGACCTGATAACCGCCCCGGAGATATTGTTTTTCTGGGTGGCCCGTATGATAATTGCCGGCTATGAGTATCAGGGTGAAAAGCCGTTCAGCAATGTGTATCTGACCGGACTTGTCCGTGATCAGCAGAGGAGAAAGATGTCGAAGTCGCTGGGCAATTCGCCTGAGCCTCTGGATCTCATCGCTAAGTATGGAGCCGATGGTGTGAGAGTGGGAATGATGCTCTGTTCTCCGGCTGGAAATGATCTGCTTTACGACGATTCACTTCCCGAGCAGGGGAGGAATTTCGCAAATAAGATATGGAATGCTTTCAGGCTTGTAAAAAGCTGGGAGGTGGACGATTCGGTAAGCCAGCCGGAATCGTCGGCAGCAGCGGTTAAATGGATGAATGAGTTGCTTAAAAAGGCGGTTGCCGAAATAGACTCAAACTTCAGACGGTTCAGGATTTCGGAAGCTCTCATGAACACCTACAAGCTGTTCTGGGACGAGTTTTCAAGCTGGTATCTGGAAATAATCAAGCCGGAATACAGAAAACCTGTTGACCGGGTCACATACGAGGCTACGGTTGCTGTTTTCGACAGTCTGCTGAAGATCATCCATCCCTTCATGCCCTTCATAACCGAGGAGATATGGCAGCTGGTTGAAGAACGCGGCGACGGAGAGAGCATAATGATCTCAGCAATGCCAAAAGCAAAAAAATACGACAGGGAGCTTACTGCCAGTTTTGAGACTGTAATGGAAACAGTCACAGCAATCCGGTCGGTAAGGAATGAGAAACAGATACCAAACAGGGAACAGGTCAGTCTTTTAATAAAGACCGGAAGCGATTCATTCGATTCATTTTTTCTTCCTGTTATCATAAAGCTCTGCAACCTCTCTGAAATCCGGTTCGTGTCTGAAAAACCAGCCAATTCGGCTTCATTCATTATCGATACAACGGAATATTACGTGCCGATCGGGAACATAATAGATGTTGAGGCGGAAAAAGCAAGGATTCTTACGGAGCTTGATTACCAGAAAGGTTTTCTCGACACGGTTATGAAGAAGCTTGGCAATGACAGGTTTGTAAAGAATGCTCCTCCGGCCGTTATCGAAAACGAAAGAAAGAAGAAGGCAGATGCAGAGTCGAGGATTAAGTCGCTCGGCGATTCGCTGCTTGAACTGGAATCGGGAAAATAGTTAACTACGGATTACTGTTTTTGCGAAAGAAGCCCGGCCCTCAGGGCTGGAAGAATGTCATTTATGTGGTATTTCAGTCCCGTCAGGGGCGCCATGATTTTAGGCGGGGCATCGCCCCGTTCAGGCCACCCTCACAGTCGCAGAGCCCCGTCAGTGAAGAGCGTCATCTTCTACGGCACCTTTTTCCTGATGAAATAGCTTTGTTCTGATTTTGCCACTTCCCAGCCGTCGTTGAGGATTATCTGCCATCCCTCGCCGGTAATGTGATTACGGTCCTCCTTAAGTCCCTTTGCAGTTATCCTGATATACTTGTAGTTGTTCGAGACAAGGCCGTCACCCTCATCTACAGTAAGTTTTCCCCAGTTGTCGGAAACACGCAGTCCGTTGTATAGTGTACCCACTGTATCGAGAAAGCTGACGTCTTCCGGTTCGAAATCAAACGACGGACTTTCGAGTTCAAGAAGAACAACGGGCTTTTCTGTGAAGACACTTACCCTGCTTTTCAGCCTTTCCCTCATTTCAACAAGCCTCAGGTCCTCCTCCCTGTAGATATCATTTATATTGTAGTGAAGAGCTATGCTTCCGGCCACGTCGCGGCATTTTTCAGGCAGTTCTATCTGATATTGCATCCTGACGAGCCTGCCAAGGTCAACTGTGTCGGGTGAAATCGATTTGAAATCAAATCCCCTGTCATGAAGAAGTGTTGCGTAGAGAGCTCCATGGATGGCTCCGTAAGAACGGGCGTATGACTGGAAAGTATATATTCTGTCAAGGTAATCAAGCAGTCCTGTCCTGAATTCACCGGGGCTTCCTGCCGCCATTATTGAATAAGTGAAGGTTGCAAGCCCTTCATAACTTTCAAAGTGGTTTTCAAGAGAGGCATACCGCGGATAGGATTCCCGGTTTGATCCCCTGAAGATGAGTGCATCCCTGATTGCAAGGATTTGTTCCTCGCCTTCGGTTGTCATTGCTTTTTTAAGCGCTTTCCACTCGAGTTTCATCCATAGGCGGGCTTCCTTCTCATCCATTATTACAACGCTGAAACTCTCGGGGTTAATCCCTCTTTCCTTCTGAAAGCTGTGAAAGAGGGCATGGATGCCCCTGTACCTGGTTCTTACACTGTCTTCTTCAACCGGAAGAGGCGCAAGGCCGAATGTAGTTCCTCCGAAGTTTATTGTTGTTGTGTTTATAATGCTTTCGGTTGGGTAAAGGCCTGTGTAGATACCGTCCTTGAGTTTAAGAAGGCCTTCGCTGTCGGGTTTGTTTGCAGTTATTTTCCTGCTTGCCCGGTCGACGAACATCAGGGGGCCATAAAGATTTTTACCCCAGAGGGTTCCGTTATCCCTGTTACAGGCTTCCTCAATCCCGCTAAAGCAGGCCAATGCTTTCTCCGCTGTGAAATAATGATCGACAACCTTTTCCTTACAGCCGGTCAGTGCGACCAGGGCAATAAGGCAAATCCACTTTCTCATTTCCTGACAGGTATGTATAACTAAAATGCTTTCAGGCTCATATCGAGGCTAAGGATATGATGTGTCAGAGCTCCCACAGAGATGAAATCGACTCCGCATTCAGCATAATCCCTGATTGTTTCAAGGGTGATGCCGCCCGAAGATTCGGTTTCAAACCTGCCGTTTATGAGCTTTACTGCTTCCCTGGTGTCAGCCAGGTTGAAATTGTCGAGCATTATCCTGTCGACGCCTCCGGTTTCAAGTATTTTTCTGACATCGCCAGTGTTTCTTGCCTCGATTTCAATACGCAGCTTCTTTTTTGTTACTGTAAGGTAATCATTTGTCATCCGGATGGCATTTTCAATTCCACCCGCATAGTCAATATGATTATCCTTAAGCATTATCATATCGAAAAGACCCATCCGGTGGTTCAATCCGCCGCCTGTTCTGACAGCCTCCTTTTCAAGGAACCTCATGCCGGGGGTTGTCTTCCGGGTGTCGAGCACCTTTGTCTTAAGGCCGGCCAGTTTCGCGACATACATGCCGGTGCTTGTGGCAATTCCGCTCATCCTCTGCATTATATTGAGGACCAGTCTTTCCGATTTAAGTATTGAATGTATTTTCCCGGTGACATGAAAAGCAATTTCACCCGGTGATATTCTGCTGCCGTCTTTTATGAATTGTTCAAATCCAATCCCGGGGTCGATAATCCTGAATACTTCTCCTGCGACAGAGCATCCCGAAAGGATGCCATTCTCCTTTATGAGCAGACGTGCTTTTCCGGTCGCATCAGCCGGTATGCTGGCAAGCGTTGAATGATCGCCGTCACCGATATCTTCAATTAAACATCCTGAAATAAAATCTTTCAGGATTCTATTGTGCATTGTCTGCTTCAATACGTATCTGATGAATTAATAAATCATTTCCTACCTTTTTGAGAAGGAAGTAGACTCTGAAGTTGCCTTTCTCCGTTGTCAGGTTGCCAATTGCATACTGCGCATCATTCCGGGCTCCCTGATGCCGGATAACGAAATCCTTTGTCTGGTGCTGGCTGAAAAAATCCTTGAGAATAGTTTCGGCGACAACCTTTTTATAGAAATCCTCCTTTTCAAGGAGCAGCAGTTCAACTGTTGAATTCATGTATTTTGCCAGTTCAGCAGCATTTCCCGTCTTGATTGAAAGGGAGATTCCTGCGGGGATCTTTGCCGGATCCTCCTGGGATATGGCGCCCGGTAAGCTGAAAATGAACAGGATGATCGCCGTGGAAATTATGAATCTCATTTATTTCAATTTATTATTATTCTGCGTTCAGGTTACAGAATACAAATTTAAACTAATTTATAACAAAGTAAACCCTTTCCGGCCTTTGCCGCATAATGCTTGCCGGAGCAAGTTATTAATTATTATTTTTGTATGCGGTGCCGGACAAACGATTGCATGCAAAAGTCGGGCCAATAATTATGAAGATTGCCTTATTACAGACCGGGAAAACAACTGAAAGATATCTGGCGGAAGGATTGACAAACTATGAGGAACGCATCAGGCGGTACTCATCATTTGAGACTATCACCCTGCCTGATATAAGGAAGACCCGCAACATGCCGGAGGAGGAGCAGAAGTTGAAGGAAGGAGCCCAGATGCTAAAGATATTCAGGGATGATGACTTCATAGTGATTCTTGATGATAAGGGCCGGGAGTTTTCAACAATTGAGTTTTCGGCCTGGCTTGAGAGAAGCCTTATGATTCAGAAGAAAAGGATTCTGTTTGTTATCGGCGGCCCCTGGGGTTTCACAGACGAGATCCGCAGGAAAGCTGATTTTACACTGTCACTTTCGAGGATGACTTTTTCACATCAGATGGTACGATTATTGTTCCTTGAACAGCTTTACAGAGCATTCACAGTTATCAGGGGAGAACCCTATCATCACGAATAGATCATTATAATCCGACTATGAAAGAAGGAAAGCTTAAGATCACCCCGTTTATACTGGCAGTGTTTCTGATCCTTCTTGCCATGGCTGCCGAGCTTGTCTATATGGGTGATTTCGAGTACAGGTTCAAAACCCGCAGGTTCAACAGGATACTTAAGGAAAAGGAAAAGGTCATGGAGCAGTGTCTGGAAGGGATGAAGCCCATCCTGGCCAGCGGTGTACCTCATGGCACTGAGATTGAGACCAGCCTTTTTGCCCGGGCTCACGAAAACGGGATCACGATATTGGAATATCTGGGCAACAGGCTTGTAAGCTGGTCCGATACTGAATTTGATGCACCGAGAGTTCTTCAGGATTCCTTGTTCACGAGTCCTTTCGTCTTTCTCCAGAACGGATGGTTCCTTACCCGCAAGGTAGAAGCCGGGCCGGAGAATATCCTTGGTCTTCTGCGAATCCGAAGCGATTACAGCCTTGAGAATGATATAATAAGTAATGGTTTTGAAGAGGACTTCCGAATCCCCGCATCCACCGGATTCAGCAGGGACAGAGACTCCTCAGCTTATAAGGTATACTCATCGGACGGCACATTCCTGTTCTCATTGATTTACCCTCAGGAGAAAGGAAGGACAGGTCTGATACATGTGCCGCTGATACTCTGGGGACTTGCATTTCTTGCATTGCTGAACCTTGTACTATGCCTTGCAAGGCGCTATTCAGGAAGGAAGAAACCCGTGATGGCTGCTCTGATTTCCTCGGGCTTGCTTATACTTGTGTACCTGATTGTCCTGCTGGCAAAAAAACCGGCAGTGCTGTCACAGACCGCCCTTTTTTCTCCCTTCAGGTATACAATGAACGGATTTATTCCATCGCTTGGGCATCTGCTTCTTCTTAGCATTCTTCTTTCGTTTCTGTCGTGGATAGTTTTTTCTCTGTTCAGGGATAATGAAAGGATTTCCAAAACTGACATTTCAAGATTGCACATTCTTTCATTGCTGCTTTTGCCTGGCTCATTGTTATTCAGCTTGTATCACAGGGTTATAAGTCATCTTGTCTTCAATTCAAATATAAATTTCGAGCCATACAGGGTTCTGAATCTGGATCTTTTCAGTCTGGCCGGCTTTATTGTGATAGTTTTGCTGTTCACAGTACCCTTGCTTTATATACTTCTTGTATTCCGTTGCAGGAACTGTCCGTCAGCAACCTGGGTTTGCCTGGCAGCACTTGTATCAATGATACCATTCCCAATACTTTTCAGAAGTGAACTGCTTCCTGTTCCAGCCATATCACTATTATATTTTTCAGTTGTTGTAATAGTGTGGTTTTTAAGTACACATGGGGCCAGCCGTTTAAACAGGTCAGTGATTGTCTCGCTTGTGCTTGCAATCTACTCCCTTTCCATAATAGCTTATTATTCAGAGAAGAAGAAAGAAGAGAACATTAAGATACAGCTTCTTACATATTCGACTGAGAACGATCCGACAGCCGAACATCTGCTTCTTGACATGTGGCCGGATATCTCGGCCGATTCTGTGCTGAAGAAAATGATGGACCGCCCATATTTTGGGACCGAAGATTTCAACAGTATACTGTCATACCTTCACGAAAAGTATTTCAACGGGTACTGGGGCAATTACAACCTTAACATTGTACTTTGCAACAGGAATGATTCACTGAGTGTAGGTATACAGAATCAGTTGTATGAAGACTGTTACAGCTTTTTCAGTGAGAAGATAGAGGAGAACGGGCATCAGCTTACCGGGACTGATTTTCACTTTATCGACAGCAAGCAGGGCAGGGCCAGTTACCTTGGAAGGTTTCTTTATGATTTCGGCGATTCAAGGCATAACGGGCTTTTCATCGACCTCTTCAGCGACATCAAGGTTTTTCAGCCGGGATATTCGGAGTTACTGCTCGACAAGAAGTATCACGGTTACTCAAAACTTAAGGATTACTCCTTTGCAAAATACATAAACGGCGATCTTGTAGTCAGGACAGGTGAATTCCCATTCAATACAACTGATCTGATGTATGTCGACGATGTGATGGATTACGGTTTCTTCAAGGCCGACTCATACAATCTTTCACTTTATCGCAACGGTAACGTAACAGTTGTTATCGGCAGGCCGGTAGTATCGTTCCAGGACATTCTGATATCATTTGCCTACATCTTTGTTTTTATCTTCCTGGTCTCAAACCTGATAGGCTTTTTTGTTGTCAGACCTTCCCTCAGCAGACCTGCCGGATTCAACTTCAGGCAGAAAATGCAGATGTCTTTCATAGTTATCCTTCTCATCTCCTTTACTCTTATTGGTTTTGTGATAGCTTCCCTCACAATTGAACAATATAGGGAGAAACACTATGAGAATATCAAGGAAAAGCTGAGTTCAATACTTATGGAGCTCGATAACATGATATCCTCCGAAAAGGAACTGTCGCTCGACTGGAAGGACGACAGTGGCAACACCCTCGAGGAAGTGCTTGTAAGACTATCGAATATATTCAACACCGATATAAACCTTTATGATTCCTACGGGTTTCTGATCTCTTCTTCACGACCTGAGATCTATTACCGCGAACTGGTCAGCAGGCGTATGGATAACATTGCCTTTATAAATATGTTTATACTTAAAAAGACAGAGTACTTCCAGCAGGAAAATATAGGCAGTCTGGGATATGTCTCCGGATATGCTCCTTTTTATAATATAGACAATGAGCTTCTCACTTATGTAAATCTTCCGTATTTCAGGATGCAGAGCATTCTGGCGAGGGAGATATCGAACATGATAGTTGCCGTTATAAACTTCACGCTTCTTCTGATTGTTCTTGCAACGGGTCTTGCCGTTATAATAAGCGGCAGGCTCACAGCGCCGCTGGCAATGCTCAGCAGCAGGCTGGCATCGGTGGAACTCGGAAAGAAAAGCGAGCATCTTTCGTACAACGGCAATGATGAGGTGGGCGACCTTGTGAGGCAGTATAACCGGATGGTCGATGAGCTGGAACAGAGCGCCCAGAAGCTTGCCAATTCGGAGAGGGAGTATGCGTGGAGGGAGATGGCAAAACAGATAGCCCATGAGATAAAGAACCCGCTTACACCTATGAAACTGAATATTCAGCAACTGTTCAAGTCATGGACCGATGGTGTGCCCGGGTTTGAAAAGAAGCTCGAAAAGTTTACAAAAAATCAGATTGAATATATAGATAATCTTTCGTCGATCGCATCGGCATTTTCGTCATTTGCCAGGATCCCGTCGGCAAATCCTGCAGAACTTGATCTTCTTGAACAGATTCGGGTCACCCTTGAGCTTTTCAGGAACAGCGATGGAATAACCTTCAGGATAGGATCGCCCGATTCGAAAAAATATTTAATTTATGCCGATAAGGAACATGTAAACAGTATTTTCTCCAATCTGATAAAAAATGCAATTCAGTCGATTCCTCCCGGACAGGACGGGCTTATTGAAGTCAGGCTTGAGAGGAAGGGAGACAAGGTTCTTGTCACGGTGTCCGACAATGGCAGCGGCATTCCTGAATCGTTGAAAACCAAAATGTTCACTCCGAATTTTACAACAAAATCATCGGGCACCGGCCTTGGCCTTTCAATTGTAAAAAGGAACGTCGAGAATGCCGGGGGCACAATATGGTTCGAATCTGAAGCTGATGGGGGAACCTGTTTTTTCATTGAATTTCCCCTCCTGGATACACCGGGAAAATAGCTTAGCCGCGGATTCCTTACATTAATTTTAGGAGCTCCTCTCAATTATTTAACAATTTTAACGTTTAATAAGTCGTAATATCATTTCCTGATGATTAATAGACTTATGTACCTTATTAATAAACTGCTGATTATGCTGGCATTTTTTCTTACAGTCAGCGGTATTCAGATTCATGGTCAGGAGGAGATAGGCGGTATCGTAAATCATTATGCCAAAGTAAATTCGATCAGCCCCGGTCTTGTGATTGTGAGTCCGGCCCAGGCTTTACAGTTTGCGGCCGGCGATTATGTTCTGCTTATTCAGATGCAGGGAGTCGGTATTCAGACGGCGCAGGGGGCTTACGGGGTTAATGTTCAGTCGCTTATCGGCACGCCGGGAGCCTACGAGTTTCTTCAGTTATTATCGGTGAATTCAGGGACTGGTGAGATACGGTTTACACGTAATGTTTACATAAACTCATATAATACTACAGGGAATGTTCAGCTGATCCGGGTTCCTTTTTATAATAAACCTGTTGTCACCTCGGCACTGTCAGCGCAGCCCTGGAGCAATGTGACAGGTACGGGAGGGGTTGTGGCGATAATGGCAGGCGGGAAGCTTACTCTCAATGCCGGAATTGATGTAACCGGCCAGGGATTTGCAGGCGCTCCCGGAGTTCAGGGAACAGGGGAATGCGTAAGCACCAATGTGGCGGCAAACAGCCTCGATTCCTATAATCTTTCGTGGAACAATGCCGGAATGAAGGGTGAAGGAGTGGCTATACATGATTTAAACGGGATTCTGCTTTATCCGGGTCATGCAAAGGGGCAGGGCAGGAATTTCACGGGCGGCGGCGGAGGTAACGGCCGATATTCCGGTGGCGGCGGCGGTTCGAACCGGGGCAAGGGAGCCGACGGGGGTATTGAGAATGCGTTGCAATGCAGTACCGATCCGCGCGACGGCGGATACGGAGGAATGAATATATTCGGTTCAATAATTCAGGATGGCATATTTCTGGGAGGAGGCGCAGGAGCGTCAACTCAGGCAACCGGGTCCACAGCTTCAGCCGGTGGAAACGGTGGCGGGATAGTATTTATAATTGCAGATTCAATTGAAGGGAACAGTCAGATATTAAGAGCCGACGGAGTCACTGCGCTGAATTCTGTTTCAGATGCCGGAGCAGGAGGGGGCGGGGCAGGAGGATCAATAGTCCTTTCTTTCCAGGGCTTCAACAGTCAGCTGACGATTTCAGCAAAGGGCGGAAACGGCGGAACAAGTCCGGGAGGCTCGGGCGAAGGCGGCGGTGGCGGCGGCGGACTTATCTGGTTCAGCAGCAGTTCGACACCTGCATACGCTGCCGGTGCATCCGTATCAAACGGTACTCCGGCTCCTACCATCCCTGCCGAAGGTCTCGGTGAACTTAAATATTCATATTTCCCCAATCTGAACGGATTTCTGTTTAACTCGATACGTTCGGCTGTAACAGGAAACAGAGTCGACTCGGTCTGTTCAAATATACGTTACGGTCAGATGACGGGGACACAGCCAGTAGGAGGGACCCCTCCATACAGTTACCGGTGGGAGAGCAGTACGGTTTCGGCACTTACCGGCTTTGCAGATGCCCCGGGAACCAACAACCAGCAGCATTACACACCCCCTGCTGAATTATCGCAGACAACATGGTTCAGAAGGGTCGTTACCGATTTCGGCAATGCAATCACTGATGTCAGCCTGCCGGTGAACATTATTGTCCATCAGAACATAAAGAATAATATTATAGCTGATCCCGGCACCCTGTGCTACGGACAGAACGCTTCAGCCTTAAATCCGGCCGGTGTGATTTCCGACGGGAACGGCACCTATGAATACAGTTGGGAGACAAGTACCGACAATATGAACTTTACGGCTGTAACAGCAGTCACCGGAAGCTATCAGCCATCCCAGCCCCTTACACAGACAACATGGTACAGGCGTACCGTTTCATCGGGAGCCTGCCTGGATGTCAGCCCATCAGTTAGGATCAATGTGCTGGACCCGGTTGAGAACAATTCAATACTTACAGCGGCCCAGGAGATATGTGAAGGAATGACATTTATAAATCTCGAGGGGACGGTTGCTCCAACCCTGACAGGAGGAGACAACAACTTCAGATATGTTTGGGAAAGCAGCATTGATAACTCAGAATGGCAAGTGGCTGCAGGAGTTACAAGCACGGCCGGCTACGATCCGCTCGAAGCAGCAGCTTATTTCCCCGGACAGCAATATTTCAGAAGAGTTGTCTATTCGGGCAGCAATGATGTCTGCCGGAATGCAAGCGAGTCAGTTATTCTGACTTCATATCCGGAAATCACCTCAAACACCCTTGTAACTGCAGATCAGACAATCTGTGCAGGATCGGCCCCGGTAATAATTACAGGATCGGCTCCGCAAAACGGCGCTGGTGCCGGTTCCTATACATTCACATGGCAGAACAGCACGCTGAATGACCCATGGACCGATATTGCCGGTTTCACGAATAGTACCTTCCAGAATTTCACAACACCGGTTCTCACCGATTCGGTGAGGTACAGAAGAATAGTAAGGTCATCTGCCTGCATGAGTATAAGCAATGAAATCTGGATGAATGTGCACGAAACAATTCAGAGTAACACAGTCTCACTTCTTTCAGGCGGGCTTTCAGATACAACTGTTTGCAGCGGCAGCACTCCCCACAGGATTACAGGACTGAATGCAACCGGAGGGACCGGATTGCCGGGCAATTTTATATACATATGGTCATCATCGCCGGATAACACAACCTGGACTGAACTGCCTTCAGCAACTGGTATAGAATTCCAGCCCGGGGCGCTTACGTCAACAACATGGTTCAGGAGGAGAGCTGTATCGGGCGAGTGTTTATCGGAAAGTGAACCAGTCAGGATAATAGTATTGCCGCTTATAACAAACAACACTATTGCCGGAGATCAGGTTGTATGCAAATCGGACATACCTGCTCCGCTTTCCCAGGTTTCGGGACAGTCGATCACAGGAGGATCCGGTTCCTATACTTATTTATGGCAGCAAAGCGCCGATGGTACGACGTGGGTTCCTGCACAGGGGACAAACAACTCATCCAATGGCTCATATCAGCCGCCTGCAATGATGAACACAATGCAATACAGAAGGTTTGTGACTTCAGGAGCTTTTGACTGCTGTTCAAGCCTTTCGAATGTTCTCGAAATTGTCAAGGACTCATTGCCCGAGGGCTATTCAATATCAGCCGGCAGGGATACAATACTTCACAGTTTCGATCATCTGATAGAGCTTCATGCTGATCCGCCGTCTGACGGAGGAACCGGCAAATGGACACTTGTGAATGGTTCGGGAAGTATTGAAAATGACACTGACCCGGCTGCAAGGGTAAGCGGTTTATCGGAAGGGTTGAACACATTCCTCTGGACAGTCACGCGTGGTGCCTGCACGATTGAGGATGAACTGCTTGTAACTGTTCTTAACCTGATGATTCCCGAGGGATTCTCACCCAACGATGATCCCGGAGGATATAATAATACTTTCAGGATAAAGGGACTCGATCCGGAGAACCAGTCGGCTGAACTGACAATAATAAACGGGGCGGGAACTGAAGTCTTCCGGACCTCAAACATTGGAGGGAACGAATGGATCGACTGGGACGGAAGGACTCTGAAAGGGGCGGAAGTTCCGGAGGGAACATATTATTACCTTCTGAAGCTGACTTCAAACGGGAACGGTCAGGTTTTCAGGAAAAGCGGCTTTGTTGTATTGAAAAGATATTGATTGGATGAAATGTCTTCCTATAAATAGAATGAGTTCAGGGATTAAGCCGGTTGTACCGGTGGCGCTGCTTGCATCGCTGCTTTTCTGTTTCAGGCTCGGCGCTCAGGTTCCTGATTCATCGAGGATAAACCTTGGTTTCCCGATTTACAGCCAGTATCTCCAGAACGGCATGGTTATCAATCCCGCCTATACAGGAACCCGCGAGGTTCTGAGCGGCACTCTGTCGTACAGGATGCAGTGGATGGGGACCAGCGGCTCGCCCATGCTTCAGTCGCTTTCAGTTCATTCTCCGATGAAGAATGACAAGGTTGCACTCGGGATGACAGCCCAGTTCATGAAGTACGGAGCAACCAGGTCAACAAGCCTTTACGGGAGTTATGCATATCATATAAAGCTGAAAAGAGGTAAGTTATCAATGGGGCTTAAGGCAGGAGTCGATCTCTCGAACACAGATTATACGGGATTGCTCCTTAACGACCCGGGGGATCCGGTTTTCCAGTCGGATGAAAAATCACTTGTACTTCCAAATGCCGGCGCAGGAGTTTACTATTTCTCCGACAGGATCTTTGCCGGACTGGCTGTTCCATCGTTTCTTAATTACAGGCGTAATAGCAATGGCACAGCATCACCATATCACGATTTCGGGCAATATGAGTTTCTTTTCACTGCAGGCGGTCTTATAGAAATAGCTCCCATTCTGAAGTTCAAGCCGTCGGTTCTTATCGATTATTCACCGGGTGATACCGAAAAGCTGAGGCAGTTTGACATAAACGGCAACTTCATAATTGCTGACCTTATCTGGGCCGGAGGCTCATGGAGGGTTTCAGAAGAGGTTGCAGTTGCAATCCTGCAGGTTCAGCTTAATCACCAGCTGATGTTTGGATTTTCGTATGATTATCCCTTCGGAAGAATGAATTCTTATTCGAAGGGTTCAACGGAGTTTGTTCTGAGGTATGAATTCAGGTACAAGGTTAGTGCCGCCAATCCAAGGTATTTCTGATAGTAATGAAGAAGTTTCGCTATATAATATTGTTTTTTACTACTGTTCTGACGGTTAACAGCGCCATGGCTCAAAAAGAATCTCCTTTTGAGATCAGGCGTCTCTCATTCAATATGCCGGGTTACAGTGAAATCTCACCTGTTATAACTGACGGAGGGATACTGTTCTGTTCCGACAGGCGCCTGAGCGGTGTTACCGACAGGACCTCGTTTGACAACAGGCGGCTCTACAGCATCTATGTTGCAGAAAAAAAGGACACCTCAGACTGGAGAAAGCCGGTTCCCGTTGAAAGCGAAAGGTCAGCACAGTTCAATACCGGACCGCTTTGTATTGCTCCTGACGGGAAGACAGTCTATTTCACAAGCGAAATTGAAACCGGAGTCCAGTCGCAAAACAGGAAGTTCCGGAATCACAGCGGGATATTCAAGGCACAGCTTTCAGGTACCCGGCTCAATTCGATTGAACCTTTCAAATATAACGGAACAGACTACGATATGGGCCAGCCTTCAATCAGCCAGGACGGGAAGTACCTGTATTTTGCATCCGACATGCCGGGCGGACTGGGCGGTTCGGATATCTGGTACTGCGAATTTGAAAACGGCGGCTGGTCAGCGCCGGTCAATGCCGGGCCGGGGATCAACTCGACAGCTACAGATAATTTTCCCTGCATTCACTTATCCGGCAGGCTTTATTTCTCATCAAGCCGTCAGGGCGGCATGGGCGGCCTCGATGTTTACTACTCCGACCCGGTTGAGGGTGAATGGGGGGCGCCTCTTCAGCTTCAGGCGCCTGTAAACTCTTCATCGGATGATTTTGCATTTGTTGCAATGCCTGACCTGAGGAAAGGCTATTTTGCATCCAACAGGAGAAGGAATGACGACATTTATGAATTTACATCGGCAATTATAAGGAAAGCAGATTGCGACACCCTTGAGATAAATAACTACTGTTATGAGTTCGTTGAGGAGAATGCAGTTAAGTACGACACAATGCCATTCAGGTATGAATGGAAGTTCGGCGACGGGCAAAAGGCTGAAGGTCGGATAGTGGAACATTGCTATGAAGGTCCCGGCCGCTATCTTGTTCAGCTCGACGTGACTAACCTTGTGACCAAGGAGGTCAAGTTGAATGAGAAATCGGAAATGCTTGTTGTCGAGGCAGTGGAGCAGCCCTATATTTCAGGTCCTGAATCAGCAGATGCCGGAACCGTTGTTCAATTCAGCGCCGACAGCACAAATCTGCCCGGATGGGATATCGCACAGTATTACTGGAGTTTTGGTGATGAAACTATCGGGATCGGGAAAAATGTGGAGAAGACATTCACGAGGACAGGAACATTCAACGTTCAGCTGATAGTATCATCAAAGCCGGGTGAAGGGGGAATTGCCCGTGAAGCATGCGTTACAAAGAGTATCAGAATCGGAAGAAGACCTTGAAAATTTTTACAAACGACATATAGAATTCATGAAATCAGGGAGTGTTGTTACAAAGTTGATTGTTTTATTAATGTTTGCCGCATCGCTGCCGCATGAGACGGCTCGCGGGCAGGCAGTACCCGGAAAGGATGAAAACATTCCCTTTCTGGTCACCTTCGGTAAGTTTGGGGAAACTTCGTGGGGAGATGATGACTTTAATTCATTGTTCTTTTTTACAATACCCAAAGATTTCAACCGGCAGTTCTATATAAAGGTTTTTGATCCGGACTGCGGAGGACAGAATGATGAGATCCAGGGATTATTTGATTCAAAGACAATGTTTTCGGTTTATGGCGGCAAAGGTGTTGATCCGGATAAGAACATTGAATCGCGAGGACTTAAGAATTCAGATAACTATAAACAGGGGAACCTTCTGGCTTCAAGGGTTTTCGGGAGCGAACCCACTTATGACAACAAGTATTATGAATTCGGTCCCTTTAATCCGACTGAAGGGGATTACAATGAAAAATGGAAAAGCTATATATTCAAAATAGTATGCGAGGGGATAACAGGCGATGACGGTAATCTTTACAGGTACTTCCTGAGCAGCGACAAGAACAGCGACATACCAATTGAAGGTGCCAATGCCTTTACATACGAGTATACATTCAGGATGTGGAACGATAACAAAAGCGTCTCCCATATCTATCCCTATGTCGATACCGGGATCGTTTCAATAAAGCAAAGGAATTTCGACTGGGACGATGATGGTGTTATTCTTGTGGTTTCGACTTACAAGCAGGGTTTGCCCGTCCCGGTATCGAACGAGGATGATGAGAAAGTATCGGTGATACCGGTCGAGACTGCGGAGATTGGCAAATCACTTGATTTTCAGTTTCACAAGAAACAGACTTATGTTGTTAAGAACAACAATGTGGTGGTGTCGCTTGAGAACCAGAGGGGCGATGCCCTTCAGTTCTTCAGCTCGCCTATCGGCGGAGTACCGGTTTACCAGCCGGTAATTTCGGTCAGGAAGAAAACAAAATAGGGAAGTCTCAGATGGTGATTGTTCAAAGGATCAGGTTTGGCATCCTGGTATGCCTTCTTTTGCTTACGGAAATTGCATCCGGGCAGGCGTACAGATTCAGGAATTACGGGACAGAGAATGATTTGCCCAGTGAGGTTATCTACACTCTTATTCAGGATAACAATGGTTATCTGTGGGTGGGGACAACCGAAGGCCTGGCCCGTTTTGACGGGTTCAGCTTTTTCAGGGTGAATTTTCAGGATTCCGCATCAGGCCGTTATCCTACAGTCTCGATCAGGGACACAAAGGGAACACTCTGGTTTGGCTGCAACGACGGAACTCTTTTCTACTCATCAGGAAGCGAGCTTCATCAGACAATTTTACCAAACTCGTCCGGAGCAGGCGTCAGTTCTGTTTTTGAAGGTAGCGATGGTAAAATTTACGTTGTTTCCCAAAGGATGCCTGTATTCGTTGTTGATCCGGGTAATCCCCGTGAAGGAGTGGGTCTGGAATCGGAAACTGATCCGACAATGTTTTCTGCTGCTCCCGGACCTGAAGGCATGATATTGATCGGAACACAGGAAAACATACTTATATGCAGGATAGAAGGGAACTCACTTACAGTCAAAGGCTCTGTTGAGGGATTCGACTATTCGAGAGTCATGTCAATAACTCCGATGAAAAACGGAGGAAGCTTCGTCGTTGGAACCGACGGTAACGGGATATTCCGTTTGGAGCTTTCGGGTAACACGGGTTCCATTTCCCGGTTCAGGGGTTCAGAGTCGCTCACGTCGCTTCCGGTAAAATCGGTTATGCAGGATTCACGGAACAACGTGTGGGTTTCAACTGCGGGTTTCGGGGCAGTTAAAGTGCAGTTTTCAGGCGATACCGATTCAATTGCCTCAGTCCGTTTCCTGGATAAATCATCAGGACTTGAAGGGGATTATGTAATGACTGCTTTTGAAGATTCGGAAGAGAATGTCTGGCTGGGCTTTAATGGCAACGGACTTTCAATTATGAATTCCGATTCATTTGAGTTTCATGTTCCCGGAGGTAATAATATGCCGCGAAGTATAATCTTTTCAGGCAGTTTGGGAGAGGAGTATATCCTTGGCACTCCATCAGGCTTCTATACATACAACCTGACCGACCGCAAAGCTGTTTCATTCACGCCCCTTCTATCACAGGGCGGCCGGATTGAGGCGCGGTCCTATTACATCGACAATGAAGGAACTATCTGGATAGGTTCAAAAGGCACGGGTCTTTTCATGCTTCGCCCGAAAGGTGAAATCAGGAGATTTTACCGCTCTGGCGATACAGGTGCCGACAATATTACAGGCATCAGCATCTCAGGCGATAATATATGGCTTTCGACTATTAACGGAGTGCATATAGTCTCACGCCAGACTGCAGCCTTGAAGAAGAGTTTTGTAATGAACACCGGTCTGGCTCACAATTATATAAATCAAGTCCTGTTGATGGAAGACGGGAGCGGTTATGTTGCAACAAACAGCGAACGGCTTGACCGGATCGATATTGATTCAGGAATTATAAAAACCGACATTGTGATGTCCGGCACCATTCTGAATAAGGCCGTTTCGCTCGACATTGACAGCCGGGGAGCCGTATGGGTTGCAACCGAAGGCAACGGGGTGTTTGAATTCCACGGCGATTCAGTGAAATCGCTCACAACTGCAACCGGACTTATGACAAATTATGCCTATGCGATTCTTGCCGACAGAAATAACGATATCTGGATAAGCCATCAGCAGGGTATTTCGAGGTATAACCCGGGAAGCGGAAGGACAAAAGTGTTCAGCACCGGCTTTGCCAACGGAGGGACATGCAATGAAAGAGCAATATACGAGTCGCCCGATGGCAGGATCCTTATCGGCACCACCCAGGGGGTTATTATTTACGACAGGGAAAAGGATCGCAGGTCAGGTTCAGCCCCTCGCAACAATATTAACTCGGTTACAATAAATGATGTTGTATATCCTTACCGGGAGTCATATTCTCTCCCCTACAAAAAGCGGTACACAGTCAGAGTCAGTTATACAGGCATTGATTTCAGCGAACCTGAAAAAGTCTATTACAGTACTTATCTGGAGAATTTTGATGATGACTGGACAGCTCCCTCACCGGACCGGCAGGCAGTTTACAGCCTCCGCGACGGGAAGTACAGGTTCAACCTGGTTTCAGTAAATGAGGACGGCATAACCCAGGAAAATCCTCTTGTCTTTGATATAACAATCAAAAAGCCTGTATGGAGGACATGGTGGTTTGTCTTATCCCTTATCGGACTTTCAGCAGGCGTGGTGGCCCTTATAATCAGGGAGCGGGAAAAGGCTCATCATAAACTCCAGGAATATCTTGAAACGGAACTGGCTGCAAGGACGCAGGTTGTGATGAAACAAAAGACAGAACTTGAGGCACAGAACCTCGAGATAACAGACAGCATCAACTATGCAAGGAGAATACAGGCGAGCATACTTCCTGACCTGAAACGTCTGAAGGAACATTTCACAGATGCCTTCGTGCTTTTCTATCCCCGCGATATTGTAAGCGGTGACTTTTACTGGTTCGATCAGCTCGATGAGGATCATTTCATTCTTGTCTGCGCCGATTCAACGGGACATGGAATACCCGGAGCATTCATGTCGATGATCGGTTCCACACTTCTACAGGATATTGTTACGAGGCAGCGCATTACAAAACCATCGGAGATCCTCTCGATGCTCGACAAACAGATCTTTTCGACACTTAACCAGAACCTTGAACTGGGTGTGTCGAACGACGGGATGGATATAGTTGTTTGTGAATTCACGATGAAGAACAGGCATGTAAGGTTTGCCTCGGCAATGAGGCCGGTGCTGATAGTCATCGGAGGCGAATCATATTACATCAAAGGAAACAGGGCTTCGGTCGGAGGGCAGATGGTTGCTGAAAAGTATTTTGACGATCAGGAGTACTATCTGAATGAAGGAGACTCCATTTACCTGTTCACCGACGGTTTGCCCGACCAGTTCGGAGGACCTGAAGGCAAGAAAATGAAGATTGCACGCCTGAAGTCGTTAATAGAGGAGATTTCGCCCCTTGAAATAAGTGATCAGGAGGAGGCAATGACTAAATTTTTTATGGAATGGAAAGGTGATTATGAACAGGTGGATGATATACTGTTCATGGGAGTCAAGGTGTGATCATTTATTCCGCATAAATCCCGGGGTAAAAGACCGGGATAACCGAAGTGGATTCTGTGTTGCTGATGTTGCCTTTCCTGTCGCGGATATAGAAATCGTATATTATTGAATCTTCTGCTGAAATTTCGTAATAGCTGAAATCGACAGAGATATCACCCCTCAGTATTTTGTTCCTTCCAACCCTTTCCATATAGGGGATCCTGAATCCCTTCACCCTGTAAGGATCTGTTTCTGGGGCAGGAGAAGATATACCGCCTTCAATCCTGAAGAGTTCTATGAAGAGGTTTATTGTATCTGACACTTCTTCGCCTTCCGGAGCGTTTAGTCCGACGTCCCCGTCACCATCCTCGAAGTAGAACTTCAGCCTGCCCGACCGTACCTGGTTTCCAAGCTGGTCGAGCGTGTCAAAAACTGTAAAGCTTGTGTAATCGATATTGGGCTCGGGAGGAAGGCTCTCAAGTTTTCCGCAGGACGTAAAAGCAACCAGAGAAAGCAGAATGGCAGCCGGAATAGCTTTGATCTTCATATATCGGTGATAATACATCATTTTGCACAAAAATCACACCAAAGTAAACTATTTTTTCCTGAAAAATATCCTTACAGGCACACCGCTGAAGTCATATTTTTCCCTTATCCTGTTTTCTATAAATCTTTTATAAGGCTCCTTTATGCTCTCGGGATAATTGCAGAAGAAGGCAAATGAGGGTGTATAGACAGGAAGCTGAGTGACATACTTGATTTTTATGTGTCTCCCTCTTGATGCAGGAGGCGGATTGTCATTCACTATCTTCAGGAATACATCATTGAGTTCCGAGGTTGGGATTTTCCTGTTCCTGTTGCCATTGACCCTGTCGATAATGTCAAGTATTTTGTGTATTCTCTGCTTGTTTGTTGCCGAAATGAATAGTACGGGGTAATCTGTAAAGGGCGCCGTCCTTGCTTTTATCTCTTTTTCGATAGCAAGGGCAGTGTTGTTTTCCTTTGTAATCAGATCCCACTTGTTTACAAGCAGGATCATTCCCTTGTTATTCTTCAGGATCAAAGAAATTATGTTCATGTCCTGCGACTCCAGCCCTCTTGTTGCATCTATAAGCAGGAGGCAGATATCGGAACTCTCGATCGACCTAATTGCCCGCATCACTGAGTAGAATTCAATATCCTCGCTGACTTTTGATTTCTTTCTCAGTCCGGCAGTGTCGACAAGAAGGAAGTCGTGATTGAACTTATTGAATCGTGTAAAAATCGAATCGCGGGTTGTGCCGGCGAGCGGGGTGACTATATTCCTTTCTTCCCCCAGAAGGGAGTTTATGAGTGATGATTTACCTACATTGGGCCGGCCCACAATTGCAACTCTCGGGATATCAGGCAGGATTTCTTCAGGCTGGTCGGGAAGCAGTTTCACAAGATGATCGAGAAGTTCTCCGGTACCGCTTCCGGTCATTGAACTGACGGTGTAATAGTCGCCAAGGCCGAGTCTGTAAAACTCGGCAGCCTCCGGAATACGTTCGTTGTTGTCGACCTTGTTCACAACAAGTATAACAGGCTTCCCTTTCTTTCTCAGAAGCTCGGCAACACCAGTATCCAGATCACTTATTCCGGTAGTGACATCTACCATGAATAAAAGTACATCAGCTTCCTCCACGGCAAGCATCACCTGTTTGTTTATCTCCTCTTCGAAAATATCATCGGAGTTCTTAACATAACCTCCGGTGTCAATCACCGAGAACGTTACCCCGTTCCAGGTGCACGATCCGTAGTTCCTGTCGCGTGTGACTCCGCTCACCTCATCGACAATTGCTTCCCTCGATTCGGTAAGCCTGTTGAAAAGGGTCGACTTGCCCACATTCGGTCTTCCGACTATTGCTGCAATTTTGCTCATTTTTCAGTTTTATGGATGCAGACTGACTACCTGTATCCGAATCTTTTAAGTATTAACGGTTTCTCCCGCCAGTCCTTTGTGACTTTTACGTACATTTCAAGAAAGACTTTTTTCCCGAAGAAATCTTCCATGTCAAGCCTTGCTTCCCTTCCGGTCTTTTTGAGTTTTTCTCCCTTATGACCTATTATTATTCCCTTCTGGCTGTCGCGGGCAACATGTATCAAAGCCCTTATCCTGATTATTTTTTGCTCATCCTGAAAACTCTCGATCTCCACTTCGGAACAGTACGGGATTTCTTTCTGATAGTTCGTCAGGATTTTTTCCCTTATTATCTCGGATGCGAAGAATCTTTCATATTTGTCTGTAAGCTGGTCTTTCGGGAAATAAGGCTCCCCTGCCGGCAGCATGCTTGTAATTGCATTAAGGAGGGTGTCGAGATTAAATTTTTTCAATCCCGAGACAGGAATTACAGGTGAACCGGGGAAAATCTCCTTCCAGGTGGAAGTAACGAGTTCAAGTTCTGTCTGATTGCTCAGATCTATCTTGTTGACAGCCACGATGACAGGGATCCCTGACTCCTTTATCTTCTGTGTATAACCAGTATCATCCCTGTACTCTTCCTTTACATCGGTAACGTATAGAATTATATCGGCATCGGTGAGGGCAATATCAACGAAGCTCATCATCGATTCCTGAAGCTTATATTTAGGTTTCAGGATTCCCGGGGTATCGGAATAGACGATCTGGAAGTCCTCCCCGTTCACTATACCCATTATCCTGTGACGTGTTGTCTGTGCCTTTGATGTTATAATAGACAGTTTTTCACCAACAAGGGCATTCATTATTGTTGATTTGCCGACGTTGGGATTTCCAAGGATATTTACGAAACCTGATTTGTGATTCATTATTGTTGTTTAGAATATTCCCCTTTTCAGCATGCTTATCTCCTTATCGGTAAGGAATCTCCATTTACCTCTCGGCAGGTTAAGCTTTGTCAGTCCGGCAAAATAAACCCTGTCGAGTTTTTTAACACGGTAGCCAAGTTTTTCAAAGATCCTTCTCACTATCCTGTTCTGGCCTGAATGGATCTCTATACCGACCTGTGTTTTATCGTCCAGATCAGCATAGGAGACTGCATCAGCCGCAATTATTTCACCATCTATATCAACTCCTGCGGCAATCTGTTCGAGGTCGTTTCTTGTAACTGCCTTGTCGAGGAAGACATGATATATCTTCTTCCTTTTATATTTAGGGTGTGTAAGTCTTCCGGTCAGATCGCCGTCATTTGTAAGCAGGAGCACTCCCGTTGTCGCCTTATCGAGGCGTCCCACCGGGTAGACTCTTTCTGTAACGGCATCTCCGATAAGGTCGATCACTGTCTGATCTGCATGAGGATCTTCAACAGTGGTGACATAACCCTTTGGTTTATTGAGAAGTATGTAGACTTTCTTTTCTGAGCTCAACCTCTTTTTACCATACATCACATTATCATTGGGAAGTACCTTTGTCCCGAGATCTGTAACCACCTTCCCGTTGACCGTAATGAGTCCTTTCGCTATCAGCTCATCAGCTTCGCGTCGTGAACAGATACCGCTGTGGGCGATGAACCTGTTCAGTCTCATTTCGCTTTTATTGTCAGTTTCTTTCTCTTTTCCGGATTTTTCCCTCTTCGGACGGGAAGTCCGGAGATTTTTCCTTTGTTCCATATGGATTTTCTTCAGGGTGCAAAGGTACAATTATTTGACAATATTACGATTTAGGTTACTTTTACACTTTTCCAACTAAAAACGGAATTATATGTCATTGATAAAATCCATCTCGGGAATCAGAGGTACAATTGGCGGGAGACCAGGCGGGAGCCTGACGCCTGTTGATATTGTAAAATTTGCTTCAGCTTATGGGACCTGGCTCGGCCGCCGGCACACGGGTAAAAAGCTTATGACAGTTATCGGCCGCGATGCCCGCAGGTCGGGAAGCATGGTCAGTACCCTCGTTTCAACCACACTGAGGAGCCTTGGGATAGATGTTACAGATATAGGACTGGCTTCCACACCTACAGTTGAGATTGCTGTGACAGGAACCGGCTCGCATGGGGGAATAATTATAACGGCCAGTCACAATCCTGCCGACTGGAACGCGCTTAAGCTTCTGAATGAAAGAGGAGAATTCCTTTCGGCAGCCGACGGAGCCGAACTGCTCGCGATTGCTGAATCAGAAGATTTCAATTATGCAACTCTTGATGCTTATGGCTCCTATGTTCATGATGATTCATGGGGCAGCATACATATAGAACAGGTGCTTGCACTCGGTCTGGTCGATCGTGAAGCAATAAAGGCAGCTGATTTCACTGTTGCAATCGACTGTGTCAACTCGGTGGGTGGCATAATTGTACCGGCTTTGCTGAAGTCGCTTGGAGTCAGCAGGATTATTGAGCTTAACACTACACCTGACGGACATTTCGCTCATAATCCCGAACCTCTTCCGGCAAATCTGACTGAGATTTCCTCGCTTACGGCCCGATCGGGAGCTGATGTTGGGTTTGTCGTTGATCCCGATGTCGACCGCCTCGCGATCATCTGCGAAGACGGATCGATGTTCGGGGAGGAGTACACGCTTGTGGCGGTAGCCGATTATATTCTTGCATCAAGGCCGGGAAACACTGTATCGAACCTTTCGAGCACCCGGGCCCTGAAAGATGTGACTGAAAAGCATGGAGGGCGTTATTTCACGGCAGCAGTTGGAGAGGTTAATGTTGTTGAGGAGATGAAGAAACGGGGAGCAGTAATAGGAGGTGAAGGAAACGGAGGGGTCATTTATCCCGATATACACTACGGCCGCGATGCAATTGCAGGCATTGCACTTTTCCTTTCACACCTGGCTCTCGGCAAAATGAAATGTTCAGAACTCAGGAGGACATATCCTGATTATTTCATGGCAAAGAAAAGGCTTGACCTTCCCGAAGGAGTAAGCTTTTCAGGAATTCTCGACTCTGTAAGGGAGCACTTCAGCGGTCATGAGATCGACGAGAGGGATGGTATGAGGATTGAATACGGCAACGGATGGGTGCAGATCCGGAAATCAAACACCGAACCCATCATGAGAATTTATTCCGAAGGCCCGACCTCCGGGGAGGCTGAAAATCTTGCTGATAGGGTAATCGAAATTGTTAAAAAAGTCAAATAATTTTCTTTTTTTAAGACCTCAGCGGAATAAAAGGATTGCTATGAGTGTCTTTACACCGGAGCAACTAAACGGATAAACATTAAAAGATGTTAAAAGGTTTAAGGGTAGGGTGCAGTTGAATATTTTTGCACCCGTGATTGAGGACGAGAAGCTTAACTTACAACAATAAAATAATTTGAATAATACATGAAAAAGTCAGTTGTCATTATAGGGTTGGTTGCAGTTGCTGCAATAATAGCCCTGATACTAATCGGAAAGGCTGCAAAGAAGAAAGACCTTGCCAATCTGTATGTGGAAGCAAAGAATGGTTTGTTTGAGGTTGTTGTCTCAACCACTGGGGAACTCCAGGCTGAAAATTCCACGGATATCACAGGTCCCGATTTCTCTCAGAGCAGGCAGATAAGGGCAGCCGAGATAAAAATTACCGATCTGGTGCCGGAAGGAACCCAGGTAAAAGCTGGCGATTATATCTGTACACTCGACAGGACTTCCTTTGACAACACGCTTAAGGATGAGATTGAAAGGCTTACAACCCAGGAGACAAATCTCGAGGTTAAGATGCTCGATACTGCGGTTACACTCAGCGATCTTCGCGACAACATCAAAAACCTCAGGTTTTCTGTTGAGGAAGCGGAGATAACGCTCGACCAGTCGAAATTCGAACCGCCTACAACAATCAGGCAGGCTGAGATTGCGCTCGACAAGGCAAAACGTTCACTGGAGCAGGCTATCAAGGGATATTCGCTGAAAGTTGAACAGGCAAATTCAGATATGAGGACACTTAAATTCAACCTTTCTGAACAGCGCCAGAAAGTAGGTGATCTTCAGAAGGTACTGGCCAATTTTATAATCTATGCTCCTTCCGATGGCATGGTTATTTATAAAAGGGACAGGACGAATGCAAAAAGAAAGGTGGGGTCATCCATTTCACCATGGGACAATGTTGTTGCAACCCTTCCGGATATGTCATCAATGATTTCTAAGACCTACGTTAATGAGATAGATGTAAGCAAGGTCGCTGTCGGGCAGAAAGTAAATATTCTGGTTGATGCCTTCCCTGAAAAGTCATACAAGGGGTCGGTGATTTCGGTTGCGAATATTGGAGAACAGCTTCCCAATGCAGATGCCAAGGTATTCGAGGTTGTTGTTAAACTCGACAACACCGATCCGATACTCAGGCCGTCGATGACTACAGGCAACCAGATTATAACCAGGACAATCGATAATGTTACATACATACCTATTGAAAGCGTTCAGCTCGGTGCTGACAGTATCCCGTTCGTTTACACAAAGAAAGGCGCCAGGCAGATAATCGTCACCGGTGAGGAAAATGAGAATAATGTTGTGGTTGAGCAGGGCCTTGAACCAGGAACCCAGATCCATCTGAGCACACCCGAAAAACCCGAGAAATATAAATTAGCCGGAGAAGATCTGATTGCAGTTAACCAGGAACGTGCCAGGATAAAGAAAGAAGAAGAGAAGAAGGCACAGGAAGAAGTTATTAGAGCCAGGGAGAGAAATAACGCATTTGGAATGGGACAGGGAATGGGACCCGGGATGATGATGCCGGGAGGAGGGCCCGGAGGCCAGAGAGACACTGCCGCCTTAAGGAGGATGATGGAAAGCAATCCTGAAATGAGGCAGCGGTTTGAACAGATGAGAAATGATCCCGCAATGAGGGAAAGGATGCAGAATGCACGCAGGGATACATCCGCCCGCACAAGGCCTGCCGGTCAGCAGGGACAGGCTCCGGGCGCAGGTTCACAGCGTACCAATCAGAATTAATCTACTAATAATCAGGGTATGTTCAAATTCTTCTTCAGATATTTTCACGACATAGAAATTGCCGTTGAATCAATAGTTTCAAACAAGCTGAAGTCAATGCTTACAGCGCTTGGCATCATTTTCGGAGTGGCTGCGGTTATTGCAATGCTTGCTATCGGAAAAGGGGCGAAGCAGGAAATCATGGAACAGATGAAAATGGTTGGGGTAAACAACATTCTCATCAATCCGATTATCCAGGAAGAGACGTCTTCAAGCTCAGAGGACACCGAAAAACAGGCAAAGAAATTCTCAAGGGGCCTCAGCATGCTCGATGTTGAAGCTATCCGCGAAACCCTTCCGTCAGTTAAAAGGATAAGCCCCGAAATATCATTCAACTCGGTTGCAATGATGAATGGAGTTAAATACACTGCCAAGCTGGTGGGAGTGTCGAATGACTATTTCCATCTGTACAACCTGCCTCTTGTCGATGGTACAATCTTCAATGAGTACCAGGAAAAGAACGGCATCCAGGTCTGTATTATAGGCGCCAACATAAGGGCAAAGTTTTTCAGCAAGATCGATCCGATCGGACAGTATATCAAGTTCAACGGGATATGGCTCAAGGTTATAGGTGTACTACAGAAAACAAACGTCAGTCTTACCGGTTTTGAGGAAAAGGGAGTCAACGTATACAACGACAATATCTATATTCCGATTCAGACGATGCTTCTGAGGTTTCAGAACAGGGCACTTGTGAACACAAAGCTTGTTTCGGAAGCCTCCTCGAACATGATGATAATGGGCGGTCCCGGCGGTATGGGAGGAATGGCCCGCGTTGTTGTCAGCAGCTCCGATGCCTCAAACGTGGAAACAAACTACAACCAGCTCGACAGGATAGTAGTTCAGGTAAACGAAACAGAACAGTTGAATTCAAGCACCGAGATACTCAGCCGCATGCTCGCAAGGCGTCATTCAAACGTAAAGGATTTTGAGATAACGGTTCCGGAACTCCTGCTCAAGCAGCAGGAAAGGACAAAGGATATCTTCAATATAGTTCTCGGGGTTATCGCAAGCATCTCTCTCCTTGTAGGAGGTATTGGAATTATGAATATAATGTATGCCTCGGTTATGGAGAGGATAAAGGAGATAGGCACCAGGATGGCAATCGGAGCCAAGAAGATGGACATAGTGGTTCAGTTCCTCTCTGAAGCAGTGCTTATAAGTGTTACAGGTGGTTTTATCGGTATATTCCTCGGGGTCATAATGGCCAAACTCATAGAACAGGTTGCAGGAATAATGACCATTGTATCCTTCTTTTCCATATTTATCGCTTTCGGTGTTTCAGCCGCTGTGGGTGTTATTTTCGGTTACCGGCCGGCCAAAAATGCATCCGAGAAAGATCCAATTGAATCATTAAGATACGAATAAAAAAATAAAGATGAAGAAGATTTTGTTACTGACGGCAGCTGTTCTGCTGCTGTTCCCGATCAGGAATTCATATTCGCAGGAACTAAAGAAGCTGACCCTTGAGGATGTCATGAAACTTTCCGAGGAACAGTCTCCAAATGCTCTGATGGCAAAGAACAGGTTCCGTGCAAGCTACTGGCAATACCGTACTTTCAAGGCAGAATACAGGCCGTCACTGACTTTCACTGGAACAACACCATATTACAGCACAGCGTTCGAAAGGGTTTGGAACTCCACGACTGAGACCTGGAATTATAAATCCACAAATGTACTGCGTAACCTTGGTTCACTTGCTCTCTCACAGAATATTGGTTTCACCGGTGGTACATTGTCACTCAACTCTGATCTGACTCTTGAGAACGACTTTGAGAGAGATTCCAGAAACTTTATTACAGTCCCGGTAAGCATAGGTCTTACCCAGCCTCTTTTCAGGTATAATTCGCTGAAATGGCAGAAAAAAACCGAGCCGCTGAGGTACTCCGCAGCAAAACAGACTTATCTTTCAAATATTGAAGGGGTTCATTCACAGGCTGTAACGTATTTCTTTGGTCTGGCTCTGGCCCAGAGCAACAAGCAGATAGCAGAGATGAACTTTGCCAATGCCGACACTCTTTACAAAATTGCGCAGGGAAGGTTTGAACTGGGTACAATAGCGGAGAACGAGCTGCTTGAACTTCAGCTTACATGGCTAAACACTGAAACACAAAGGAGGGAAGCCGAAATGAACCTCCGCGACAGGGAGATAAGGCTTAAATCATTTCTTGGTTTCAACGAGAATGTCAAGCTGGAACTCATAATCCCGACTGAGATACCCGAACTTCAGGTAAGCCCCGACGAGGTGCTTGAACTGGCAAGGGCAAATAACCCTACTATTCTTCAGCAGCAGCTTACTGTCATGACAGCTCAGAGCAGCGTGGCTCAGGCAAAGGCTGAAAAGGGATTGAATGCCAATCTTATCGCTTCATTCGGAACCAGGGATCAGGATCCAGATTTCAACCTGGCTTATGCCCAGTCAAACCAGCAGCAGAACATAAGGCTGGGAGTGACGGTGCCTATTCTCGACTGGGGACTTGGACGCGGAAGATATAAGATGGCTGTTTCAAATCTCGAACTTGCACAGGTTACATCCGACCAGGCCCTTGTCGATTTCGAGCAGAACCTTATTCTTGACGTCGAGCAGTTCAACCTGCAGAAAGCACAGGTGGCTGTTGCGGCTAAATCTGATACGGTTGCAATGAGGATGTACGAAGTTACAAAGCAGAGATTCCTTATCGGCAAGATCGCCATCCTCGAACTGAATAACGCCGACACAAAGAAGGACCAGAACAGAAGACAGTACATACAGGCGCTGCAGAACTACTGGAGCTACTATTACAATATCCGTTCACTTGCATTGTACGATTTTGTTAACAGGAAACCTCTTGAAACGGAATTTGAAAAATTACTTGAATAAAGTTTGATATCATCTGGTTTGTTAACAGGGACACTGCAATGCAATGTCCCTGTTAATTTTTAAATAGCTTAGAGCGGGGCAACTCAATGCAATGTCCCAGTTAAATTTTAAAGTTTTTGTAAAAAATTAATATCTTTGCGCCTCAATAAAGAATAATCGGAAAAATACCTCAAAAATTCAAATTAGAGAGAAATGCAAAATAAAGCAGCTATTATCGTTCTGGCAATTGCACTGGCTCTGGTATCCATTTACCAGCTTTCTTTTACCGGTGCAACCTGGAAAGTCAGGAAAGATGCCCGGGAGTATGCAGAAGGCGACATGGTGAAACAAAGGAAGTACCTTGATTCATTATCGGCTCTGCCAAAAGATAAATGGAGTTACCTGGGGCACACCTTCAAGGAAGTTCAGAAGAAAGAAATGAATCTCGGTCTTGACCTTAAAGGCGGGATGAACGTGATACTTGAGGTATCGGTTGAAGACATTCTGAAGTCTCTCTCAAACTATAATCCCGACAAGACATTCAATGAAGCGCTTGCCCGGGCAAAGGCACAATACCAGACTCAGGCGGGAGCCGATTTTCTTAACCTTTTCGGCAGGGCTTTCGAGACTATAGATCCAAATGCAAGGCTGGCCGCAATTTTCGGTACTGTTGAGCTTCGCGACAGGATAAACTTCAACTCCTCAAATGCTGATGTCCTGAAGGTTCTTGATACAGAAGTCGAGAGTGCCATTTCAAATGCATTCAACATTCTACGTACCAGGATCGACCGTTTCGGGGTTGTGCAGCCTAATATCACCCGCCTTTCAACAAGAGGTAACATACTTATTGAGTTGCCCGGGCAGGATGACCCTCAGAGGGTAAGGGAACTGCTTCAGGGAACTGCGAACCTCGAATTCTGGGAGACCTATGAGAATACTGAGATAATCAACTATCTTATCCAGGCAAATAGTCTTATCAGGGAAATAGAATCCAGCACACTTCTTCGCGACACAACAAAATCGGTTTCTGAATCAATATCACTGCCGGCCGACACTGCGGCGGGAAGCCAATCGCTTGAGGATTTGATAACAGGTGACACAGGGTTGGCGGTTGCTGATACACGTGAAGAGTTCAATGTTCAGAATCCCCTTTTCGGATTACTAAGTCCGCGTGTCACCGAACAGGGACAACCATTGCCTTCGAGCATGGTCG
Organism: uncultured Rikenellaceae bacterium; assembly: GCA_964555805.1. Lineage (GTDB taxonomy): Bacteria > Bacteroidota > Bacteroidia > Bacteroidales > VadinHA17 > LD21. Next base: position 35,370 of record CAZKTX010000012.1, read on the forward strand.
GACTTGCCGCCGGGATCGACACCGCGCAGGTTAACCGTTATCTGTCAATGAACCAGGTTAAGGCGCTTTTCCCGCGCGACGTTTTCTTCCGCTGGAGCCAGAATCCTTATAAATACGATCCGAGTAAAACACTCTATGAACTTCATGCCGTAAAGATAACCACCCGCGACGGAAGGGCTCCCCTTTCAGGCGATGTGATCACAGGAGCCAGGCCCACCACCGGGGTAACCGGCTCGGAAGTTAAGGTTGATTTTACGATGAATGCTGAAGGAGCAAAGACATGGGCCAGGATGACCCGCGACAATGTCGACCGCTGTATAGTGGTTCTGCTCGATGGTTACGTAAGGTCATACCCCAGGGTTGTCAACGAAATCACGGGGGGCAACACTGAAATAACAGGCGACTTCACTATTGAAGAGGCAGACGACCTTGCAAATATTCTTAAGTCGGGTAAGATGCCCGCTCCTGCCAGGATAGTGTCAGATACAGTTGTGGGACCGACTCTTGGAAAAGAAGCAATCAATGCAGGAATGGTGTCGTTCATAATTTCATTCCTGATAGTTCTTGCCTACATGATTTTCTACTACAGCCGGAGTGCAGGTACAATTGCCGATATAGCGCTTGTAGCAAACATCTTCCTTCTGATGGGTGTTCTTGCTTCCCTGGGATCAATCCTCACACTCCCGGGTATCGCCGGTATCGTGCTCACAATGGGTATGTCGGTTGACGCCAACGTGCTTATATTCGAAAGGATCAGGGAGGAACTCCGGGCGGGCAAAGGGATGAAGCTTGCTATTTCCGATGGTTATAAAGGCGCTTTTTCTGCTATAATCGACTCGAACCTTACAACACTGCTTACGGGTGTAATTCTTTATGTTTTCGGAACTGGTCCGATAAAGGGATTCGCAACCACCCTCGTAATTGGTATCTTTACATCACTGTTCTGCGCGATTTACATTACCCGTCTTATCTATGAATGGCAGCTCAAGCGTAATGCAAAGCTTTCTTTCTCGATAAAGATGACTGCCAATATCCTGAAAAACACCAAAATAGATTTCATCGGAAAAAGGAAGATCTTCTACGGTATTTCGATAGCCATAATGGTCATTGGTATAATTTCGCTTGTTGTCAGGGGATTGAATCCAGGAATCGATTTCTCCGGCGGGCGTACCTTCGTAATCAGGTTCGATGAAAGTGTGAAAACAGCCGACGTTGCATCCCGCCTTTCAGATGCATTCGGTGAACCTCCTCAGGTAGTTACCTACGGTTCCGACGATCAGGTAAGAATAACGACCAAATATAAAATCAACGAAACAGGTGTTGATGCTGAGGTGGAAACACTTCTCTACGAAGGATTGAAGGACATGGTCCCCTCCGGTGTGACAAAAGATGTGTTCCTTTCTAAATACAGGCAGAGCTCCGAGACAGTAGGACCGACAATTGCCGCGGATATAAAGTCAAGGGCTGTGATGGCTGTCATATTTGCAACAATAATAATGTTCCTGTACATTTTCTTGAGATTCAAGAACTGGCAGTATGGTCTGGGAGCCGTTGCCTCGACAATCCACGATACTCTTGTGGTAATAGGTATTTACTCCCTGCTTTGGGGAATTATGCCGTTCTCGATGGAGATCGACCAGTCGTTTATTGCTGCGATCCTAACCGTAATCGGTTATTCGATAAATGACACGGTTGTTGTATTTGACCGGCTCAGGGAATTCATCCCGTTGCACAGGAAACGTCCGGTAAAGGAAGTGTTGAACCTGGCGCTGAATGACACCCTCAGCCGTACCCTGAATACCGGGATAGCATCTATTCTCGTACTTATTATTATGTTCTTCTTCGGCGGTACAACGATCAGAGGTTTTCTCTTTGCAATGCTGGTTGGTATAATAGTGGGAACCTACTCTTCGATATTCGTTGCAACAGCAGTTGTATATGATACGACAAAAAAGACAGGACTGAAATCATAATGTTTTCCGGAGCTTTCCGGGCATGCAATGCAGCCGCCTCCCTGCCGGAATTTCCGGGGGAGGCGGCTTATTTTTAATAAGTCCTTATATGCTGAACACCATAACGTATTAATCTGTTTTTTTTCTACCTTTGTGACTGCATTAACAGAATTACGGATCAGATGAGCGGTCAGGAAATAGTAATAATCGTTATAGTGGCTCTTCTTCTGTTCGGAGCAGATAAACTGCCCGAGATAGCCAGGGGAATAGGGAAGGGGATGCGCGATTTCCGCAAAGCAACAGATGATATAAAGCGGGAATTTGAGGAGAGTACAAGTGATATCCGGAAAGACTTCCAGGAGGTCACAAATACAATATCAGGAGAGGTCAGGGATATTTCAAACAATATTCAGAAAGACGTTGATGAAATCTCAACCAATATTCAGAAAGACGTTGATGATATCTCCGGTGACCTTCAGCAGGGGGTGGACGAATTTAAAAGCGGCCTTGAAAGCGATGTGAGTGAAGTTAAGTCGAATCTGGAATCGGGTGCCGAAGAGATAAAGGATAACCTTGAAAAGCAGGCTGATGAGATCGACAGCGCTATAAAGGCTGATACAACGGAACCACAGAGCACTTACAAGCGGACTATCAACGAACCCGACGATAACTACTACAACTATAACAATACCGATTGATGGGATTTCTGTAATGATAAAAACCCAGGGCATAACAAAATCATACGGGGATCTTAAAGTTCTTAAGGGAATTGATATCGAGATCAAAGACCGCGAGGTTGTTTCGATTGTCGGTGCAAGCGGAGCCGGAAAGACCACACTTCTTCAGATAATAGGAACTCTCGACAAGCCCGACAACGGGACTGTTACATTTAACGATACAGATATTTCAAGGCTCAGGGGAAAGGCATTATCGGCTTTCAGAAACAGCCATATCGGTTTTGTCTTCCAGTTCCACCAGCTTCTCCCCGAATTCACGGCTCTTGAAAATGTGTGCATTCCGGCCTACATCGCAGGAAAAAGCAAGGTTGAGGCTGAGGCAAAGGCAGCCGAGATACTAGGATTCCTGAGTCTTACTGACAGACTCGGCCACAAACCCTCAGAACTAAGCGGAGGGGAGCAGCAGAGAGTTGCCGTTGCCAGGGCCCTTATAAATAATCCTTCGGTTATCCTTGCCGATGAACCGTCGGGAAACCTCGATTCCGAAAACAAGAACGAACTCCATAAGCTGTTTTTCAGGCTGAGGGATTCTTTTGGCCAGACAATAGTGATTGTGACTCACGATACGCAGCTGGCAAACATGTCCGACAGAATTCTTCATATAAAAGACGGGCAAATAATCAATGGGGCCTGAGTAACTGTTGCTATAGTTTTCAACCATGTGTGGTTCCATCATACAATTAAAATCAAAATTATATTATGATGAAAAAGACCTTAACCCTTCTGTTTTTATTTATTCCGGGTGTAATACTTACATCCCAGAGTCTGCCGGAGTGGGAAAATCCCGGCGTTTTCCGCATCAATAACGAACCTGCTCATGCAACACTGATGCCTTTTCCGGATAAGGCTGCGTCACTTACATTTGACAAATCTAATTCATCGTTTTACAGATCACTGAACGGAGCCTGGAGGTTCAGGTATCTTGCAAATCCTTCGCAGACCCCGGAAGATTTTGCGGCAGATTCGATAAATGAATCGAGGTGGACAAATATTTCAGTGCCGGGCAACTGGCAGTTGCAGGGAAATTTCGATCCTCCCGTGTTTACAAACATAACACATCCTTTCAAGGCCGATCCGCCGCGTGTACCTCAGGATTATAATCCCACGGGGCTTTACAGGAAGACGTTCACGGTTCCCGGCGACTGGAAGGGAAAGCAGGTATTCCTTCATTTTGCAGGCGTACAGTCGAATGCAACAGTTTTTCTGAACGGGAAAAAAGTCGGTTACAATGAGGACGGAATGACTCCGGCGGAATACAACATAACCGGAATGCTCAGGGCCGGAGATAACCTTCTGGCTGTTCAGGTTCTGAACTGGTCGGACGGGAGCTGGATGGAGGACCAGGATTTCTGGCGTCTGAGCGGAATATACAGGGATGTGTTCATTTTTGCAACGCCTTCACAGCATATAAGGGATTACTTCGTGACAACCGACCTTGACGGACAATATAAGGATGCGACATTTAATCTTAAGGTATCTGTCAGGAACTATGCCGCTGCATCTGCAAAGAACCTTTCGGTAAGAATGTCGCTCAGCGATGCATCATCAAAACCGGTCATTGAGAAAGTTATCAAAGTCGGGTCAGTCGGCGCTAAAAAAGAGACACTCGTAAAGATGGACGAGCTTGTAAAGGACCCCTTGAAATGGACGGCCGAAACACCAAATCTGTATACACTTACAATGGAGCTCCTCTCTTCGGCGGGCGAGGTTCTTGAGGTTATATCATCAAGGATCGGATTCCGTGAAGTTGAGATAAGGAACGGACAACTCCTTTTCAACGGCAAAGCCATCGATATAAAGGGAACCAACCGTCATGAGTTTGATCCCGACAGGGGAAGGGCTTTGACTCGAGAATCGATGATACGCGACATTGTACTTATGAAAAGGCTCAATATAAACGCTGTCCGCACATGTCATTACCCGAACGATCCGTTGTGGTATTCGCTTTGTGATGAATACGGGCTCTATGTTATGGATGAAGCAAACGTCGAAAGCCATGATCTATGGGCAAATCGCAAATATTATATTGGCGAGAAACCTGAATGGAAGGCTGCATGGGTCGATCGCGGAGTGACAATGGTAATGCGCGACAGGAATCATCCCTCCATATTCAGCTGGTCGATGGGCAACGAAACCGGGTGGGGAGCCAATTTCGATGCGATGTACAAGGCGATTAAAGCGCTCGATCCGGGACGCCCCATCCATTACGAAAGCAAAACACCGGCTTACGCCAATGTACTTTCCAGGTATGATATAATCTCTACAATGTACCCGACACTCAACGATATTGTCTCACTGATGAACCAGGATCCGTCGAGGCCCGTTATAATCTGCGAATATGCACATTCGATGGGCAACGGCCTTGGCAACTTCAAAAAATACTGGGATCTTTTCTACAAATACCCGCGGCTTCAGGGCGGTTTCAACTGGGACTGGGTCGACCAGGCGCTGAGAGCTGACGGAACCGGCGACGGTTACTGGAATGTTGTTAATTACGTTGACGGAGCAAATGTAAACGATGGCCTTATAAATCCCGACAGGATTCCACAGCCCGAGACCCACGAATTCAAGAAAATTATCCAGAACATCCGTGTCAGGAGTATATCCGACGGGAAGCTTCTTATAAATAACCTGAACTTCTTCACCGATCTCAGGAATGTAAGAATGGAGTGGGAAGTGATCCGGAACGGCTATCCTGTTCGCTCGGGTTCGGTCGAAGAATTAAATGTAAATCCGCAGGACTCGGCTGAGGTAAGCATACCTCTCAGTGGTGAACTGCTTCAGCAGGACGGGGAGTATTTTCTGAATCTGGTGTTCCGGACAAAGACCGATCTGCCTTATGCTGCAAGAGGATTTGATATTGCATCAGAGCAGATTCATCTTAAAGGTCAGGTTCCTGCGATTCCTGTTGCGGGTGTTTCCGGTAAACCGTTTCAGGTTACTGAGGGGGATATAATAAATATTAATGGTAAAGAAATAGCAATTAAGGTTGACAGGGCAACAGGTTCAATTGTATCCTACGTATTCAGAGGCTCGGAACTTGTCTCCGAACCCCTTCAGCCCTGTTTCTGGAGGGTGCCGACCGACAACGACGCAGGAGGCGGGAACAGCGGCTTTGCAGCAAGGTGGAGAAAAGCCGGGCTCGATCGCTACAGTGTCAGGGTCAGGAACCTCGGCTTCAGGCCTCAGGACAATGGCGATGTGGTTATGGATGTGGCTTCTGACCTTGTGTTTGTGGGAGAAAAGACAATTGATTTCACCGGCAGCTACACTTTCAGGACCGATGGCAGTATAGTTTTCACAATGGATCTTGACCTTCCCGACGGATTCCCTCCGCTTGCAAGGGTAGGAATGCAGTTTGCGATGCCAGCATTGTACGATAACATAAAGTGGTATGGAAGAGGGCCGTTCGAGAGCTATCAGGACAGGAAGGAAAGCGCCCATGTCGGGCTCTGGTCAGGATCAGTTTCGGACCAGTACTTCCCCTACGTGATGCATCAGGAGAATGGTAACAAGACCGATGTCCGCTGGATAAGAATAACTGATGACGCCGAGACCGGACTGAAGATAACTGGTACCCCGCTTATGGAGGTTAACGTGCAGAACTATTCGCAGCAGGCGCTGAACCTGGCTAAGCCCTCAAAAATGTTGTTCCGCGGCGACAATACTTACATTAACATTGATCTGAAGCAGATGGGACTTGGCGGCGACGACAGCTGGTCGCCCAGGGTTCATGAGGAATACCAGCTTAAGGATAAGAGTTACAGGTTCGGGTTTGTGATCAGTCCGTTATAGAAGGATGAAGGGGTAAACGACGCAAGACACAAGACTCAAGGCGTAGGTTTCACTGCTGGCCGCAAACCGCATACCGCGAGCCGCTTTTAAAAATTCACGAATTTTTATCGTAAAACGATATCTCAGTTATCGTTTTACGATAAAAAATTTACCCAAAACGATATGTTTTTTCAGGAATCAACCATACGTTATAAA
>CAZKTX010000013.1:0-17191 GCA_964555805.1 uncultured Rikenellaceae bacterium
TGTATATAATTTTCAACCATGTGGGTTCCATCAGACCTTTAAAATCAAAATTATAAAATAATGAAAAACAAATTATCCACACTCCTCCTCCTTATCCTGATAATCGTTACAGGAACATCTTTCGAAGCAACAGGACAGAAATCCCGCAATAACGAAAAGGCAGGCAAATCAGCCAGGAGCAATAAAAGTGCAGAGATCAAGCTCTTTAACGGCAACGATCTCTCAAACTGGGTATTTTACCTCAGGGATCCTTCAGTTGACCCCGCTTCGGTCTTTACAGTCCGGAATGGCGTTATTCATATAACAGGCGACCCCTTCGGATATATGAGAACCAAAGATGTATATTCTGATTACAAGCTTCACGTTGAATGGCGTTATCCCGGTGAATTATCAAACAGCGGAGTTTTTGTTCACGCGCAGACTCCCGATACAATATGGCTTAAATGCTTTGAGAATCAGCTGAAAGCAGGCAGTGCCGGTGACTTTGTCTGTATGAACGGGGCAAAAATGAATGAAATGAAGAATAACTCCCGGGTAGTAACCAAAATGGCAGAGTCTTCAGAGAAACCTGCCGGTGAATGGAACACAATGGAAGTAATCTGCAAAGCAAATACGATTGAGGTCAGTGTTAACGGAACACTTCAGAACAAGGCAACAGGGATATCAGACTCAAAGGGTCATATCTGCCTTCAGAGCGAAGGAAAAGACATTGAATTCAGGAATGTCTACCTTACAAGACTACCACAGGAGAAAAGCAGAAGCAGAAAATAAACATCAATTTACGGGCTGTGAGAGATTGCCAGCCTGCCGAATTCAAACAGTATCCCCTGAAGATGGAAAAAACCCGGAAAAAGGTTTCATTCTATACACTCGGATGTAAACTGAATTTCGCGGAAACATCAACCATAGCCCGGTCGTTTCCGGAGGACCAGTATGAAGTTGTTAAACCCGGTGCAAAAGCCGATATCTATGTAATCAACACCTGCTCTGTAACCGATATCGCAGACAGGAAATGCAGACAGGCAATCAGGAAATTCAACCACCAGTCACCCGATGCTGTGATTGCAGTGCTCGGATGTTATGCTCAGCTTAATCCGGATGAGATTTCATCAATACCCGGGGTGGATATCGTACTTGGGACAAATGAAAAATACAATCTGGCCTCATTCCTGAGCGACGCCAGGAAAAGGGAACTGCCCGAAATCCACTCCTGCGATCTTTCCGGCAATGATCATTACTTCCCCTCATTCTCCTCCGGCGACAGAACCAGATCGTTTCTGAAAGTGCAGGACGGGTGTGACTACAAATGTTCATATTGCACAATTCCTTTTGCAAGGGGTAAAAGCAGAAACCAGGATATTGCTTCAATTGTTAAGGAAGCTGAACTGATTGCCAGAAATGGAACAAAAGAGATAGTCCTGACAGGGGTCAATATAGGGGATTTCGGAAAAACAACCGGTGAAAGTTTTGTCAGTCTGCTAAGGGAACTAACCGCAGTGGAAGGCATAGACAGATACAGGATTTCATCAATCGAACCGAACCTGCTGACAGATGAGATAATTGAGCTTGCAGCCGGGTCACGTAAAATACTTCCTCATTTCCACATCCCTCTCCAAAGCGGGTCGGATAAAGTGCTGGGACTGATGAGAAGAAGATACAAACGCCAGCAGTTTGAAGACAGGATAATGAAGATACGGAACCTGATGCCCGTGGCAGGCATCGGAGCAGATGTTATTGTTGGATTTCCGGGAGAATCAGATGACGATTTCTCAGATACATACAACTTTCTTGAAAACATGCCCCTCTCCTATCTTCATGTTTTCAACTTTTCGGAACGTCCCGGTACTCCGGCTCAAAATATGAAAGGAAAAGTTCCCTTCAAAGTCAGGGAAGAAAGAAGCCGGAAGCTGATACGTCTTTCTGAAGAAAAACATACTAAATTCAGCATTATAAACACAGGAGCATCCGCTGAAGTACTTTTTGAACACACCCGGAGCGAGGGAATGATATCAGGATTTACGGAGAATTACCTGAGGACCGAACTGCCATGGGATCCGGGTCTTGCAGGAGCCATAAGGAGAGTCAGACTGACAGGCATTTCCGGCTCAGGAAGAATGACATCTGAATTAATCAACTGAAATATGAAAGATCTGAAAGCCTTGTGTGCCCAAATAGAAACTGCCGCCCGGGAGGCCGGGGAATTCATAATGAAGGAATCTGCAACCTTCGATATACATCTTACTGAAATAAAGGGATTGAATAATTTTGTCACATATGTGGACAAAGGTTCGGAAAGAATGCTGGTTGAAAAGCTTGCTAAACTAATACCTGAAGCAGGCTTCATTGCAGAAGAGGGAACTTCGGTCAAAAAGGGGGAAAAATATAACTGGATCATAGATCCCCTCGATGGAACAACCAACTTCCTGCATGGAGTCCATCCCTTTGCAATCAGCATAGGCCTTATGGAAGACGATGAAGTGATAGCCGGAGTGGTTCATGAAGCTGCAGGTCGTGAAACGTTCACCGCATGGAGGGGCGGCGGCGCCTGGCTCAACGGGAAAAGAATCAATGTATCTCCGGTTCCCCATTTGTCAGGATCATTGGTAGCCACAGGATTCCCTTACAATCTTTTTGACAGGCTCGACCCTTACATGGAACTCCTTAAATATCTTGTCAGGCATACTCAGGGTGTGAGGCGGCTGGGATCGGCTGCGATCGATCTCTCCTATGTGGCTTGCGGAAGATATGACCTTTTCTATGAGTATGATCTTAAACTGTGGGATATTGCAGCCGGTATGCTGATCGTAAGAGAGGCAGGAGGAAAATTCAGCGACTTTTCAGGAAAAATGACAGGTCTGAACGGCAGTGAGACCCTGGCGTCAAACTCACTTGTCTACCCTGAAATACTGGAGATTATCAGATCGTTCATGGGAGATAAAACCTGCTGATAAATGTGGAAGGCAGGATACTATATTCTTTATGGCATCAACCGGATAATCAACTTTCTCCCACTGGGTGTCCTGTACGTTTTCTCTGATGTTCTCTACCTCTTCCTGTTTTACTTCCCGTCGTACAGGAGGCAGGTAGTTGCGGAAAATTTGCATAACTCATTTCCGGACAAATCACCTGAAGAAATCAGACAGATTGAAAAAGGATTTTACAGGCATCTGGCGGATCTCTTCATCGAGACTCTTAAATTACCGGGGATGAGCAATCAGCAACTGATGAAGAGAGTCCGGTTAACCAACCCGGAACTGCTTGAAAACCTTTACAAATCAGGTAAGGACATTGCAGTAGTTTACAGCCATTACAATAACTGGGAGTGGCTGGCCACCTGTATGCAGTTGTATACTGATTACAGATGCGTCGGTGTTTACAAACCCGTCAAGAACAAAATTTTAAACAAATTCCTGAACGACCAGAGAACAAGAAACAATGGAGAACAGGCACCAATGCAGATGATCGTCAGACGCATTATCGGATACAGGGAGAATGGAATCAGGGGTATTTACGGATTCATGTCGGATCAGACACCAGCCCGTTCATTGATTGAATACTACACCGGTTTCCTTAATCAGGAGACACCGGTTTTTCTAGGCCTTGAAAAAATCGCATCAAAGTATGACATGGCAGTTGTGTTTCTTGACTTTATAAAGATAAAAAGAGGTTATTATGAACTGACTCTTGAGGTTCTGTTTGAGAATACCTCCGGGCTTCCAAAATACAAGATCACCGATACACACGTTAAGAGGCTTGAGAAAATGATAACAAAGAGTCCTGAACACTGGCTATGGACGCACAGGAGGTGGAAATACAAAAAAGAGACTGCAAATGGTTAAAACAGCTGTTGTCATACTGAACTGGAACGGCAAAGACTGGCTGAAGAAATTCCTGGAAACTACCTTGAAGTTTTCTGTCGGTAGTGATACAATTGTATATCTGGCCGACAACGGTTCCACCGACGGTTCAATTGAATGGGCTGAAAACATCAGGGGACCGCTTGGCATAATCAGACTTGAAAAAAACCACGGATTTGCAGGCGGTTATAATCTTGCCCTGTCACGGATCACTGCAGAATATTTTGTCCTTTTAAATTCTGACGTCGAGGTCACCGAAGGCTGGCTAAGACCGTTAATCGGGTATATGGACAACAATCGTGATGTTGCAGCCTGCCAGCCCAAAATAAAATCGTACAGCAATAAAGACTATTTTGAATATGCTGGCGCTGCCGGGGGTTATATTGATAAATTCGGATATACATTTTGCAGGGGCCGTATCTTTGATAATGTCGAAAAGGATGAAGGTCAATACGACAGCAATGCTGATATCTTTTGGGCATCAGGTGCATGCATGATTGTCAGATCCGATGCCTGGAAAAAATGCGGGGGATTTGATGATGATTTCTTTGCCCACATGGAGGAAGTGGATCTCTGCTGGAGGTTCCATCTGGCAGGGTACCGCGTTACATGTATCCCGGAATCGGTGATTTACCATGCAGGAGGGGGAACCCTGCCATATGATACAGAAAAAAAGACTTACCTGAACTTCAGAAACAATCTCTTCCTTCTTTATAAAAACCTCCCCGAATCCAGACTCAGAAAGATAATTCCATTCAGAAAAACTCTTGATTTCATTGCCGCAATAATGTTCCTGATGAAAGGCCGTACCGGCAGTTTCAATGCAATATTTAAGGCTCATAAGGACTTTGACAAAAGCATTGATTCGCTCCGGACAAAAAGGGAAACAGTTAAAAGCCTGACTCTTGCGAAAAACGGGAACTGCCTTTTGAACATTAGTGTTGTTTCGAGGTTTTATCTGAGAGGTCAAAAGGTTTACTCCAGCCTCGGAATTAAATATTCAATTTAATGAAAACACACCAGTTTGTTATTTTTTTCACTGTTGTTTTTGCAATATATTCACTTGCAAACATATACATTTACAGTAAGGGATACGGGGCAGTTCAGGGATTCCAGAGAAATAAACTGTTGTATTTCTCAGTCTTTCTTTTGCTATCCTCTCTCTTTATCGCCGGAAAGATACTGGAGTCAAGGCATTCGAGCATATTTGCTGATGTTCTGAATATTATCGGAGGCTTCTGGCTGGCCTTCATGCTCTACGGTTTTCTGTTTCTTTTCCTTTCAGATATAATTTCAATACTGCTTCGACTGGCAGGAATTCTTAACGGCAGTAACATAATTACATACAAAAAATGGGCATATGCCGGTACTATTGCAATCAGCTTCCTTCTTATTGCGGGCGGATTTATTAATGCTCTTTTACCGAAAGTAACGGAATACAACATAAATATCGACAAACCGGCCGGTGATATTAAGGAATTGAGGATTGCAGCCGTCTCCGATATTCATCTTGGAAGCGTTATAAGGAAGAGGAGTATGAAAAAGCTTTCGGAGATGTTGAAAAAGGCCGAACCGGATGTTGTTTTTCTTCTTGGCGATATTGTGGATGGCGAGATAGGTCCTGTGCTAAGGGGCGATCTTCTCAAGTACTTTACATGCCCACATTGCAGGGGAGGAATGTATGCAATTACCGGAAATCACGAATTCATTGGAGGCGGTGCCAGGACAATACCATACATAGAGAGCAAGGGAATACGGGTGCTTAAAGACGAGGTTGTAACACTCGATGGAGGAATCCAGATTGCCGGACGCCTTGACAGGGATTCAAGAAGGTTTTTTGGAAAGGATCGGATGCAACTAAACGGACTCCTGGCTGATGCTGACCGCACAAGGCCTCTCATCCTGCTTGATCATCAGCCTTATAATCTTGATGAAACAGTGAGCAGCGGGGTTGATCTTCAGCTCTCAGGCCATACACATAATGGCCAGATGTGGCCATTAAACCTTATTACTTCCAGACTTTATGAATTAAGTTATGGCTACAGGAAAAAAGGCAATACCCATTTTATAGTTTCATCAGGCTTCGGACTTTGGGGTCCCCGTGTCAGGTCAGGCAGCAGACCTGAAGTCCTTCTTATTAAAGTCAGGTTCGATAAACCCTCGCTTTCAGTCACTTACTGAACATTTTAAAGTATATCGTATAACTTTTCAAGGGTCATTCCCCTTGATCCCTTGATCAGAATAAGGCTTCCTGTTACCGGTTCAATTTTTAAATGTCCCCTGAGATCCGCCACATTATTAAATACTGTGAAAACTGAATCATTGGAAACCTTCTTAAATTCAGATCCGACAAGGAATATTTTTTCATACTTCCCCTGGCTGAGCTCGTCAATAAGCTTCTTATGTTCTTCCGAACTCTTTTCTCCAAGTTCAAGCATGTCACCAAGGATAAGTACTTTCCTCACGGCCTTAAGCTCCGCAAACGATTTGATGGCGGCTCTCATGCTTGTTGGATTTGCATTGTAAGAATCACAAATCAGAGTGTTTTTATCAGTGGTTTTCACCTGCGACCTGTTATTGCCCGGCTGATATTTGCTTACCGCTTCGGCAATATCTTCCATCCCCACTCCCAGGAAAAGACCGGTAGCGACTGCTGCTCTCACATTATCAAGGTTATAGTCGCCAAACAGAGCTGTCTGAATGTCAAACACCCTGTGCTGATATCTGATCCTGACAGCCAGGTTCATCTCGGAAGGCAGAGCTTCAACTGAAAGTTCAACTCCTGTAGGATGAGAGTACGGTATTCCTTTGCTTACAAGCTTGTAAATCTTTTTAGTCAGATCGGGATTTTTATCATCGTAGATGGCTACTCCGTTAACCTTTCTGAGATGTTCGTAAAGCTCGGTCTTGGCTTTGAGTATCCCTTCGTAGGATCCGAAACCCTCAATGTGGGCCGTACCTATATTTGTAATTATACCATAATCGGGCCGGGCAACATTGCACAAGGTGCGGATCTCTCCCAGGTGGTTCGCTCCCATCTCAAGTATCAACATTTCCACGTCGGGAGGAGCTGAAAGTATAGTTAGAGGCAAACCGATTTCATTATTGAAGTTCCCCTTCGTGTAATGAATCCTTAACTTCTTCGACATTATAGCAGCAATAAGCTCCTTGGTGGTTGTTTTTCCATTGGATCCCGTAATTGCAAGAACGGGAACTTTAATCATTTTCCTGTAATACTGGGCAAGGCCGTGAAGCTCCATCAGGCAATCGTCCACAAGGATAGTCCTGTCAGTCTCATAAACCGGATCATCGATAACTGCATACGACGCTCCCTTGTCAAGAGCTTCAGAAGCATATTCGTTCCCGTTGTAATTCTGACCCCAGAGCGCAAAAAACAACTGACCTTTCTTCAAAGTGCGGGTATCTGTTGATACTCCCGAAGACTCCTCCCGGAATATCCTGTAAAGCTGTTCTGTGTTCATAGTAAAAAAAATTGCCTCATTAAAACATAATGAGGCAATTTATATAAAATTATTTTATTACCCTATAATCCTGACGGGCTTCCTACTCTGATCATGGCACATCTGAAACCTATGTCATCGCGGCTGCTTTCCTGATCGAGGAACCTGCGGGTGGAAGGATTCAGCCAGTAGGCCCTGTCTCTCCATGAACCGCCCTTGAATACTCTGGCGTTATCATTAATAAGAGTATAATATTCCTTTTCCTCCTGAATATACATCCTTGACGATCCCTGCTTGTTGTCTTCAACGGTCCAGTCGGAGCCGCTTACAATCGAAGACGCCAGATCCCCATCCCTGTAATTCCTGTAATCGCCTCTCTGATAGTTATACCTGTTTGCAACATCCGCATCCTTGACAGTATCCACATAAAGCCTTCCGAGTTTGTCCTTGCCTACAACCTGTCCGTTTGCATCTCTCCTCAGATCGGTGTAGACATTACCCCTGTAAGGATTGAATCCTTCAACATCCTGAGATGTCATCGGACGGTAAACATCCTGAACCCACTCATTTACATTGCCTGCCATACAGTAAAGACCATAATCGTTAGGCCAGTATGATTTCACATCGGTTGTAATGCTTCCGTTATCATTAAGGCTTCCGGCGACTCCCATGAGATCTCCCCTTCCGCGAACAAAATTTGCCATCATCTCACCGCGCGATTTTTTGGCGGCATTCCTTACGTTATGGCCATCCCACGGGTAAATCCTTCTTTCATAAATGCGTTCCTCATAAGTGTTGCCCCTGAGTGCATAGGCGGCAAATTCCCACTCGGCCTCGGTCGGTAGCCTGTAGGCAGGAAGCATCAGGCCATCCTCAAAATTGGTACGTCTTTCCGTCTGGTTTGGATTAAGACTTTCCCTCAGCCTGTTAACAACTCCCTCATACTGACCTGCAAGATAGGCCTCAGTATTGAAATTCTTTTCATTAAGCTGATTAGGATCAGGATTGAGTTCCCCTTCATCGATAAGCAGCTGTTCGTTGACCCTGTCTGTTCTCCACAAACAGTAATCATTTGCCTTAACCCAGCTTACTCCCACAACAGGATAGTTGTTGTAGGCAGGATGACGGAAGTAATACTGAACATAAGGATCGTTGAAACCCATCGGACTTCTCCATACAAGAGTATCGGGCAGCGCTCTCCTGAACACCTCGGGATAATCCTTGTAAACCCGTTTCAGCCAGAACAGATATTCACGGTAATCTACGTTCCTGACCTCTGTCTCATCCATATAAAAAGAAGATACAGTAACTGTCCTGGGACTATTGTTCCAGTCGAACATCACATCCTGCTCAACACGCCCCATTGTGAATCGCCCTCCTTCTATAAGCACAAGTCCCGGTCCGGTTTTTTGCTCAGCGCCAATGGCAACCTCAAATCCTCCATTGTCAGGATCATTGTAACTCCACCCCGTTGTTTGTGATACATTCGAATCGCCTCTTTTGCCCCCCTTACACGAAAAGAGAATCAGAGCCGAAATTAGTATGACCGACAAGATTCTGAATCTAGACATAACTCCTTAATTTTAATGCATTTATGATTTTCAAAAATACGTTTCCTGTTAAATATTTTTTTTAGGACACCAATATAACTACATATCAGGTGCATTTATTGTTCTCCCTTTAATTCTTTTTTCAACATTATTGAACCGGAAATTCAGACCGGTCTGATGCATCAGCGAAAAAGGAGTAACCCTGCTTTCCGAAGCAATATTGAACCTGTAGCCGTAAAAAAGCGACATTCGGTCAAGCCTGACGGAGAACCCTGTCTGGCAGTCAATGCCGCCAGAGTTTTCCATAATCACCATACAACTGACAGACAGATTATTACTCTCTCCAACTGCACCTGCCGCCACTGAATTATAATCGCCCTGCAATTCGAAACTTCCTGCCGGAACAAGTCTCAATCCACTCAACCTCTTAATGCCAAGATCGGCAGTGAGATGTACAAAAAGCCTTCTCCCGAGCCTTTGCTCCGGCGATCCTCCGCCATCAGGATCCGGCCCCGAAAGATGAGAGACTGCCAGACCACCGGAAATATTCCTGTAAATGAACATGAAACCGGTCGCGACATCAAAAACAGTCCTGTTTTCATTTCCCTGAAGATCAGCTGTCGGCAATGTAATACCGCCAATTGCATCTATCTCGTCAGGGAAAACTGCATCACCGAAATTGAATCCCCTGTTGAAAAACCCGGCTGATAGTCCGCCATTTATGTACAGTTCCCTTCCGGCTTGCAGAAAATATGAATATGACAAGCCTCCCCTGAGATCATTCATAATACCTCCAACATGATCGCTGGCGATATAGGCGCCGGCGCCTCCATGAAGCGGTTCAAAATAAGAATCATAGGAAATGAAAAATGAATGAAAGTTATAATTGTTACCCGGATAGAAATTCATATACGAAAGTCTCATTGTACCATCATATTCACTCCCGGAAAATGCCGGATTATTCATAACCATGGTCTGGTAACCCGGCCCGTAGCAGGTTTCCTGGCTGTTGACCGCTTCACCTAAAGTAAAAAAGACAAGCAATATAATCCGGGTAGAATATCTCATCAGTAGTGAAGTCCTGTTACTAACGGATTGAATCTGTAATAATTTCTTAAATTAATTATCAAACTGCAAAATAAACCAAAAACCTAACTACATTTCTATCTTTGTCACTCATAATGAGAAAACATTTTAAGACAGAGTGCCTGATCACTGTATTTTTTATCCTGACACTACCCGGAATCTCTCAGGAACAGTCTCCTTCATCTGTTCTTTCGTCCGGAAAATGGTACAGGATTTCAGTAACTGAAGACAACATCTACAGAGTTGATTATTCAACCCTGAAATCTCTGGGTCTCGAAAATCCTTCAAATCCAAAAATATTCGGAAACAATACCGGTCAACTCTCCTACTATAACGATGGCTCTCAACCTGACGACCTGAAGGAAATTGCAATTTTTACAAATACCGGTTCCGATGGGATCTTCAATGAAGGTGATTACATTCTTTTCTTCGGACAAGGCACTGACAGGTGGATTTACGACTATTCATCCGGGGAATTCAACCATAGGAAACACAACTATTCCGATACTGCATTTTATTTCCTTACATCAGGACAGACCCCCGGAAGAAGGGTAACCCGGTCGAAAGAACCTGTTAATCAGCCCGGTCTCATTACAGAAACATCAGATGATCTTTTCATTCATGAAATCGAATCGGAGAATATTCTGCACTCAGGAAGAGAGTGGTATCAGACTGCCGGGAGCGGAAGGGATATAGAGATTAATCCGGGATTCAGTGATATAGTGATGACCGAAAAGATTAAATATAAAATAATGGCCCTGGCAAGGGCATCAATAGCAACCCGCTTCAGCTTCAGCGATTCAAAATCAACTCTTTCGTCGGTTCAGGTTGAAGGAGTCAACCTTTCATCTGCAACCGGGATATGGGCCCGTACTGCAGAAGTTGCAGGCGAAGTTTTCCCGCAATCTTCAGAACCGGCATTCAGAATTACATATTCCAACAATGGTGAAATCTCTGCAAGAGGATGGATCGATTATGTAATCCTGCATGCCCGGAAACAGAACAAATTCAATGGCCGGTATGCCGTATTCGTTGACTCACGGACTGTAAGCGAGGGTACTGTCACGGAATTTGTGCTATCCGGTGAGGCAGAAAATGCAATTATATGGGATGTCAGCAACCCCTTCAGCCCCGTTGAACAAGCCCTGACAAGCGCCGGTGGTAAAATCAGGTTCAGAAGTGAAACTGATTCGCTGAAAACATTCATAGCGTTCAGCCCGACTTATGCAAAAGTCCCCGAAATTGCTGAAATTCCGGTGCCCAACCAGGATCTTCACAACTCGAATGAGGCCGATATGGTTATTGTCGTACACCCTTTGTTCTATCCCTATGCAATTCGCCTTGCAGAATTACACAGGACCAAAAGCGGACTGGAATCACTGGTGACTACCCCTCAGCAGATATACAATGAGTTCTCCGGCGGCATACCTGATATCGTCGCCATACGAAACTTTCTGAGAATGAAATATCAGCGCCAGAAAAACGGGGAGCGCAAATTACGCTACCTTCTCCTGTTTGGCGACGGATCATTTGACAACAGGACCCCTCCTCCGGGAAACACTAATTATATACCCACCTACCAGACTATCAACTCAAATGTGACTATCTCCTCCTTTACCTCCGATGATTTCTACGGTCTTCTCGACGATGGAGAAGGAGAAGATGCAGGCACTGAAGATCTTGGCATTGGCAGGATCCCGGTGTCGGATACTACTGAAGCAAGGATTCTTGTCTCCAAAATTGAGAAATACCTGAACGCTTCTGATCAGGGTGATTGGAGAAATTTGTTGTGCATAATTGCGGACGACGAGGATGGCAATATACACATGAGTGATTCAGAAGGACTTGTCGCCATTGCTGAAGAGCGGGCACCGTGGGCTGTAATTGATAAGATCTATATCGATGCTTTCAAACAATCCACAACCTCAACAGGGCAGTTCTATCCTGATGCAACAAGGGTTATTAATGACAGAATCAACTCCGGAGCTCTCCTTGTCAATTACGTCGGGCATGGAAACGAAACAAGTCTGGCCCACGAAAGAATAATATCCCCGGCAGACATAAGGAGCTGGCGCAATCAGGGCAAACTTCCTCTCTTCATAACAGCCACATGTGAATTCAGCCGTTTCGACGATATCTCATCCAACCCCGTAACCGGTACTACTATCGAAAAACAGTCATCAGGTGAGAGTATTCTTCTTCATCCCGGCGGCGGTGCAATTGCGCTTATGTCAACCACACGGCTTGTTTATTCAGCTCCCAACTACATTCTCAACAGGAATATCTTTGAAACAGCCTTTAACCGCGGTGAGGATGGTAAATCAATGAGACTGGGCGACATTATCCGGATTGCCAAGAACATGTCGGGGTCAAACACAAATAAAAGGAATTTCCTGCTGCTCGGCGATCCTGCTTTACGACTCGCCTGGCCATGGAATGGCAATGTTGTAACCGACTCAATAAACAACTTCCCGGCAGCCGAATCCACCGACACACTTAAGGCCCTTTCTGTATTCAATATCGCAGGACATATCGAAGACATCTCAGGAAACCCGGCAGAAGATTTCAACGGAATCGTTTCGCATACAGTGCTTGGAAAGCCATCTCTAAATGAAACACTTGCCAATGACGGCGGAGAAAAAATTGAATTCACTGAAAGAAATGTAATTCTCTTTGCAGGCAAAACGAAAGCTGTTAAGGGAAGGTTCCGCTTCAGTTTCATTGTTCCCAGGGACATTGACTACTCCCCCGGACAAGGAAAAATAATATACTATGCATCCGACGGCAACAGGGATATGAACGGAAGCTATAGTGACCTGTTAACGGGAGGATTCAGTAATTCGGACCTCAACGACTCATCAGGTCCGTTAATAAGGCTGTTCCTTAATGACACTCTTTTCCGCAGCGGAGGTATTGCAGGAACCAATCCTGTTCTGCTTGCACTTATAAAGGATCGAGGAGGGATAAACACAGCCGGAACCGGTATTGGACATGATATAACCTTCTGGCTCGACGGAGACAGATCAAACCCCTTTATACTGAATAACTATTTCCAAAATGATTTTGGAAGCTACAGTTCAGGATCAGTTTATTATCCCCTTTACGGAATAAGCCCGGGAAGTCATACCCTGACTTTAAAGGCCTGGGACAATTTCAATAATTCCTCTGAAGTGTCGATACATTTCTATTCCGGTGATGAAGAACACTTTGTACTTAAAAACCTTCTTAACTATCCCAATCCGTTCAGCGAAAGTACAAGGATAAGCCTTCAGCACAACCGGCCCGAAGGGATTCTGGATGTCGAAGTGTCGGTTTTTAATATTAACGGTCAGCTTATCAATAAATTAAACAACACCCTGACATCAACCGGATATCAGCTTGAACCCATAATCTGGGACGGGAGAACTTCAGGCGGACAGAAGGCCCCGAAAGGGATCTATCCCTATTCAGTCAGAATCACCTCTGAAACCGGTGAAACGTCCACACTTTCAGGAAGAATGATCATTTATTAACAACCACACAATAAGTCGGCAATATATTTGTTTTATATTTGCATCTTTAAAATAAATGAGACAAAGTATGAAGAAAACAATTACTCCCGCAATATTTCTCCTGCTGTTATTTTCACTTACCGCCCGGCTTAATTCTCAGGAACTGAATGCAATTCAGACCGTTGTGCCTTTCCTTACAATAGCCCCCGACTCCAGGGCAGGAGCTATGGGCGATGTAGGAGCTGCAACATCACCGGATGTTTACAGTCAGCACTGGAATCCGGCAAAATATGCTTTTATTGATGGCAATGCAGGAGTCGGCATTTCATATTCGCCGTGGTTAAGAAATCTTGTTCCGGATATCAATATTGCATATCTGACAGGCTATTACAGGATAGACGATAAGCAGGTTACTAGCGCAAGCCTCCTCTATTCATCCCTTGGAGATGTCCATTTCACTGACGATTTCGGCAATCTTGAAAGAACTTTCAAACCCAACGAGCTTGCTTTCGACCTTGGTTATTCGAGAATTTTTGCCGAACATTTTTCCGGAGGTATTGCATTCAGATTCATCTATTCAAACCTGACCGGCGGATCCTATTCAGGAGGTGACGCAACCAAAGCTGGTACTTCTTTCGCTGCTGATATTTCGGGATACTACAACAACAACGTATCCATGTTCGGCAAGGACGGAGAGGTCGGACTTGGTGTAAACTTTTCAAATATCGGATCCAAAATGAGTTATTCGGATGATCAGGCTTCTGATTTTATCCCGATGAACCTCAGGCTTGGCGGTTCTGGTACTGTTGAGCTTGACGAATTCAACAAACTGACGCTTGCAGTGGATTTCAACAAACTACTCGTTCCAACACCTCCGAAATACAGCTCTTCCAATCCCGACAGCATAATTGCCGGAAAAGATCCCAATGTGTCGGTTCCCGTTGCGATATTCCAGTCGTTTTACGATGCTCCGGGCGGATTCAGTGAGGAGCTCCGTGAATGGACCGCATCAATCGGACTTGAATACTGGTACAGCAACCAGTTTGCGCTCAGAGCCGGATACTTCCACGAAAATGAGAGCAAGGGAAACCGGAAATACTTCACAGCCGGAGCAGGATTCAAACTCAGAGGATTTACAATCGATTTCTCTTACCTGATGCCCACTGTATCGAACCATCCCCTTGCAAGAACTCTCCGCTTCTCGCTTGCATTCGATATCAATTCGCTTCAAGGAAACGGCAATTAACAATAATGAATATCAGGATAGGCCAGGGCATCGATTTTCACCGCCTCGAACCAGGCCGTGAGCTTTGGCTGGGAGGAGTCATGATACCTTCTGAACGCGGATGTGTGGCCCATTCCGACGGGGATGTTCTGCTGCACTCCATTTGTGATGCATTGCTTGGAGGAGCAGGTTTGAGGGATATAGGATTTCATTTCCCCGACACCGATCTGAAATACAAAAACATCAGGAGCACAATCCTGCTGGAAGAGACATTAAACCTTATTCAAAGGGAAGGATTCCATGTAGTTAACATCGACTCCACAATCTGCCTTGAGAAGCCTAAAATTGCTAACTATGTGGAAAAAATGAAGGAAACCATATCCGGGATTCTGAAGATCAGCCCCCGGGAGGTCTCAATCAAGGCCACAACAACTGAAAAGCTTGGTTTCACAGGCAGAGAAGAAGGTGTTGTTTCATTAGCTGTCGCCCTGCTTGAAAAAGATGCCTAGCCTGATGCCACGGCACCAAAAGCTTCGTCAATTACACTGTCATCAGCAAGATATGGTACTGTTACTTCAAGTCCGGGAGTTCTCTGCATCTCCCTTTCCAGCGTGAACATCGCCCCTTCATTTCTTGCCCAGCTTCGTCGTGCAATACCATTGTTCACATCCCAGTGAAGCATCATTGACAACTTGCGATCGGTTTCCGGCGATCCGTCGAGCACCATTCCGAATCCTCCGTTTATAACTTCTCCCCATCCTACTCCCCCTCCGTTGTGTAGTGAAACCCAGGTGGCTCCCCTGAATGAATCACCAATTACATTCTGAACTGCCATATCGGCAGTAAACATTGATCCGTCACGGATATTTGAAGTCTCACGGTAAGGAGAATCAGTGCCTGAAACGTCATGATGATCCCTGCCTATAACAACCGGCGCTGTAATTTCACCCCGGGCAATTGCATTGTTGAAGGCACGGGCAATCCCTATCCTGCCTTCGGCATCGGCATATAGTATCCTGGCCTGAGAACCAACAACAAGTCTGTTTTCACCGGCCTCTCTTATCCATCGTATATTGTCAGCCATCTGAAGCTGTATCTCCTTTGGCGATTCCTTCATTATCGCCTCAAGGGTTTCAGCTGCCAGCCTGTCGGTCTTATCAAGATCAGCCGGATCATTTGAGCAGCAGACCCATCTGAAAGGCCCGAAGCCGAAATCGAAACACATTGGTCCCATGATATCCTCAACATAGGAAGGATACCTGAAACCTCCTCCCGGTTTCAATATATCTGCCCCTGCCCGTGAGGCTTCGAGAAGAAAGGCATTTCCGTAGTCAAAAAAATATGTGCCGTTATCACAGTGCGTGTTTATGGCTTTTACCTGACGTCTGAGAGACTCTCTTACAAGTTCCCTGAATCGACCGGGATCGTCTGAAATCATTCTGTTCGACTCTTCAAATGAGATACCGGCAGGATAATAACCGCCTGCCCATGGATTATGAAGGCTGGTCTGATCGGAACCGATATCCACCTTGATTTTCTCATCCGCAAGGCGCTCCCAGAGATCCACAATATTCCCGTTATATGCCAGGGATACAGCAGCATTACCTTTCTTAGCCTCTTTAATCCTTGCGATCAGCTTTTCCAGATCAGAGAAGACCTCATCGACCCAGCCCTGGGCAAACCGCTTTCCGGCAGCCATTGGATTTATTTCGGCAATAACTGAAATGACACCGGCAATCCTGCCTGCCCTGGGTTGTGCCCCTGACATTCCTCCCAGACCTGATGATACAAAGATTCTGAGTTCATCTTTATCATCAGCTTTCTCAATTCTCCGGCATGCATTCAGAATTGTGATTGTAGTTCCGTGAACTATCCCCTGAGGTCCTATATACATATACGATCCTGCCGTCATCTGACCGTATTGGGATACACCCAGTGCATTGAACTTCTCCCAGTGATCCTGCGATGAGTAGTTTGGAATTACAATCCCGTTCGATATAACGACCCTCGGAGCATCCCTGTGCGAGGGGAAAAGTCCGAGCGGATGACCAGAGTTCATAACAAGGGTCTGCTCATCAGTCATTTCAGAAAGATACTTCATCGTCAGGCGGTACTGTGCCCAGTTCTGAAAAACTGCACCATTCCCTCCGTAGGTGATCAACTCGTGGGGATGCTGCGCCACTCTCCCATCAAGGTTGTTTGAGATCATCAGCATTATTGCGGCTGCCTGCACAGAACGGTGCGGAAATTCGTTTATGTGCCTGGCTTTGATTTCATAATCAGGCCTGAACCTGTACATATATATCCTGCCTCTCTCAGAAAGCTCAGCGGCAAATTCAGGAGCCAGAACACTGTGAAAACGGGGTGGAAAGTAGCGCAGGGCATTTCTGACTGCCAGCTTCTTTTCTTCATGGGTGAGAATATCCTTGCGCTTTGGTGTATGACTTACATTTGGGTCGAATGGCTTAGGCTCCGGAAGTGAAACCGGAATACCTTCGCTTACAAGTCTGCGAAATTCCTC